>JBEISV010000043.1:0-17899 GCA_040375265.1 Verrucomicrobiales bacterium
CCCCTTTTGTTCCTGACGCATGGCCACCCAGCCGCAATCCTCAGTCCGCAATCCGCAGTTCACCGCCGTCCTCACCGTCAACCCGAACTGCGGGAAGACCACGCTCTTCAACGCCCTCACGGGGTTGCGCGCCAAGGTCGGCAACTACGCCGGCGTCACGGTTGAGCGCAAGGAAGGCGCGATGCAGGGCGCGGCGGCGGATCGTCCGGTCACTGTGCTCGACTTGCCGGGCACCTACAGCCTGAGCCCGCAGTCGCTCGACGAGCAGATTTCCCGCGACGTTCTGTTCCAGCGCCTGCCGGACGTGCCGGAGCCGAGCCTCGTCGTGATCGTGGTGGATGCGTCGAACCTTCAGCGCAACCTTTACTACGCCACGCAGGTCATCGAGCTGGGTTACCCGACATTCCTCGCGTTGAACATGTTGGATGTCGCGGAGGAAAACGGCCACGCGATTGACGTCGAGTCGCTGTCCAAGGCCCTGGGGGTGCCCGTGCTCCCGCTGGTCGCCAGTGCCGGCGAAGGCCTGCCTGAGTTGCGACAGGCGATCAATGCGCTGGCCGCCAAGTCGGGACGGCAGCAGGTGATTCCCCGCGAATTCAGCGAACTGCCAGAGCTGTTTGGCCGCGAGGCGCAGGCCGTTGCCCAGCAATTGCGCAAGCTGTTCCCGCACCGCGACCGACTGGCCGCCGCGGAAGCCTTGCTGCTGCTGAGCGACGACAAGGTGTTCGCTGCCCACCGCGAGCTGTATCCGGTCGAACTCCAGGACGCCGTCCATTCTGCCCGCGCCCGGTTGGAAGCCGCCGGCGTGGACTGGCGCAGCGCGGCCATCGAGGCGCGTTATGCGCGGGTCTTCGCCATCCAGCAGCACGTCACCACCGAGACCTTCGTCGCGGCGGAGAGTTTTTCGGACAAGCTCGACCGGGTGCTGACCCACCGGATCTGGGGGCTGGCCATCTTCGTCGGCCTCATGGCGCTGATGTTCCAGAGCATCTTCACCTTCGCGGAACTGCCGATGGGTTGGATCGAAAGCCTCGTGGAGGCCGTGGCGTCGAGGGCCAGCGAAGCGCTCGGGCCGGGCGACTTCCAGGACCTGTTGGCGAACGGCGTCATCAAGGGCGTCGGTGCCGTGGTGGTCTTCCTGCCGCAGATTTGCCTCCTGTTCCTCTTCATCGCGCTGCTGGAGGACACCGGCTACATGAGCCGGGCGGCGTTCCTGATGGACCGCCTCATGTCGCGGGTGGGCCTGCACGGCAAGAGTTTCATCCCGATGCTGTCGTCGTTCGCCTGCGCGATCCCCGGGATCATGGCGACCCGCACCATCGAGTCGCCCAAGGACCGCCTGGTGACGATCCTCGTGGCGCCGTTGATGAGTTGCTCTGCCCGGTTGCCGGTTTACACGGTGCTGATCGCGGCGTGCATTCCGCAGACGAAGCTGTTCGGTTTCCTTGGCCTGCCGGGCCTGACGCTGCTCGCAATGTATCTGCTGGGCATCGTCGGCGCGTTGGGCATGGCGTGGCTGTTCAAGAAGACGTTGCTCAAGGGCGAACCGCCGCCGCTGATCCTTGAACTGCCACCCTACAAACGCCCGGTCGCGACGGTAATCCTCCGGCACATGTGGGAACGGTCGAAGCTCTTCCTGCGCCGCGCCGGCACGGTGATCCTCGGGATCAACATCCTGCTGTGGTTTCTGGTGACGTATCCGAAGGACCTGATGCAAAAGGAATTGTTCGACATCCAGCGAATCGAGGCTGCTGATCAGGCTGGACTAGAACTCAACCGTGCTGCGGCTTTCAGCCTCAGCGAAGCCGTTAAGGCAATTGAAACGTGGCGCTCCAGCCAAAACCGAAACACCAATGATTCCAATGCCAACGCGCTGCTTGAAAAGCTCGTAAGCATCGAAAAACAACAAGCCGGCGAACAGCTCCGTCACTCCTTTGCCGGCCGCCTCGGTCACCATATCGAGCCTACCATCCGACCGCTGGGCTTCGACTGGAAGATCGGCATCGGCCTTGTCGCGTCGTTCGCCGCGCGCGAGGTCTTTGTCAGCACGATGTCGGTCGTTTACAACGTGGGCGAGTTCGACGACTCGGACGAGGGAACCAACAGCTTGGCTGAAACCATGAAGGCCGAGAAGCGGACTGAGGGCTCCGCCGTTTACTCCACCCTGACTGGGATCACCCTGATGGTCTTCTACGTCTTCGCGATGCAATGCGTGAGCACCACCGCCGTCGTCCGGCGCGAGACCAACGGCTGGAAGTGGCCGCTGTTCCAGTTCGCCTACATGACCGCGCTCGCCTGGATTCTGGCGTTCCTCACCTACCAGGGAGGAAAGCTCCTGGGCATTGGTTGATCGGCCGGTGGACGTCGGGAGCGCGGCTATCTGAGCCGCCAGTCTTCCATCACTTCCTTCCGAATTGGGATTAATGCGACTCAGAGAGTCGCGCTCCCGGCGCAGTTTCGCCGTGCTTTGGGCTGCGCCGCGTTTCAGCCTTACCCGGTGACGTTCCGACTCCCTCTGATCCTTGGTTGCTTGGTGCTGTTGGCCTTCGGCTGCGCGCATCGGCCCTCCGACGACCTGGCACCGGAACCGGCGGTTCGCGCCGTGCTCGCGGTGCAGCAGGCAGCCTGGAACCGGCAGGATCTCGCCGGTTTCATGGCGGGTTATGCCCGGGGCAGTGACACCCGGTTCGCCTCGGGCGGCGACGTGACCCGCGGGTGGCAAACCGTCTTCGATCGTTACGCCCGCCGCTACCAGACGGCCGAGGACATGGGGAAACTGGCCTTCACTGAGGTCGAGGTCACCGTGCTTGCTCCCGACTCCGTCCTGGTCTTTGGCCGTTGGCAGCTGAACCGGGCCGCCGACCAACCGCAGGGGCTCTTCACGCTCGTGTTTCGGCGGTTGCCGGAAGGCTGGCGGATCGTCCACGACCATACTTCTTCGGCGACACCCTGACGGTCCGCGCAACAGGCGCCGGTCCGCCGTTCTTTGCGCTTGGATTGGGCGGTTTTCATCGCACCGTCTGCGCGGTCCAACGAAGCCTTCGGCCGGTTCGCCGCCCGGTTTCCGCGACCACCGATTTCCGACCTATGAGTTCGTCCGTTTCCCGTCTTGGTCCTGGCGCCGCCGGTTTGGTGCTGGGCATGGTTTTGCTCGGCGCCCTGATCTTCGCCGGTGCCTGGTGGATGGCTCGCCAAGCGGCCGGCGGCGCCCCGAGTTCCGAGAACAGCACGAAGGTGTTCGACCAGGCGATGGCCTCGGGCAAGACCTTCTTCGACCAGGGCGATGCCGCGAAGGCGATCACCGCCTTTCAGTCCGCGCTGGCGCTGAACCCGGCCAACCCCGACGCGCACCTGAATCTCGCCAACGCCTTCCTCCTGAACGGCCAGCCCGATCAGGCGAGCACCCATGCCCGGGAGACGTTGCACTTCGAGGCGGGCAACGCGGCGGCCGCGTTTGTGCTCGGCTGCGCGCAGTTGCGGCAAAACCAGTTTTCCAATGCCGTCCAGGCGCTCCAACAGGCGAAGGACGCCGATCCGACGGTGAACGCGGTCAGCTTCCAGCTCGGCCGGGCGTATCAGGGCTGGAACCAGTTCGACGACGCGGCGGTGCAATTCCGGGAGGTCATGCAGTTCGAGACCAACCAGGCCTCGGTCCACTTCGTCGCCAGCCACTACCTGCTCAGCCAGGTGCTGCTGCGGCTCGGCCAGCGGGACGAGGCGGCCGAACTGCTGCAGAAGCATCAGCAACTGGCCGGCGGCAAGGTGGGCAACGCCGACAATCCCGCGCTGTTCGAACGCTGTCTTTACACCCAGATCAAGGCGCCGTTCCCGCTGGAACAGCCGGACCCACGCGGTAATCCGGTGAAGTTCGTGGATGATTCCGCGAAGGCGTTCGCCGGTGAGGGCGCCAAGCTGGCCGGCCCGGTTGCCGTGCTCGACATCAATCGGCGCGGCCTGAACGACCTGATGCTGCGCGGTCCGGACGGCTACCAGCTCTTCTGGAATTCCAACGGCGTCTTTGCGGCCCGCGGGCAGGCCGTGGCCAGCCCGGTCGTGGCGGCCGCCACCGGTGTGGCGGTCGGCGACGTTCAGATTGACCGCTTCGAGGACGTGCTGCTTACCGGGCCCGCCGGCACGGTGCTGCTGAAGTTCCAGACGAACGGACTCTTCATGGATGCGACCCGGATTGCCGGCGTGGGCGAGGTGAAGGGTTCAGTGGTGGGCCTCGCCGACCTCGACTTCACCGGCAAGCTCGGCGTGCTGGCGGCCGGCGCGGACGGCGGGCTGCGTTACCTCACCAACTTGGGCACGGGCGTCTTCCGGGAGCGCAAGACGGCGTTGCCCCTCGTCGGCAGCAACGTGATCACGGGCATCACCGTGGACGACTGGAACAACGACGATCTGCCCGATCTCTTGCTGACCCGGGCGGCCGCGCCGCCGCTGGTGATTTCCAATGTTCGCGGCGAAGGTTTGGTGGGAACCAATCAGCCGACGGATTGGCCGGTGGCCAACGCGTTGGCCACCGGTGACCTCAACAACGACCTCAGGGTGGACGTGGCGTTGGTGACCGACCGGAGCATCGAGATCCATTACTCGGGCATCCGGGACACCGTGAAGCTGCCCGCCCGCGGTAACAAGGTCCGCTCCGTGCGGACCTTCGACTTCGACAACGACGGTTGGCTGGACCTGCTGGCCTGGGGTGCGGACGGGGTGCGCGTTTGGCGGAACCGCGGCAACGCCGGTTTCCACGAAGCGACAGCCGAGCTGGGCTTGGCGCCGATGGCGGCGGCAGATGTCCGGCATCTGGTGGCGGCGGACTTCGACGCCGACTGCGACACCGACGTCGTGTTCGAGGTGGCGGGCGGCGGACTGAAGCTGCTCCGCAACGAGGGAGGCAACGCGAATGGCATGCTGAAGCTGCGCTTGCTGGGCAATCGCTCTAACACCAGCGGCCTCGGCGTGAAGGCGGAACTGACCGGCGCGGGCTGGCATGGAATTCGGACCGTGCAGTCGCTGCCGGTCGAAATCGGTGTCGGCAAACGCCGGCAGCTCGATGCCGTGAGCACGCGCTGGTTTGATACCAAACTCGACACGACGGAGGTCGAGGTGGATTGCCAGCAGCCGCTGACCGTCTTCGAGTTGGTGATGCCGACTGGTTCATGCCCTTACCTTTACGCGTGGGACGGCGAGAAGTTCCGCTTCGTCACGGACCTCTTGGGGGCTTCGCCGATCGGCCTGCCGCTCGCCCCGGGTCGTTACATCGAGGCGGACCCCGAGGAATTCGCGTGGGTCGGTTCAGACGCCAACTTCCGCCCTCGCAATGGCCACTACGAACTGCAGCTCACCGAGGAGCTGCGGGAGATTCTCTACCTCGACACCGCCAAGCTGGTGGCGGTGGACCATCCGCCCGGCACCGAAGTGCATCCGACCAGCAAGCTGCTGCCGGGCAAACCCTTCCTCCCGCATGAACTGTGGCAGCTCGGCGGACGCGTCCCGCTTCGTGCCGCGAGTGTGTCGGTGACGACCCCATCAACCTCGCCCGCGGCGGATGTCACCGCGGCTTTGCAGGCGGTGGACGGGCAAAAGGTGTCTCCGCTCGTGCAACGTGGCCCGCAGTATCGGGGGTTGGTCGAACCCTTCTCTGTGACGCTGGACTTCGGTGCGCTCGACTCGGCGAAGCCGCTGGTCTTGGCGCTCACCGGCTGGCTGCGATTCGGCGGCGGCATGGCGAACATTGCCGGCGCGCACAATCCCGAATTCCCGTTTCCGTTCCCGACGCTGGAGGCGGAAACGGCCGCGGGTTGGCAAAAGGTTCCCGCGACCATCGGTGCGCCCGCCGGCAAGACGAAGACGATCCTCGCCGACCTCACCGGCAAGCTGCCCGCCGGCACGACGCGACTGCGGCTGACCCAGGCCTTCGAGATTCACTGGGATCGCATTGCCCTGTTCACCGAGCGGGTGGCGCTTACCGAACGTGCGCTGACCTCGCTGCTGCCCGCCGCGACCGACCTGCATTGGCGGGGCTACAGCGAGTTCGCCGACCTGCCCTGGACCGAGCCGCTGACGCCGGTTTACGACCAAGTGAAGCCCGCTCCTGCGTGGCACATCACGCCGTCGGGTTGGGTGACCCGGTATGGCGCCGTGGACGAACTGCTCGGGCAGGCCGACAACGGCCTGGCCTTGGTCGCGGGCGGGGATGAACTCACGCTGCGGTTTGCGGCGGACCGTTTGCCCCCCAAGCCGCCGGGAACTGTCCGGGACTTCTTCCTGTTCACCCTCGGGTGGGACAAGGACGCCGACTATCACGTCGCCCGTGGCACCGAGGTGGGGCCGCTGCCGTGGATCGGCATGAACGACCAGACATATGGCAAGGCTCCGCGGCCTAAGTTCCCGAGTGACGCCCTGCACACTCGCCACAACACCCGCTGGGTTGGCGAACGGACCTTCGTGCGGAGGGGAAGGTGAGCGGATCGGTCTGCCGAGTGGTGCCGGACGCGCTTCGATCACGGGTTTGGTTCGTCGTCCTTGCTACTGGCCGCATCCACCTTCAGTGCGGCGAAGAGCGGCTGCAGGTGCGCCGGGATATAGTCCTCGAAACTGCGTGGCCCGCCGACGGACATCGAGCTGCCGCCCGTGCTGGTCGAAATGTTGAAGCTCCCGTCGGGGTGGCGGACCACGGAGTAGGTCTTGGGCAGGGTGCCGTCCGTGCTGAACTGCGAGTCGAGCCAGTTGCCGGCCGCACGGAGCAGCAGGTCGGCCCGCTGTTCGCCCAAACCGGTTCGCAGCGTGGCCTCGAATTCCTGCTTCAGCCGCGCCGCCTCCTCGGGGAGCGGCGGCACCCGGATCGTCAGCTTTTCGCCCTTGGCGCCGCGGATGCCCGGAGGGTGCTCGTCGGTGGGTTCGGCCCGGGCCACTTCGAAGTCCTGGTAGGCGCGGATCAGTCCGGTGAGTTTCCGGTTGAGTGAGGACACCTGTTCCGGCGTGGCGACCAGGATGCTGCCGGCCCCCGGGTTCAAGGCGCCGTTTCGCTCGAAGGGCTGGATGGGAAAGCTCGGCAGGATGTCCTTGCGCAGCCAGACGTAGGGCGAGTCCGGCAGCCATGCCGGCAGGTGTTCCGGCGGCGCGGTCCACCGGTCGCCTGGGTCGGTCGGCGTGGCCTGCCGCAGGAGGTGGGCGGCCTGCGCGGCGGCGTCCTGCCGGGAGTTCTGTTGGGTCGCGAGACTGGCCTTCAGTCCCTCAAGCTGTTGCCGGGCGGCCGTGAGCTGTTCCTGCAAGATCATCGCCTCGGCTTGCAGTCCGGCATTGGCGCGGCGGGACCGTTCCAGAAGCCGGCCGCGCTGCCACCAGCAGCCACCCAGCACGACCAGCAGCAGGGCCAGAAAGATCAACCGCTGCGTCAGCGGCGAGCGGTTCATGGCGTGCCTCCGGGAATCGCGGTGCGGGCCGCAGCTTCGGCCTGCGCCTGACGGGCAGCTTCGATCCAGTCTGCCAGGTGCGGGCGCAGGTAGGCGGGCAGGTCGTCAACCTGCATGGAAGCGGTCAGCGAACCGCTGCCGGGAACCGAGACACCCCAGCCCAGGACCGGAGCGTCCGGCGGCTGCAATTTCTGGGGGAAAAACCTCAGGCGTCGCGGTTGCACCAACACGGCCGAGCCCGAATTCAGGCCGTAGTTCGCGTCGTCGAGCGGCATCCAGTTGCGGAGCGAGCGCTGGAAGAGTTCCAGCCGCTCCACGTTGAGCAGGCCGGCCAGTTCGGCGAACAGCGTCTCGCGCAGGTGGGCGACTCCCTCGCGCGTGTCGGGCAGGGCGAAGACGCGGACCTCTTCCGGCGAACGTCCTCCCAGGTCCCCGGGCGTCGGCTCGACCCGTTCGACGCCGCCGGCCTCGAGTGCCTGGACTCCGCTGAGAAAGCGCCCGATGGCGTGGTGAACGGCCGCGGCCTCCGCCGACGAAAGCTGCAGGGCCTCGATGATCTGCAGACTGAGTTCGCCCCGCTTGTTGGCCAAGCCTTCGAACGGAAGCTGCCGCAGGAGTTCCTTCGGGATTCGGACCACCGCCGAAGCATCGTCCCACTGATGGCGCGGAGCCGGCTTGGCGGCGGTGCGTTGGGCGGCCAGCGCATTGACGCGGGCCAGCGTGTTGAGCGTCTCGGCTTGTTCGGCCTGCAACTGGCGGCGCAGCCCTTCGGTTTCGGATTCCAGCGCGGCGAGCTGCTGGCGGCCGGCGGCAAGCTGGGCGGCAAGTCCGTCGTGGTTGCGGTCGGTTTCGCTCTGCGCGCGCCATTGCCAGCCCAGAGGCACGGCGGCCAGCAAGGCGCAGAGGACGGCGGTTTGGGTTTTGGTGAGGGCCATAAGCGGGGTGACAAGGGCCGCCAATCCGCCGCCCCCGGCGCCGGCCGCAAGACCGGCCGAGGCGGAAGTGGTCGCCAATCCGACGGGAGCTGCGTGAACTGCAGCCTGGCTGAGCAAGGCGGAGCCGCCCGAGGCCGGAACCGCGAAGCCACGTGCGCGGAAGAATTCGCTCAGCCGGTCGAGGGCGCGGTCCACCCGCTTGCGAGCGGCGTCTTCGGCCACACCCAGGGCGGTGCCGACTTCGCGCAGGCTCCGCCCTTCAAGGAAACGCAACATGAGCGCCAGCCGTTCGGTTTCACGCAAGCCCAGCAAACCCTCGTCCAGCAGCGGGATAAGTTCTTCCAGCGGCGAGGCGCCGTTACTCCGGAGCTCGGTGATTTCGGCGGCGGTCACCTCGCGGCGTTGGCGGCGGAGCTGGGCGCGGATGCAGGCCTTGGCCTCCAGGACGGCCGTGCGATGAAGCCAGCCGGCGACCGTTTCGTGGCCGGCGAGATGCGGCGCCTTGCGGGCCAGGGCGATGAAGGCGTTCTGGGTGATCTCCTCCGCGAGCCCGGCGTCGCCGACCTGCCGGAGCGCCGTGGCGAAGACCAGGTTTATGTGCCGGTTGACCAGCGCGCGGAACGCCGGTTCCGAACCCTCGCGGGCGTAAGACCTGACCAACTCGCAGTCTGGTTCTGCCGAATCCATTTTCCTGTGAACTGCCGCCCGGAGCGTGGACCGGACACCGGAGTCGGCAAAAAGAACCACGGAGCAACGTCTTCCGCCGCATTATGGCAAGCCCGTGGCCGCCACCTGGGCGAGGGTTTCCGTGAGGTAGGGCAGCAACTGCTTCTTACGCGAGACGATTCCGGCCAGTTCGAAGACGCCCGGGGCCGCTTCGGGATACTTCACGGCGCCGATGAATTTCTCCGGCCCGGCGACGATGAGCAGCGAGGACTGCGCCCCGACGTCGGTGACGAACAGCGCGGAGAATAGGTAACCGTTGGCCGTGCGGTAGGTTTCCAGGGCTTGGCGGATCGCGGTGTGAGTCTTCCAGAACACGTCGAATCCGAGTTCCTCGATCTGCGCTACGCTGAAGCGGCGGCCGTCCTCGACGTATTCCTTGCAGTCCGTCGTGATCGCCCGCTCCGGTGTTTGCGACACCAGCACCGAACCGGAGCTGAACAGCTTGGCCGTGAACTCGGCGGCGTTGACACCGGCTTTTTCCTCCAGCCACGCCAGGATTTCCGCGTCGCGTTTGGTCGTCGTCGGCGAAGTGAGATTCAATGTGTCGCTGACCAGGCCGGCCAGTAGCAGCCCGGCGATGCTGGGCGTGAGCGGGATGCCATAGCGGAAATAGCCGTCGGCGATGATCGTGCTGGTGGAACCGACGGGCTCGTTACGGAACAGGATTGGCTGGCTCGTGCTGAAGGCGCCGATGCGATGGTGGTCGATGATCTCCATGATCTCGACTTGGTCGGCGCCGAGCACAGCCTGGGAAAGCTCGTTGTGATCCACCAGGATCAGGCGGCGATTCACCTTCTTGAGGAAGTCGGACTTAGAAAGCATGCCGACCACCCGGCCGTCGTCGTCCAGCACCGGGAACGCCTGGAAACTGGAAGCGGCCGCCACGGCCTGGACGTCGCGCAGCTTTTCCTCGGCGCGGAAGGTCAGGAAATCCTGCCGCAACACGTGCTCAACCGTGATCGCAGCACGGCAGAGCATCGCGGTGGTCGCGGAGTCATGCGGGCAAAGCAGCAGGGTTACCTCGTTGCGCCGGGCGAGGTCGCGGATTTCCGGGCTCACTTCCAGCCCGCCGGTCACCACGATGATTCGCACCCGGCCGTCGATCGCGAGGCGTTGGATGTCCTCGCGGTCGCCGACCACGACGATGATCTTTTCCGGCGCGTAGTTGGGCAGGCGGTTCGCGAAGCTGGCCGCCTTCATCGCGCCGACCATGAGCACCAGGTCCTCCTCGCGGTCCGGTTCGAAGGCGCAGATCATCTTGGCATTGAGCGTCCGGGCAAGCGACCGGATGGAGGCGACGACCCGGCGGGAATCAAAGATCCGGTTCGGAGACGGGAAGAAGAACTTGCTGGCCTTGAAGACGGACAGCAGGCCGAGGCAGCGACGTTCCTGGTCCAGCACCGGCAGCACGCGGATGTTGCGTTCGTCCATCACGGCCAGGGCCTCGACGGCCGTCGTGCGGGGCGGCACGGAGATGACGTTGGCCTGCATCACGTCGCGGACCTTGGGCGAAACATCGGCGACGAAGCGGGGGGCGGGGACGTTGAAGGTGCGGAGCACGAACTGGGTGCGTTCGTTGACCTCGCCGCAACGGGCAGCCACCACGTCGCGCAGGCCGATCCGGTGCTTGAAGTCGGCATACGCGATGGCGGCGCAGATGGAGTCCGTGTCCGGATTGCGGTGGCCGATGACCAGGATTTCGCTCATTGGGCGCCCGAACTCTCCCGCTTACGGGCGGGGCAGGCAAGCGCAGCGGGCAGCCGACTTACGGGCGCGGGCAGAGGACGGCGGCGATTTCCCGGAGGAACAGCCGCCGGATGGCGTCGTAGCCGCGGTCATTCGGGTCCTCCAGATTGTCGTGGAACCAGTAGTGCGGATCGGCCGCGGCGTAGTGTTCCCGCCAGAATTGGGTGCAGTGAATCCCGTGTCCCAGGAACGCCCGGTGCATAGGCACCAAGTGAACATTCCCGTGCCGGCCGGCAAAGTCGCGGATGATCCGGTTAAACTCGGTGTGCAGCGCCAGTCCGTCCGGCCAGTCGGGCAGGGGACCCGCCCGGCCAATGTCGCCGACGCCATCGGTCGGATCGTAGATGTCCGCGAGGAAAACGTGGGCGCCACCGGGGAATTGGTTGGTGATCGTCGCAACCATCTGGCCGAGCCGGACGGCGAAGTTCGTCACCCACGGCCCGGCCTGGGCGACGGTCGCGCCGAACAGCGCGCCCTCGCTTGGCTCGGTCCGGCCGTAGTTGTGGATCAGGTCATTGCCGCCGGTCGTGAGGACGATGATTCCCAGCGTATCCGGGTCCTGCCGGGACAACCGTGGGAGCTGCTGTCGCACGTGCTGGAGCGAGGTGCTGCCGGAGACCGAGAGATTCGTGACGGTAAGGTTGGGCAGGACCGTCCGGAGGTTGAGGCCGCGCAGTTCGGGGTATTCGTCCGGGGCGCTGGGGCCGGCGAGCCGATCGAAATAGGACCTACCCTTGGCGGCGCCAAAGCCCGCCGTGACGCTGTCGCCGAGCCCGACCAGCAGCACGCGCCGTTCGGTCCATGGCTGGCGAAACAACTCAGCCGGCACCGGCAGTGCGACCGGGCCGAAACCCGGCGGTCGTCGCCACCAGAAGTGCCAGTAGGCGGCCAGCGCCAGCGCGGACGCCAGCAGGACGGCAGAAGCCCAAAGAAGCAGCGAACGCAGTCGGCGGGTGGAGTTCACGCGAGGAAACTGGAGCGACTTCCCACCGTCGTCCAGCGTGCCGCTATTCGTAGCGGAGCGCTTGCATGGGACTGAGACGGGCCGCCTTGAAGGCCGGAATCAGCCCCGCCACGACGCCGACCAGGATGCTGAAGGCGAGGGCGATCAGTTCCGCCGTCCGGGTGATGATGGGCGTATTCTGTGTCGGGCTGATGTTCGCGAGCAGACTGACCAACAGCTCGGAGGCCACGAGTCCCGCCAGCGCCCCGAGGATGGAAATCACGACGCTCTCGACGAGGATCTGAATGAAGATGTCCGGCCCGGTGGCGCCGATGGCCTTGCAGATGCCGATCTCGCGGACCCGCTCGTTGATGCTCGCGAGCATGATGTTCATGATGCCGATGCCGCCCACGAGCAGGCTGATGGCGGCGATCAGGCCGCCGCTGAGCCGGGCGTTCTTGATCTGCTTGTCGATGGATTCGATCTGGTTTTCCTGCGTCTGGAAGGTGAAGTCCTCGATGCCGCGGTGGGTGATCATCAGGACGTTCTTGGCCTGCTGGATCGCCTCTTCCAGCCGGCTGAAGTCGGCGACCTTGATGTCGATGTCGGACAGGCGCTGGTCCACGATGCCGTCCTTGTCGCCGGCGGCGCGGAACTTGAGGTAGGCAGTGTTCAGCGGGATGAGCACCGTCATGTTCTTCCGCCAGAACGCCCAGCCGCCCCGCCGGCCGAAGCCGCGCTGGCGTTTCGGGCCGCCTTCCTTCTCCTGCTTCTCCTTGAGCTGCTTGGCGACGAGCCGCTGCTTCGCCTCCTCCTCGCCCATGTAATGCTGGAACATGCCGACGATCGTGAACGGCTGGCCCTCGATCAGGATGCGTTCGCCCAAGGGGATGATCTCGTGGCCGACGTCGTCCGGGCTGCCGAATAGCTCGTCCCGGATGCCGGTGCCGATGACACAGACACTGGCGGCGTTCCGCTCGTCGAGGTCATTGAAGAAACGGCCGTGCTCCAGCGTGTGCAGGTTCATCTCCAAGACTTCGGGCCAGCAGCCGACCACCTCGGAAGGGACGGTGCTCTTCTCGCCCCGGCTGACCACCGCCTCGCCCAGCGACATTTCCGGCGAGACGACCCGGATGAGCGGGGCACTTTCCTTGAGGGCGATGACGTCTACCATCGTTCGACCGGGCGCCTGGTCGGCGAGGTGGTCCTGCCACGGGGGCACGGGCTGGGTTTGGAGTAGAACCTTGTCCACTCCGCCCATTGCGACCATGGCCTCCTTCATGCCGTTTTCCATGCCCTTGATGATCGCGGACATGCCGACCAGCGAGGCGACGCCCAGGATGATGCCCAGCATCGTGAGCATCGAGCGGAACTTGTGCGCCCAGATCTCCTTCAGGCCGACGGCGATGGTGTTGAAGAGGTTCATCAGTCGTAGCGGAGCGCCTGGATGACGTTCATGCGGGCGGCTTTGAAGGCGGGGAACAACCCGGCCAAGATGCCGATGCCGACGCTGGCGCCGAACGCGAGCGCCATGGAACCGATCGTGATCACCGGCGCGTTGTCCGTGGGCGTGATCAGGCCGATGAGCTTGATCAGGCCGAAGCTGGTCAGCAGGCCTGCCGCGCCACCCACGATGGCGATGACGGTGCTTTCGATCAGGATCTGGATGAACACGTCGCCACTGCCCGCGCCGACGGCCTTGCGGATGCCGATCTCGCGGATTCGTTCGCTGATGCTGGCCAGCATGATGTTCATTATCCCAATGCCGCCCACAAGCAGGCTGATGCCGGCGATGATGCCGCCGCTCAGGCGTGCGTTGCGGATGAACACGTTGATGGATTCCGCCCAGTCCTCCTGCGTGCGGAAGGTGAAATCCTCGACGCCGCGATGCGTGACCATGAGCACGTTGCGAATCTGGGTCAGCGCCTCGTTCAGCCGGCCGACATCATGGATCTTGATCTCCATGTTGGTGAGCGTGGGCACGGCCGGGGCGTTGGTCTGGCCGGACTTCAGCTTCAGCCACATGGTGTTCAGCGGCACGTAGACGGTGTTGTTCTTGATCCAGAACGCGAAGTTGCCGCCGCGCCGGCCGCCGCCGCCCCAGCCGCGGCTCCGCTTGGGGCCGGAGGCGGAATTGGTAAGGCCGGCCGCCCGCTTCGCTGCTTCTTCCTGTTCGCGAAGGAGGCGGGACTTCTTGTCGGCCTCGCTCTCGTATTGCTGGAACATGCCCACGATCGTGAACGGATAGCCGTTGATCGTGAGCTGCTTGCCCACCGGAATGACCGCCTCGCCGGTTTCCTCGGGCCGGCCGAACAGCTCGTCGCGGATATTGGTGCCGATGACGCAGACGTTGCGGGCCAGTTCGTTGTCCACCTCGTTGAACATCCGGCCGTGTTCGACGGTGTGTTCCATCATCTCCAATTGCACCGGCCAGACGCCCGCGGTCATCCAGGTGCGGTAGAACTTGCCGTTCGCGGCGAGCGTGGGCTGGGGTTCCAAGCGCATCTCCGGCGACACCTTGAGCACCTCGGGGGCGGACGCCCGGAGCGCCTGCACGTCGTCGAGCGTCACGCCGCGCGCGAAATCACGGAGATGCCGTTGCTCAATCGGTAGCGGCTGGGCTTCGACGCGGAGCTTCTGAAGTCCGCCGACGGCGATCAGGGCTTCCTTGGCGCCGTTTTCCATGCCCTGCACCAGTGCCGTCATGGCGATCAGCGACGATACGCCGAGAATGATCCCGAGCATGGTCAGCAAGGACCGGAACTTGTTGGCCCAGATTTCCTTTAGGCCGACGAGGATGGCGGACCAGAGGCTCATGCGTTGGAGTGGGCTTGGACCAGTCCGCCGAGTCCGAGCTCGGTCAATTTGGCCCCGGTCTTGTTCAGTAGGTCGTGGTGGCCGGCCGATTCCCCGGGACCTATCCAAGGCGTCAGTTCACGCAGCAGGCAGTAGGCGTGCACGTAGCAGGGCAGGGCGGTCTGGCGGTCCAACGTCGCTTCAGCCAAGCGGGCGTGGCCGAGAAGAATCTGCACCAATCCGGCGGCGCGGCCGCTCCAAGTATTGCCGCCCTGCTGGAGCAACTGGAGCAGGTTCGGGGGCGCAAGGCGGACGATGAAATCCAAGTCCAAGCCGACGTGCTGGCGACACAGTTCCCGGCATTCGTCCAGGGCTTCCGGCCCCTTTCCGTGGTCGGCCTTGACGATCAGCGCCGCCATGGCGGTTCCGATCTGCTCGGCCAGGCGCAGGATGTAGTCGTTGCGGAGCATCCGGAGATTCAGTGCGCGGCGCCCGCGGTGCCGTTCTGCGTTGCGCGTTCCGCGATGCGGTCGAGGCCGGCGAGCTTCTCATCCACCTTGTCGGCGATCTTCCCGTTGCGGATCTCGATCCGGCGGGGCGTTACCGCGGCGATCTCGGGGTTGTGCGTGACGAGGATTACCGTGCGGCCTTCCTTCGAAAGGCGGCGGAACAGGGCCAGGATCACTTCGCCGGTGTGGGTGTCCAGGTTGCCGGTCGGCTCGTCGGCGAGGATGATTTTCGGGTCGTTCACCAGCGCCCGGGCGATGGCGACGCGCTGCTGCTGGCCGCCGGAGAGCTGCGAGGGGCGGTTCTTAAGGCGATTGCCCATCTCGACGGCGTCCAACGCCTTGAGGGCACGGTCCCGGCGCTCCTTGGCGCTGACGCCGGCGTAGATCATGGGCAGTTCGACATTCTGCACCACGTTGAGCTTGGGCAGCAGGTTGAAGAACTGGAACACGAAGCCGATCTTCTTGTTCCGCAGCTGCGCGAGCTGAGTCTGGGAGGCGTTCTGGGATTCGATCCCGTCCAGCTTGACGGTGCCCTTCGACGGGGTGTCCAGGCAGCCGACGATATGCATCAGCGTCGATTTGCCGGAACCGGAGGGGCCGATGATGGAGATGAACTCGCCTTCGCCAATGTCCACCGACACGTCGTCGAGGGCGCGGATCTCCTCGCCGCCAAGGTGGTAGATCTTGCTGATGTTGCGGAGTTCGAGCAGCGCCACGGCAGGAAAGTTCGGGTGGGAGTTTCGGGAGCGGAAACGTGAGCCAACCAGCGTCAGCGGGTGGAAGCCTGCTGCGTCTTGGTCGCGGCGGGCGCCGTCGAGCCGCTGCCGGCAGCCCCGACCTTCGCCGGGGTGGGCTCCGCCTTCTTGTTGGCGCTCTTGGCTCGGTCCTCCAGCGAAACAACCTCGCCGGCCTTCAGCCCGCTGGTGACTTCCGCGAAGAAGTAGTCGCTGACCCCGATGGTGATCTTCCGGCGTTCCCATTCCTCGCCGGACTTCACCCAGGCGAAACGCTCCTGTTGCTTGGTTTCCTGGTTAAACTCGGTGAACACGGCGGCGAGCGGGGCCGAGACCACATTGTCCGCGCTGGCGACGGGGATCGAGATGTTGGCGGTCATGCCCGGGCGCACACGGCGGTCCACGTTCTTCAGGAGGATGCGCGCGGCGAAGCCCTTGATGTTGTTCTTGATGGTGGCCTGCGGGGCGATGCGTTCGACCCGGCCGACAATCTTGAGGCCGCTGACGGCTTCCACGGTCACCTCGACCTCCTGCTCCACCTTCAGGCGGGTCACGTCGGCCTGGTTGATGTGGGCGTTGATGATCAGGTCGTTCAGGTTGGCGATGGAAAGGACTTCGGTGCCGGAATTGAAGCCGCCGGAGCCACTCACGGCCTGTCCGATGGAGACGGGTCGGGTCAGCACGGTGCAGTCAAACGGCGCCACCACCACGGTCTTGCGCAGGCGCTCCAACACCAGGTCCAAGGTGCGTTGGGCGCGGTCGAGGGAGTTCTTGGCCAATTCGAAGGCGGTCTTGGAATCCTCGAACAGTTCCTGGGAGATCAGTTTGCCCTCGAACAGTTCCTTGGACCGTTCGTAATTCCGCTCGGCCTGCTCGATTTCCAGCTTCGTGCGGGCCACCGCGGTTTCCTGGGACTGTTTCTCGGTCTGGAGTTCGCGGTCATCCAGCTTGAAGAGAAGTTTGTCCTTCGGGACCGTGTCGCCGACGTCCACGGTGAGCACCTCGATCTTGCCGTTGACCTCGGGACGGACGGAAACCTGTTCCGCCGGAGTAATTTCGCCCGCAGCGCTAACGGCGAACCGGATGTCGCGTGTCTCGATCTCCGCGGTGCTGGGCCGAGCGGTGGCGGCACCGGCCGCGGCCTGGGCCGCCCCTTGCTTCTGCTGCCAGAAAAACCACCCGCCAACCGCGAGGGTGGCAATGAGAAGAAGTGTTCCGAGGGCTTTCATGCGATCTGTGCGCTGAGGCTATAGTTAATACGCATACGTGCAATTGGCTTTTCCACAACCCGACGTGACGGCAGGGTTGTGACCCCGGCGGTTGGGCCGGTAGCTTGAGGCCGACGCACATGGACTTGGTTGAATTCATCCCGCCTTTCGCCGCGGCGCTGCTGATCGCGCGCGGGCTCGCCGAAACCGCCCTCGGCGCGCTGAACCAGCGCCACGTGCAGGCCCACGCCGCCGAGGTGCCGGCGGCGTTTCGCGACACGGTAACGCCGGAAACCTACCGCAACGTCGTCGCCTACACGCTGGCGAAACTGCGCTTCGGCCGCTGGGAAGACAGCTGGTCCACGGTGGTCGGGTTGGCGGCGCTTTTCAGCGGCCTGTTTCCGTGGAGCCTCGAATGGGTGCAGGGCCGGTGGGGCGAATCCGCCTCGGCCGCTGCGGCGTGGCTGTTTGGCGTGGGCCTGCTGCTGACGATTCCGGGACTCCCGTTCGACTGGTGGAGCCAATTCCGGTTGGAACAACGTTTTGGCTTCAACACGACCACTGCGAAGCTGTGGTGGCTCGACCGCGTGAAGGGTTTGCTGCTCGCCGCGGTGCTCGGTTACCCGCTGCTGGCGCTGATCGTGAAGCTGTTCGGCTGGCTGGGCACCCAGTGGTGGTTGTGGGCCTGGGGTGCGATGATGGCGTTCCAATTGGTCATGATGGTCCTGGCCCCGGTCGTCATCCTTCCGCTGTTCAACAAGCTGACGCCACTGGCGGAAGGTTCCTTGCGGGACCGCCTGCTGAAGTTGGGTGAACGCACCGGCTTTTCGGCCAAGACGATCCTCGTGATGGACGGCTCGAAACGGTCCCGCCATTCCAACGCCTTC
>JBEISV010000608.1:0-2541 GCA_040375265.1 Verrucomicrobiales bacterium
AGTAGGCCAACTCAGAGCAGCACGCCGCACACGCAGGCGGTCAGGTAACACGCGGCGAGACCGCCCAGCATCGCCTTGAAGCCCAGGCGGGCGAGGTCGGCCCGCCGGGTCGGGGCGAGGCCGCTGATTCCGCCGATCTGGATGCCCACCGAGGCCAGGTTGGCGAAGCCGCAGAGCGCATAGGTCGCCAGCGTGAAGCTGCGCTCGTCGAGCTGGTCCTTCATGCCGGTCAGGCTCAGGTAACCGACAAATTCGTTGAGGACGATCCGTTCTCCCAGCACCTGGCCGATGGCAACGCAGTCCTTGCCCGGCACGCCCATAAGCCAGGCGAACGGGGCGTTCAGGTAACCGAGGCCGGTCTGGAGCGGTTGGGCGACCGTGAGCCCGACCATGCCCAAGGCGGCGCCCAGCAGCCAATTGGCCGCCGCGACGACGGCTGTGAAGGCGACCAGCATGGCGAGCACGTTGAGGGACAGTTTCATGCCGTCGGCCGCGCCCGCGCAAAGGGCGTCGATGGCGTTCAGGTGGTCGCCTTCCGTCTTGGCCTGGGTGCCGGCCCCAGTTTCGCTGGTTTCCGTTTCCGGCACGAGGACCTTGGCGATCAGCAACGCCGCGGGCGCGCTCATCACCGACGCCGTGAGCAGATGACCGGCCGGGACCTTGAGCACACCGGAATACACGGCCGCCACGCCGCCCGCGATGGTCGCGAAGCCACCGACCATCATGCAGTTCAGTTCGGAACGGGTCATGCCGGCGAGGTAAGGCTTGATGACCAGCGGCGCCTCGGTCTGGCCCATGAAGATGTTGGCCGCGGCCGACAGGGTCTCGCTGCCGCTCGTGCCCATCACCCGGCGCATGATCCACGCCATGCCGCGGACCACCAGTTGCAGGATGCCCCAGTGGTAAAGCAGGGACGAGATGGCGCTGATCAGGATGATCGTGCCGGTGATCACGATGGCGAGCACCACTGCGTTGCCGGGACCGAAGGACTGGCCCATGAGCGGCTGCTTAGCCAGCGGCCCGAACACGAGGCCGGTGCCTGCGTCGGCGAACCCGATGAACTTCACCACCAACTCCTGCGCCCACTGGAAGACCCGTTCACCGCCCTTGGTCTTGAGGATCAAGGCGCCGAAGAGGAATTGCAGCGCCACCCCCCAGAGCACCTGGCGCCACGGGAACTTCCGCCGGTTTTCCGACAGCACCCACGCCACGCCGATCAGGACCACGATCCCGAACGCACTCGTCAGTTTGAGCGTCACGGGACGGCAGGCTAACCGGTCGGGCCGCGGGCTGTCGAACGTTGTGCCCCGGAATTGCGGGGGCGGTCGCGGAATTGCGGCTTGCCGCAGCCGGTCTCCTCGCATAGATACCCCGCGGTTGCCGGGCAAACCGGCAATCATTTCAGCCAGCCGGTGTAGCTCAGTGGCAGAGCAACGGTTTCGTAAACCGTAGGTCGTCGGTTCAATCCCGACCACCGGCTCCAGTTCTAACTACATGCGCAGTAGGGAGTTGAGAATACAGAGTAGGCGACTTTTAGTAAAAGTGTCGGTGCAATTGCTGCGCGGTTTGTGACTCCGCCACCGACCTCTCCGGCGTTCAATGGGCGTTTCTCGAACCGATGTTGCCCAAGCCCGCTCGAACGGGCAGACCCCGAACTCCGCTGCGCCGCATTGTGGACGCGCTGGTCTACCTCGCCAAAGCCAGCTGCCCTTGGAGTCTGCTGCCCGGGAGCTTTCCGCCCTGCAAGATGGTCTTTCATCTCTTCAGGACCTGGACCCTCAAGGGCACGATGGCGGGCATCCATGATCGACTTCGAGCCTACGCCGGGGAGCAGGCCGGTCGGCGGAGCCGTCCCACCGCTGCGATCATCGACAGCCAGACGGTGCGATCTGCCGGCCTCGCCGCGGAGGTGGGCTACGACGCAGCCAAGAAGACCCAGGGACGCAAACGCTTCCTCATGGTCAACACGGTGGGTCACTTCCTCTCGCTCCTGATTGCCCCTGCTGACCGACCCGAGCGCGACGGGGCCGAGGAAATGATCGAGGAATCCCTTTGTCATCACGCTTGGCTGCGGAAGCTGTGGGTGGACGGTGGATTCAGCGGGGAAGACTTCGCCAAACAGGTGAAAGGCCTCCGCAAAGTGATGGACGTGGAAGTCGTCAAACGCGCGGACACGGCCAAGGGATTCAAGGTGTTGCCGAGGCACTGGGTGGTGGAGCGGACGTTCGGGTGGCTCACGCAATGTCGACGTCTGGTCAGGGACTATGAAAGGACCATTCAAAGCGCAACAGGTTGGATTCACCTGGCCATAATACGAATCATGCTCCGCCGACTGGTGTGATCCCGGGGAATGGAGGGGCTTTCAGACGGGCTCTTACGACCGTTCGCCGTGCGGCACCGGGACGAATGCGAAGCTCGCCTGCCTGGCTGCGGACGGAAAGCTGGCCGAGGGCGAGGACTGGATCCACGAAAGCATCCTCGGGAGCACCTTCACTGGCCGGTTCCGCTGGCGGGACCGGGCCAAGGGCGAGATCGAACCCA
>JBEISV010000114.1:0-11238 GCA_040375265.1 Verrucomicrobiales bacterium
CCCCGGCGGTCGCCAAGCGCGGAGACGGGGCATCCGACGGTGCCGTTGCGCCGGAAACGAAAACGAGCCGGTGAGGGTTATGCCTTCCGGGCGGGCGAAGAATTCCCTCGGAACGACGGGGTCAGCAGTTCTGCTGCTGCGGTGCATTCGGGAAGGGTTGCTTGCCGGCCACCGGGCCAAAGTCTACTAAGGGGCGATGTTTCGTCGGACCATCCCTTTGCTCTCCGCCCTCGTGTTTGCGTCGCTTGGCTGCAAGCGTGAGGAGATCCAAGTCTATCAGGCGCCCAAGGATTCCCCCACACCGCCCGTGGCGGCGGCGCACGGCGGCGGCAGTGGTGGTGCCGATCCCCATGGCGGCGGGGCGACCACGCAGGCCAAGTTGCCGTGGGTGGTGCCGGACGGCTGGGCTGCCAAGGCCAGTTCGGGCATGCGGATCGCCAGCTACGAGGTGAAGGCGGCGGACGGCCGCAGCGTGGACATCTCGGTCGTGCCGTTGGGCGGCCAATCCGGCAGCCTGCTGGACAACGTCAACCGCTGGCGCAACGAGCTGAAACTCGCGCCGATCACCGAGGCCAGCCTCAGCACCGAGGTGAAGGGCGTGCCGATCGGCACCACCACGGGCAAGCTGGTGAACCTCGTTAGCGAAGCCGCCAACCTCGAGGGCAAGTTCAAGGAACGCACCCTCGCGGCGATGCTCGACCTCGAAGGCACGACGATCTTCTTCAAGCTCCGCGGTGAGGACCAGCTCGCCCTCGAGAACGAGCCGAAGTTCCGCGCCTGGTTACAATCGGTGCAGACCACCATCCCGTCCCCGAGCGAGGCGGCGGCGACCCCGGCGGCGCCGGCCGCGCCGAATCCGATTCCGCCCATGACCAGCACCAGCACGGCCGGCGTTCCGCCGCCGCCGGCGACGGCGGTCCCGCAATGGGAACCACCCGCGCATTGGAAGGCCGGCGGTCAGCGGCCAATGCGGCTCGCGACGTTTGAGGTTCCCGGCGGCAACAATCAGGTCGCGGACCTGTCGATCTCGGCGCTGGGCGGTTCCGCCGGCGGCATGCTCGCCAACATCAACCGTTGGCGCACCCAGCAGCTCGGGTTGACGGCCGCGACCGAGGCGGATTTGCCGAAGATTTCCTCCGAGGTGCCGGTTACCGGCGGGAAAGCCACGTTGGTGGACTTCGCCGGGGAAGGGGAGCTGAAGGGCACCCGCATGCTGGCCGCCGTGGTTTCCCAGAACGACCGCACGTGGTTCTTCAAGCTGACCGGGCCGGAGTCCGTGGTCGGGGCGGAGCGGGAAAACTTCGTGAAGTTCCTGAAGTCGGTGAAGTTCTGAATCTGCGGAGTCCGTCGTCGTCCACCTGCCGTCCTTTTCCTATCGTGAAGCGTGTCTTTCAGTTCTTTTCGTCGCTCCGGCTGACCGTATGGCTGCTGGGGCTGGGGATCCTTGTCGTCTTCTTCGGCACGCTGGCGCAGACGGAGGACGGCCTCTATGTCGCGCAGGAGAAGTATTTCCGGTCGCTGTATTCCGTGTGGTCCCCGCACGATCCGTCGCTGAAGTGGATCAAGGTGCTGCTGCCGGGCGGTTACCTGCTGGGGACAATGCTGCTGGTCAACCTGCTGGCGGCCCATTTCACCCGCTTCCAGTGGACCCGGAAGAAGGCGGGCATCTTCCTCACCCACGTCGGCATAATCCTGCTGCTGGTCGGACAGTTGGCGACGGACATGTTCGCGCGGGAAAGCCGCATGAGCTTCGTCGAGGGCCAATGGCGGAACTTCACGGAAGACTTCCATGCCACCGAACTGGCGATCCTGGCCGACGCGGCCAATGCGGCCATGGATGATGTGGTGGCAATCCCGACTACGTCGCTCGCCAATGGCCGGGAAATCCGGCACGAAAAGCTGCCCTTTACCCTGCGCGTGAAGCAATGGGCCGAAAATGCCGACATTCGCCGGCGCGGACCGATGGTGGACAAGGACCGCCCCGCTCCTTCGACCCAGGGCGCCGGCGCGAGCCTGATCATGGAACCCGCCGCGGCCACCCGGGCGATGGACCGGCAGAACCGGCCCGCGGTGGTGATGGAAATCGTGGACGCCTCCGGCAAGGCGCTGGGCACCTGGCTGTTCAGCCTCGTGTTGAACGAGCAGGAATTCGAGGTCGGCGGGAAGACCTACCGCGGGGTGCTGCGGCCCACCCGCTACTACGAGCATTTCTCGCTCAAGCTGCTGAAGACGACCCACGAGGTTTACCGGGGCACCGAGATTCCACGGAATTTCCAGAGCCGGGTGCTGCTGGAGAATCCCGGCACGAACGAGAAGCGCGAGGTGGACATTTACATGAACAATCCGCTGCGCTACGCCGGGCTGACCTTCTTCCAGCACCAGATGGGCCGGGACGAGATCGACGTGAACCGCGGCACCAGCGTGTTCCAGGTCGTCAAAAACCCGTCGTGGCTTACGCCTTACCTCGGCACCATCGTGGTCGGCCTCGGCCTGACGGTGCAGTTCATGATCCACCTCGTCGGCTTCATCCGGAAGCGCGCCTAATCCCTTCTGCCTCGCCCCATGAAAACGCTGCTCCAGTTCCTCGCGGGTTGTTTCCTCGCCACTGGCCTCTTGGCCGACGGCCCGAACGCCGCCTTCAACCTGAAGGAATTCGCCGCCTTGCCGGTGGTCTTCAACGGCCGCCACCAACCGTTGGATTCGGCCGCCCGCAATTCCCTCGTGCAGATGCGCGACCGATATTCGGTGCATGACCGGAACGAGAGCCGGACGATTCCGGCCTACGAATGGTTCGCGGAAGTGGCAATGAACCCGGACGCCGCCGACCAGCGGCGCACCTTTCGCATTGATCACCCGGACCTGATTTCCCTGCTCAAGCTGCCGCAGAAGGACGAAGCCCGTGGCGAGGACGGCAAGAATTACTCCTGGAACCAGATCGAGCCCGGCTTCAAGGAATTGGAAGAGCAGGCGCGCCGTATCCTCGAAAGCAAGCAGGACGCCTCGCAGCGCACCGCTTTTGAAGGCGCCGTGCTCAAGCTGCGGAACGCCCTGACCCTGTATCTGCGCCTGAAGAATACCGTCATTCCCGGCAACACGACCAACCTGCTGGCGGATGTCGCCCAGTTCCGGACCTTCGCCCAGGAATTCCGGGCCAAGTCCGCCGATCCCGAGGTGCGGCAGAAAATGGTGACCCATATCTTCAACTGGGAATTGGTGGAGAGCTTTGACGCCCCGCTGATCCTGCCGCCGACGGAGATCCTGCCCGGCCGCGAAGGCTGGTCCCGGATCGGTTCCGGCGTCGCCGCGCTGGTCTGGGGAGACCAAGCCGGCGACCTCTTCCGCACGCTCCAGGATTTGCGGAAGGCGTCCAGCAACCCGGACCTTGCCGGCTCGGCGATGCTCAATTCGCTGCGGGACCGCTTCAACAAGCTGCTCGACGCCGCGAAGGACCCTGCGCCGGTGCCAGCCTCGCTGGAGGCGTGGGTGAAGATGGCCCAGGCCTTCCGCGCCCGCGACGCCGCCACGTTCAACGCCACGCTCGCCACTTACCGCCAGAGTTTGGCGGCCAATCCCGCGGTCGCGACCGATCTGGGCAAAGCCGGCCGGGAGACGTTCTTCAACCGCCTCGCGCCCTTCTACAACACGATGCCGCTCTACCTGATCGCCTTTCTGTTGGGCTGCTACTACTGGTTCAACTTCAGCGAATGGGCCCGGAAAACGTCGTTCTGGCTGATTGCCGTCGCGTTCGTCCTGCACACGGTCGGCCTGATTTTCCGCATGTGGCTGGAGGGGCGTCCGCCGGTCACGAACCTGTATTCCTCCGCGATCTTCATCGGCTGGGGTAGCGTCGGACTTGGACTCCTCCTCGAACGGTTCTGGAAGAATGCCATCGGCCTGGTGGTGGGCAGTGCGCTGGGTTTTGTGACCCTGATCGTGGCGCACAACCTCGCCCTCGGTGGGGACACGCTCACAATGCTGGTGGCCGTGCTCGACACCAACTTCTGGCTCGCGACGCACGTCGTGATCGTGACCTTGGGTTACGCCTCCACCTACGTCGCCGGCTTCTTGGCCATCATCTACATCGTGCGGGGCGCCTTCACCACGGGGCTGACCGAGGCGGTGGCGAAGTCCCTGGCGCGGATGGTCTACGGCATCGTCTGCTTCGCGACCCTGTTCAGCTTTGTCGGCACCGTCCTGGGTGGAATTTGGGCCGACCAGAGCTGGGGCCGTTTCTGGGGTTGGGATCCGAAGGAGAACGGCGCCCTGATTATCGTGCTTTGGAATGCCCTGATCCTCCACGCCCGCTGGGGCGGCCTAGTCCGGGAACGCGGCCTCATGAACCTCGCGGTCGTTGGCAACGTCGTGACGAGTTGGTCGTGGTTTGGGACCAACATGCTCGGCATCGGCCTGCACAGCTACGGCTTCACCAGTGGCGCATTCATGTGGCTTGGCCTCTTCATCATCAGCCAGTTGGTGTTGGTTGGGCTCGGACTCCTGCCCGAAAACATGTGGCGCAGCTCAATTCCCCGCTCGACGGCCAAGACCGGCAAACTCAAGGGCAAGCCGGCGGCTGCCTGACCGCGAAACGGGTGGCCGGGAGGCTTCCGCGCTTACTAGGTCGCGTTATGTCGACGCCGACACTGGTTCCGCAAGCCAAGCTGGCTGGCTGCTAATGTGGGCGGTTGTGCTTCGTCCGCTTGGGACTGGAGTCCGGCCAGGGGACTCCTCGAACTGAAGGCCAGTTGGTTGCTTCGGCGATGAGGTTTTCCGGAAATGGAGCGCGCGGCGTGAATTTCACGCGACGAGACCAAAACTCACGCGCTGAGCATCGGCGAATCGCGTAAAAATCCCCCTTTTGTGGGCCAATTCCGGGCTGGCATCACCGGTGCTTGGCGTGAGAGTGGAAAGGCGTTGACACTCAAAGTGAGCGGTCACTAGTGTCGCGCCACTTAACTCCGTCACACACAAAAATACCTATGAACCGTCTCCGCAAACTGCGTTCCAGCGCCTTCACGCTGATCGAACTCCTGGTGGTGATCGCGATCATCGCGATTCTCGCCGGCATGCTCCTCCCGGCCCTCGCCAAGGCGAAGGCCAAGGCTCAGCGCATTAACTGCGTCAACAACCTCAAGAACATCGGTCTGGCCTTCCGAATCTTCGCCACCGACAACGAAGGCAAGTATCCTTGGCAGGTCGACCCGACCCAAGGCGGCATCACGCCCCCTGTCGCCAACGTCGCGGCCAACGTGACGAACAATGCGACCTACATCTTCTCCACGATCTCCAACGAGCTCTCCACGCCCAAGATCGTGGTCTGCCCCTCGGATGAACGTCCGACGCTGAAGACCAACACTTGGGCCTATGTGGCAAACACTGGCGCGGCCGGCGCGCCTGCCGCTGACAAGCCGAAGATCGTGAGCTACTTCGTCGGTCTGTCCGCGAACGAAGAGACCCCGCAAAGCATCCTCTCCGGTGACCGCAACCTGACCAACGGCACCTACAACTTGGATTTCAAGACGGCGGCCAGCTACAACAAGACCATCAAGGTCTTGGCTACCGACGCCAACAACGCCACCCGTTTGGCTTGGGGCTACACCGACCGTATCCACCAGACCGCCGGCAACCTGCTCTTGGGTGACGGCAGCGTTCAGCAGGTCTCCAGCGGCCGCGCCCGTGAGCAAGTCCGCGATGCCCTGCAGGCCAGCGGTGACTCGGAACTGCTGTTCCCCGGTCTCTGATCGGCTCAGTCAGCTGATTTATTCTTCCAAGGGCACTGCTTCGGCAGTGCCTTTTTGCTTTTGAGGTCCCCGTGCGCCGACCGAAACGAACGCTGGCGTTCGGCCGGCGCGCTGCCATCTTCCCGGCTTTCGTTCCAATAATGCCTGCTACCGATTCTTCCGTCGGCCGTCTGCGTAAGTGGCTGATTTCGCTCGTGCAATGGTTTGACGCCGACTACGGCGCCGCCGACTTGGCGACCCTCCAGAGCAAACCGGACCGGGTGGAATGGATCCGCTGCATCCCGTTCGTGGTTCTCCATGTGGGTTGCCTAGGGGTGTTACTGACGGGTTGGAGCTGGTTTGCGGTCGGGGCCGCGATCTTCCTGTATTTCATCCGGATGTTCGCCGTGACCGGGTTTTACCATCGATATTTCTCCCACCGCACCTTTTCGACCTCCCGGGCATGGCAGTTCGTGCTGGCCCTCTGGGGTGGGACGTGTGTGCAGCGCGGGGCACTCTGGTGGGCCTACACCCACCGGCATCATCACCAGCATTCCGACGAGGAAGTGGACAAACACTCGCCCCGTCAGCACGGCTTCCTGTGGGCGCACATTGGCTGGATTACCAGCGCCAAGAATTTTCCGACCGACTACCGCAAGGTGAAGGACCTTTCCAAGTTCCCCGAACTCGTATTCCTAAACCGCTTCGACGCGCTGGTGCCGCTGGTCTTTGCCCTCGCCTTGTTTGCCCTGGGCAAGCTGTTGCAAGTCTACGCGCCCGGCCTAGGCACCTCGGGCTGGCAGATGTTGGTTTGGGGCTTCTTCGTCAGCACCACCGCGCTGTTTCACGGGACCTCATGCATCAATTCCATGGCGCACGTCTGGGGTAACAAGCGTTACGAAACCGGCGACGACAGCCGGAACAGTTTCCTCCTGTCCCTCATCACGCTGGGCGAAGGCTGGCACAACAACCACCACCGCCACATGGGCTGCGTGCGCCAGGGCTTCTACTGGTGGGAAATCGATATCACCTTTTACCTGCTGAAGCTGATGTCGTGGACGGGCCTGATCTGGGATTTGCGCCCGGTGCCCGTGGATGCCTACGACCCGGCGAAGCAACTTTCGGCGTCCCACTGAGGTATCGCTGCCGACCATGGACGCGGTCCTTTCCGCCCCAATTTGGCTGGTGGCCCATACGCGGCCCCGCTGCGAGAAAAAGATTGCGGATTTCTGCGTCCGCGAAGGCTTGAAGGCCACCCTGCCGTTGTATCGGAGCGTCAAACGCTACCGGGGCAAGCAGGTGGTCTTCCACAAGCCTCTTTTCCCCGGTTACGTCTTTGCCGAGCTGCCGCCCGGGCAGCGGTTGACGCTCGCCCAGCACCAGCATGTGGCCAATCTGCTCGAACCGCCCGACCAGGCAGAGTTCGCCGCGCAATTGGGCGATATTCTCCGCGCGTTGGACAGCGAGGTGGAGATTCGGTTGGCGCCCGAAATCCAGCCGGGAACCCGGGTGCGGTTGCGCTCGGGTCCGCTGCGCGGGATCGAAGGTGTTGTGACCGAACGTCACGGCATGCTGGAGGTTCAGCTCCGGCTGGACTTCATCGGCCAAGGGGCGGCGGTCCGGGTGGCGGCCGACGAGCTGGAACCCATCTAGCGCGGCCGGCGGTGGAATTCCCGCTGTGTTCGTGCCGAAGGGCGGCTACCTTTTCCACCACACCGTGGTGGCATCTCCATTTCCCTGATGAAAATCGCCGTAATAGGATTGGGCTACGTTGGCTTGCCGCTGGCCCTGCATTTTGCCCGATCCGGCGTTGAGGTGGTCGGCCTCGACGTTGACCCGGTCAAGACCGACGCCCTGCAAGCCGGCCAGAGCTACATTCGCCACATCCCGGCCGAAGCGGTCCATGAGCAGGTGGCCGCCGGCCGGCTAACGGCCAGCACCGACTTCTCCCAGGTTCGCGAGGCCGAGGCGGTCATCATTTGTGTGCCCACCCCGCTGACGGTTCATCGGGAGCCCGATCTTTCCTACATCCTCAACACCGGTCGGACCATCGCGCCGTATCTGCGCCCGGGAACCTTGGTGGTCCTGGAATCTACCACCTATCCGGGAACGACCGATACCGAGTTGCGGAACATCCTCGAGGCGGGCTCCGGACTCCGGGCTGGCGCCGACTTCGCGCTGGCCTTCTCGCCGGAACGCGAAGACCCCGGCAATCCCGACAGCCGGGTGGCCGAAATTCCTAAGGTCGTGGGCGGCTACACTCCGGCTTGCCTGGAGCGGGCCTGCGCGCTGTATGCCCGGGCCATCCGGACCGTGGTGCCCGTGTCCTCGTGCCGCGTCGCCGAGGCGACCAAGCTGCTAGAGAACATCTTCCGCTCGGTGAACATCGCCTTGGTGAATGAGCTGAAGATCGTCTACGGCGCCATGGGCATCGATGTCTGGGAGGTCATTAATGCCGCCAAGACCAAGCCGTTTGGCTACATGCCGTTTTACCCGGGACCAGGCTTGGGCGGTCACTGCCTGCCGATTGATCCCTTCTACCTGGCTTGGAAGGCGCGTGAGTTCGGCCAGACCGCTCGGTTTGTCGAATTGGCCGGAGAGGTGAACACTGCGATGCCGCTCCATGTGTTCCGCGTCACCGCGGACGCCCTGAACGCGCGGCGGAAGCCCGTGAACGGTAGCCGGGTCCTGTTCGTTGGCCTGGCCTACAAACCCAACGTGGATGACCTGCGCGAATCCCCCACCTTCGCGCTCTTCGATCTCTTCAAGGCGCATGGCGCCGAAGTCGGCTACCACGACCCATTCATTCCGGTCATCGGTCCCACCCGCGAACACGCCGAGTGGAAGGGCCTGGCCTCGATCCCTTGGACGGACGCTTCCGTGAAGGCGTTCGACGTGGTCGTTGTGGTGACCGCCCACGCGGCCGTGTCCCACGCGGACCTGATTGAGTGGACTGACTGCATCGTCGACACGCGCAACGCCTTGGCGCCGTTCCCCAGCCGGCCCGGGCAAGTCTGGAAAGCGTAGGTGTTGTGGCGGCCCGGTGGGCCTGCTCGGAGTCAGGGGGCGTCCGGAAAACAAAACGCCCCGGAAGTAGTTCCGGCGGAGAAGCCGGCTTCCGGGGCGCGAAGATTTGCCGGAGCAGGCAGGCCTACTGCTCGTCGAGGCAGGTCACGCCGGGGAGCGGGGTGCCTTCGAGGAATTCGAGGCTCGCGCCGCCACCGGTGCTCATGAAGGTCACCTGGTCGCCCAGCTTGGCCTTGTTGACCGCCTTCACCGAATCACCGCCGCCGATGATCGACTTGGCGCCGTTGGCCGTCGCCGCCGCCACGGCCTTGGCCACGGCGAAGGTGCCTTCCGCGAACCGAGGATCCTCGAACATGCCCATGGGGCCGTTCCAGAGAATGGTCTTGGCGGAGGCCACCGCGGCGCTGAACGCGGCGACGCTGGCCGGCCCGATGTCGAAGCCTTCGCAGTCTGCCGGAATGTCCACGGCGGTGTTCACGCGGGGATTCACCGGGGCGAACACGGGCTTGCCCTTCTTGTTGAGTTTGCCGGTGTCCTGCAACTCGGCGATCACGTTGTCGCTGGGCAGCAGGAAGTTTACGCCGCGAGCCTTGGCCTTGGTCTCGGCGTCGAGGGCGGTCTGGATGTGCTCGGGCTCGACCAGCGACTTCCCGGTCTTGTTGCCGTGGGCGAGCTTGAAGGTGTAGGCCATCGCGCCGCCGATGATCACGGTGTCGGCCTTTTCCAGTAGCCGGTCGATCACCTTGATCTTATCGGAAACCTTGGCGCCGCCGAGGATCACGACAAACGGGCGGGCGGGATTCTCCAGTTCGTCGCCGAGGAACTTGAGTTCGCGCTCCATGAGCAGGCCGGCAGCACAGGGACCGCCCCAGGCGCTGATGATGCGGGCGACACCGCAGGTAGAGGCGTGGGCGCGGTGCGCGGCGCCGAAGGCGTCGTTCACATACACGTCGGCCAGGCGGGCCAGCTTCGCGGCGAAGACGGGGTCGTTCTCCTCCTCCTCGGCCTGGTATCGGACGTTCTCCAGAAGGAGTATTTCGCCGTTCTGGAGGGCATTGGCGGCGGCTTCGGCCTTCTCGCCGACGGTTTCGTCCACGAACTTGACCGGCTTGCCGAACATTTCGCCGACCTTCTCGGCCACGGGCCGGAGGCTCATGGACGGTTCCCGTTTGCCATCGGGCCGGCCGAGGTGGGCGGCGAGGATGAGGCGGGCGCCCTTGTCGGTGAGGAGCTTCAGGGTGGGCAGCGTCTCCTTGATGCGCGTGGTGTCGTTGATGACCATGCGGCCATCCTTCTCTTCCATCGGCACGTTGTAGTCGACGCGCATGAACACGCGTTTGCCAGTCACCTCGAGGTCACGAACGGTAAGCTTTGCCATAGTTCCAATTTCAGGTTCCGAAGCCGCGGAGGCTACCGCCACGGGCCAAGGGGTCAAATGTGCATTGGAGCCCGGTCGGCCGGCCTCGCCTTCGCTGACGGCGGCTTGCACTCTTCCCTCGGATGACGCTGGCGCGCTACGGCCCTGACGCTTGGCTGCTGCGTTTCGCCGATTCGGCGGACGCCGCGGCCTTTGCCCTGGCGCGGCGATTGGTCGCGGGGCTTGGCCGGCAACGGCTGGCCGGGCTGGTCGAAGGCGTGCCGGCGTTTACCACGTTGCTGCTTCGGTTTGAACCGGGCCAGACGCCGGAGGAATCCTTCCTGCGCCCGCTCCTCGCAGGCTGGCTGCGGGACGAAGTGGTTGCCGAAACGCCGCGCCGGGTCGAACTGCCGGTCTGCTACGCGGGACCGGATCTCGACCGCGTGGCCGAACACAGCGGTCTCCCAATCGCCGAGGTGATCGCCCGCCACGCCGCTGCGAACTACCGCGTGCATTGCCTCGGTTTCGCGCCGGGGTTCCCCTATCTCGGCGGGCTCGACCCGCGGCTGATTACGCCTCGCCTCGCTTCGCCTCGTCCCCGGGTGCCGGCGGGCAGCGTCGCGATCGGCGGCGAACACACCGGTGTTTACAGCCTCGCCAGTCCCGGCGGCTGGAACCTGCTCGGCCGAACCTCGGAAACCCTCTTCGAACCGCGGGCGGATTCGCTGGAAACCATGTTCCGCCTGCGAACCGGCGACACGGTCCGGTTCCGCCCTGAGTCGGAACTGCCGGCCGCCAGCGCCAGCGAGACCGCATTCACCGCGCCGGCCACGACGCCAAGGCTTGGCGTGCGAATCCTCTCGGCGGGCGTCGGTCTTGGTCTTCAGGACCTGGGCCGGCCCGGCTTCGCCCGTTTTGGCGTTCCGCCCGGCGGCGCGATGGACCCCACCGCCGCCGCTTGGGCCAACCGGCTGCTCGACAATCTGCCCGCCTCGGCGGTGCTGGAACTTTGCCTGCAAGGCCAGCGGCTCGAAGTCTTGGACGATACCTGGCTCGCCGTCACCGGCAGCGCCGCGCCGCGCGGACGCGACCGCAACTCCGCTTTCCGCGTGCGGACCGGCGACGTCCTGGAGTTCG
>JBEISV010000356.1:0-5036 GCA_040375265.1 Verrucomicrobiales bacterium
GCGGATCACGCGCGCCACAACATGGGAATCCGCATCAATCGTCCGCAAGTTCGACGCCTGCAGGATGCTGCCGGCCACCTGTTCCGGGCGCAGGCGGGTCAGCGGGAACACGGCCCACGCGGATTCTGCTCCGGATGCCGGCGGGCTGGCCGGTTTTCCGCGGCTGTCGAGCTGGAACACCCGCGTGGCCGCAATCAGCCGCAGCAGCCGCTGGAGATCGAAACCGTGGGCAATGAGGTCGTCCGCCAGTGTTTCGAGGCCCGGCGGAAACGGACCGTCCAACGGCAGCGAATCAATCGGCTTCACCAGCGGCCGGTTGAACAGCAGCGCCCAGGCGCGGTTCACCAGCGTGCGGGCAAACGGGCGGTTGTCGGGATGCGTCACCCAGGTCGCGAGGCGCTCGCGCAAGGGTCCGTCCGCGGGCAGCAGTTCGGCGTGGAACGGCACGTTCGGCGGCACCGTTTCCGCGTCGGCCCGGCCGAGGTAGCGAAACTCATAGGCCTTGGCCGGATCGTCTCGGACCCCGGTGAGGGACATTCCCGTGCCGGCGAAAAACGCGGCCAGCTGATGGAAGTCCTGCTGTTTCCAGCGGTCGCCGAACTTGTCATGGTGGCATTGCACACAGTCGAAACGGACCCCGAGGAAGGCCCGTGATACCCGGGCGGCCAGCTTCACCTCGTCGGGACCCTCGTCGTCGTTGTTCTGGTCCACGGTGGCCGTGACGAAATTGACCGCCGGCTGGCTGGTCCAGATGCCGGTGGCGGTCAGAAGATCCTTCACCAGCGCGTCGTAGGGACGGTTCGCACGGATTTGCTCCCGCAACCAGCTCACCAGCCGGTGCCGCCGATAGACGATGAACGGTCCGTCCTCGACGCCGACCACGATGCGGGCGAACCGTTCCGCGAGGTAGTCCGTGCTCCGGGCGTCGGCGAATAGGTGCGACAGCCACCATTGAATCCGGTCGCCGGCCGGCCGAGCCTCGTCGGCGCGGATTTCCTCCACCGACGGCACGGTGCCGGTCAGCGCCAACGACAGCCGGCGGAGCAATGTGAGTTCGTCCGTTCGGGCCGCGGGCGTCAGCCCGAGCCGCCGCCACTCTTCGGCAAATTCGGCGTCCACCCGCGCCACGGTCGCCCGGAAGTCCGGTTGGCTGGCCAGCTTCAGGCCGGCGGCCGGTGGTTCCGGAAAAGGCGCCGGGCGCAGCCACCGGCCCACGGCCAACGCGGTCACCGCGAGGGCGGCAACCAGCAGCAGCAGGTTTCGGCAAAGCGGCTTCATGCGGGTTGGGAGCGGTGACGTCGGCACAGGGTTCCGCGGAAGATTGCTGAAACCTCTCGCCGGCGAACTGGTTGTAATAGCGACGGAGACAACGAAAGGTTTCAACCAATTGAACGTCACGATTCCCAGCGACGCCTCCACCCCGGAGCCCGCCGCGCCGGTCGCCAAGCCGGCGTCGGGGTGGCGCCGAATCGGCATCCAACTGGTGGCGGCGTTGGACTGGGTGTTTGGGCTGCTTACGCTGATCGTCGCGCTGTCCGCCCTCGCGGTCGTTCCCGGACTGAATTTCCTAAGCCTGGGCTACCTGTTGCACGCCAGCGGCGAGGTGGCGCGAACCGGACGTTTTCGCGCCGGCCTCGTCGGCATCCGGCGGGCGGCCCGGCTGGGGCATGTCGTCGTTGGCGTTTGGCTGGTATTGCTGCCGGTCCGGCTCGCGGCCGGACTGGCGGAAGACGCTGCGCTGGTGAGTCCGGGCGGCACTGCGGCCCGCACGTGGCAGGTGGCCGTTGCGTTCTTCGCCGCGCTGGCGATCGGACAGATCGCGTGGGCCGGCCTCCGGGGGGCGCGGCTCGGGCACTTCCTGTGGCCTGCACCGGTTCGCTCGTGGCGTTGGCTGGCGGCGCCCGAACCGCTGCCGGGGAGCAGTCGGTCCCTGGCCGGCTATGTTGCCGGCCTGCGGTTGCCCTATCTGTTCTGGCTGGGTTTCCGTGGCTTTGTTGGAGCGCTCCTCTGGCTGGCGGCCCCGGTGGGGTTGCTATTGCTCGCGGCGCAATTGGACGCCGGGAAGGGCGGGGGACTGCTGGCGCTGCTGGGCGGTGGCCTGTTGGCGGCGGTGGTGCCGGCGCTGCCGTTCCTCCAGGTGCGGTTCGCGGTCGAGAACCGTTTCCGGGCCTTCGGCGAAGTGGGCGTCGTGCGCCGTCATTTCCGCCGCGCGCCGCTCGCGTTTGCCGTGGCGCTGTTCGTGACGCTGCTGTTCGCGTTGCCCCTTTACCTCCTCAAGATCGAGCTGCCGCCCCGGGAACTGGCCTGGCTGCCCAGCCTCGTGTTTGTGCTCTTCATCTTCCCGGCCCGCCTGTTGGCCGGCTGGGCCTGGGCGCGGGCGGCCAGGCACGAGCGCCCCCGCGGCACCGTGGCCCGTTGGGCCGGGCGGCTGGCAATCGTGCCGGTCGTGGGCTTCTACGTGTTGCTGGTTTACGCCACGCAATACCTTGCCTGGAACGGCACGCTCGGCCTGCTGGAACAGCACGCGTTCCTGGTGCCCGCGCCGCTGCTTCATCCCTGAACACCCGCCGCGGTTCGCGGGAATGATTTCGGATTGTTCATCGGCCGGGCTTTGCCGCCACACTTCGGCGGTGGCCGATTCCACAAACCAACCGCTCCCCGCCGAATCCGCGTTGAACCGCGGCGCGGCGGCGTTCGTGACCACGCGATGGAGCTTGGTGCTCCGCGCGGGCGGGGTGGCCGAACCCGATGCTGCCCAGGCCCTCGGGCAGCTTTACGAGGCCTATTGGTATCCGCTCTACGCCTACATCCGCCGGCGCGGACACAGCCCGGAGGCGGCCCGTGATTTCGTCCAGGAAATCTTCCTGCGGCTGCTGGAAAACAACCAGCTTTCGTCCGTCGCGCCGGAGCGGGGCCGCTTCCGCTCCTATCTCCTGACCGCCGTGAACCACCTGCTCGCCGGCGATTGGCAACGGCAGAACCGCGTCAAACGCGGCGGCGGGATGGCCCCGGTCGAACTGGATGCGCTCGCGGCCGAGGAGCGTTACCGCGTCGAGCCGCCCGACGCACGTTCCCCGGAGAAGCTCTTCGACCGGCGGTGGGCGCTGGCCTTGCTCGACCGCGTGTTCGCCCGCCTGCGGGCGGAATGGCAGGCGGCGGGGAAGGGCGCCATGTTCGATGGCCTGCGTGGTTTCCTGTCCGGCGAGGATGCCCAGGGTTACGCCGCCGCGGGTGCGGCAGTGGGGTTGAGCGAGGGCGCGGCACGGGTTACCGTGCACCGGTTGCGCCAGCAGTATCGCGAACGGCTGCGGGACGAGATTGCGCAGACCGTGGATGAACCCGGCCGCGTGGACGACGAACTGCGGCACCTGCTGGCCGCCTTGCGCGAATGAAGCGGTTCGTCCGTAACGAACCGCCGGCTTCCCTGCTAATCCCGATGACGGGTCCGACGGGATCCGCGAGCGAATCATGCCAGTAGCGACCGCCTGTCAGCGCTGCGGTTCCACCGCGACGCACGAGAGCGCGTGGGGCGTCTGCCCTGCGTGCGCGCTGGAGTTTGGCCTGGCGGGTTACGACATCGCGGCCGTTTCCGCCGGTTTCGCGGAAGCGCCGGCGCCGTTGCAGGGCCAGTTCGGCGATTACGAAATCCTCGGTGAAATCGCCCAGGGCGGCATGGGCGTGGTTTACCGCGCGCGACAGCTCAGCCTCAACCGGGCGGTTGCCCTGAAGATGATCCGGGCGGGGCAACTGGCGACCGCCGCCGACATCCGGCGTTTTCGCGAAGAGGCGGGCACCGCTGCGCGGCTGCAACACCCCGGCATCGTGGCCGTGCACGAAGTCGGGGAACTCGACGGCCAGCATTTCTTCGCGATGGAACTGGTCGAGGGCCGTAGCCTCGCGGAGATCCTCGCCGGCAATCCGCTGGCGCCCGCGGAAGCCGCCCGCATCGTCGCGCAGTTGGCGACCACGATCGCGCATGCCCATGCGCACGGCGTCCTGCACCGCGACCTCAAGCCGTCCAACGTGATGCTGGACGCCCTCGGCACGCCGCGGGTCTTGGATTTCGGGTTGGCCCGATCCGGCGAGTCTGCCGGCGATCCGACCCTTACCGGCACGGTGCTGGGGTCGCCCAGCTACATGCCGCCAGAACAGGCGCTCGGCCGTCTCCGCGAGGTCACCGTTCGCAGCGACGTCTACTCGCTCGGCGCGATCCTCTACGAGGCCCTGACCGGACGGGCGCCGTTCCGCGCCGCCAGCGCTGTCGAAACCCTGCGGCTGGTGACCGGTCAGGAACCCGTCGCACCTCGCGCTCTGAATCCGCGGCTGCCGCATGATCTGGAAACCATCAGCCTCCGCTGCCTCGCGAAATCCCCGGCGGACCGCTACGCGAGCGCGGACGAACTGGCGGCGGAACTGGAGCGATTCCAACGCGGCGAACCGATCCTTGCCCGGCCCGTTTCGGCCGCGGAACGGCTGTTCCGTTGGTCGCGCCGGCACCCGGCGTTGGCCGGTTCGCTGCTGGCCATCGCCCTATTGCTGCTGGCCGTAACCGGGATTTCCGTGTTCGCGGCGTGGCGCCTGGAACGGGCCCGGGCACAGACCGCCGGGGCGGAAGCCGAGGCGCGTGAGCAGCTCCGCGGCGCGCTGCTGGCGCAGGCCCGCGCCAGCCGGTTCACCGGGCGGGCCGGACAACGCTTCGAGGCGCTCAAGGCGGCGGAATCTGCGGCGCGCATCCGGCCCGGGCGCGATGCCCGGGACGAAGTGGTGGCCGCACTCGCGCTGCCCGACGTCGGCCGGACGCCGGCATGGTCGCTGACGAATGTCGGCGCGCGGGTGCTGTTCGACCTCGATCGGGAGCGCTACCTCGCCGAGGAACCCGGCGGTGGTCTCGCCGTGCGGACGCTGCGCACCCATGCGCCGCTGGCCCGCCTGGCGACCGACGGCAAACTGGTCCGGGGTTTTCCCGTCTTCGCACCCTCGGGTCGCTGGCTCGCGAGCCGGCTCAACGACGACTCGCTCCGCGTCTGGTCGCTGCC
>JBEISV010000201.1:0-7996 GCA_040375265.1 Verrucomicrobiales bacterium
CGCAGCCACGGCCGTTGGGAGTTCACCGTGGTGTACGGCGCCGTGCCGAGCGGCGCGGCCCGCACCAACCTGACGGTGGAGCTGCGCTACGAGGGGTCGATGTGGACGCCCGGCGTGCTCGAACGCATCCTGCACGACGAGAGCGAGCGCTCGAAGCAGCGCCTGCTCGCCCTCGTCAGCGAGGGTCGGAGCCCGACGGGGACCGGCGGGCCCACGCGCTGAGGCGTCCGTCGGCCCGTCGCTCGAGTTCGTGGTCGAGCCCGAAGCAGGTCGACAACGTGTCCCGCGTAAGGGCCTGGGCGAGGGGGCCCTTGGCCACGACCTCGCCGTTGCGGAGCAACATCGCGTGGGTCATGCCGATCGGGACCTCGTCGACGTGGTGGGTGACGAGCACCAACGGCGGGGCGGTCGGGTCGTCGACGAGTTCGCTGAGCGCGCCGACGAGTTGTTCCCGACCGGCCAGGTCGAGGTCCTCGTCCAGAGCTTCATCGTTCTGAATAACGCCGAGGTGCTGCCGTTCCCGGTCGATGACCCGGAAATCGCCAACAAGGTCAACGAGGAGCTCCGTCTCCAGTATCGTTACCTCGATCTGCGCCGTCCGGAGATGATCCGGAATCTGCGCCTCCGCTCGAAGGTCGCCATCGCGACGCGCAGCTACATGGACGAACAGGGCTTCCTCGAAGTCGAGACGCCCACGCTCTTCAAGTCCACGCCCGAAGGCGCGCGCGAGTTCCTCGTCCCGAACCGCCGCGATCCCGGCACGTTCTACGCGCTCCCGCAGTCGCCCCAGCAGTTCAAGCAGATCCTCATGGTCAGCGGCGTGGAACGCTACTTCCAGCTCGCCCGCTGCTACCGCGACGAGGACCTGCGCGCCGACCGCCAGCCCGAGTTCACCCAGGTGGACATCGAGATGAGCTTCATCGACCGCGAAGACATCTACGCGCTCATTGAAGGCCTCTTGAAGAAGGTCTGGAAGACCGCGCTCAACGTGGACATTCCCACGCCGTTCAAGCGCATCAGCTTCGAGGAAGCCCTCAACCGCTGGGGAATCGACAAGCCCGACACGCGTTTCGGCATGGAGCTGGTGGACTTCTCCGAGGAGTTCAAGGGTTCGAAGTTCGGCGTGTTCGGCAACTGCATCGCCAACGGCGGCGTGGTGAAGGCCATCAACGCCCGCGGCCTCGCCGGCGCGACCCAGGGCCAGATCGAGACGATGACCGAAACCGCCAAGGGTTTCGGCGCGAAGGGCCTCGCCTACATCAAGGTCGAGAAGGGTGAATGGAAGTCGCCGATCGTGAAGTTCTTCTCCGACGCCGAGAAGGCCGCGCTCACCGCCAAGCTGGAGATCCAAGAAGGCGACCTCATCCTCTTCGCTGCCGATCAGTGGCTCAACGCCTGCGAGATCCTCGGCAAGATCCGCCTCTACTGCGCCGACGTCCTCAAGTCCCAGTGCAAGCTCTCGATTGATCCGAAGCAGTTCAACTTCCTCTGGGTCGTCGAGTTCCCGCTGCTCGGTTTCGACCGCGAGATGAACCGCTGGTATTCCAGCCATCACCCGTTCACCGCTCCCGTCGCGGACGACATCCCGCTGCTCAAGACCGACCCGAAGAAAGTCCGCGGCCAGCACTACGATATCGTAGTGAACGGCGTGGAACTCGGCGGTGGCTCGATCCGGATTCACCAGCCGGACGTGCAAAAGACGATCTTCGAGGACCTGCTGCAGATTCCGCCGGAGGAGACCCAGAGCCGCTTCGGCAACATGCTGGAAGCCATCAAGTATGGCGAGCCCCCGCACGGCGGCATCGCCCTCGGCTTCGATCGCCTCTGCGCCATCCTCTGCGGCACCACGAGCATCCGCGACGTCATCGCTTTCCCCAAGACGGCCAAGGGCGTCTGCCTCATGACCGACAGCCCGAGCCAGGTGACCCCGCGCCAGCTCCGCGACCTGCACATCGAAGTGAAGGCTGCGGTGAAGCCATAAGTCGCCCCGCCTATTTGCCCAATTCGGCACGCTGCGGATTCGCGCGGACTCCGGCTCGCACCCGACCGAGTCCCCCGATACGCTGACCGCGTTCCGTGTCCAAGCCCGTCCACATCCTCGGCCTCTCGGCCTTTTATCACGACAGCGCGGCGTGCCTGCTGCGCGACGGCGTGATCGTTGCCGCGGCGCAGGAGGAGCGCTTCACCCGGCGTAAGCATGACGAACGGTTCCCTGAGAACGCCGTGGCCTACTGCCTCCTTGAAGGCGGCCTGACGCTGGCCGACGTGGACCATGTGGCCTTCTACGAGAAGCCGTTCCTGAAGTTCGACCGGCTGCTGCACACCTATCTCGCCGAGGCGCCGCGCGGGCTGGCCTCCTTCCTCAAGGCAATGCCGGTGTGGCTCAAGGACAAGCTGTGGCAAAAGGCGGAGCTGGCCGAACGGCTCCAGTTCACGAAGCCCATCTTCTTCCCGGAACACCACGAATCCCATGCGGGCTCGGCCTTTTTCCCGTCGCCGTTCGACGAGGCGGCAATCCTCACCGTGGACGGCGTGGGCGAATGGACGACAACCAGCTTCGGTGTGGGCCGCGGCAACCGGATTGAGCTGTGGGGCGAACAGCACTTTCCCCATTCGCTAGGCCTGCTGTATTCGGCGTTCACGCACTACTGCGGGTTCAAGGTCAATTCGGGCGAATACAAGCTCATGGGGCTCGCCCCCTACGGCGAACCGCGCTTCGTGGACGCCATCCGGCGCGAACTGCTGGACCTGCGCGACGACGGCTCGTTCCGGCTGAATCTGGACTGCTTCGGTTACACGACGGGACTGCGCATGACCAATGCCCAGTTCGACGCGGTTTTCGGCGCCCCGGCGCGGGCGGCGGAGTCCCGGCTGACGGCCCACTACATGGACGTCGCCCGGAGCATTCAGGAAGTCACCGAGGAAATCCTGTTCCGCATGGCCCGGCATGTTCGCCGCGAAACCGGCCTGCCCGACCTCTGCCTCGCCGGCGGCGTGGCACTCAACTGCGTCGCCAACGGCCGGATCCTGCGCGAAGGGGTCTTTGACCGAATCTGGATCCAACCGGCGGCAGGCGACGCCGGCGGCGCGCTGGGAGCCGCGCTGGTGGGCTGGCATCACGCCTTGGAACAACCCCGGACCACTGTGGCCGGCCACGATGCGATGCGGGGAAGCTATCTGGGACCCGCCTTCGGCCGGGCCGAGATCGAGGCGGCATTGGGGCGGTTGTCCGGCGAGGAAAGGGCCTCGTTTGTCCGGAACGAATTCGACGAGGACGCCTTACCCGACGCCGTGGCGGGGCACATCGCCGACGGCAAGGTGGTCGGTTGGTTCCAGGGGCGCATGGAGTTCGGCCCCCGCGCGCTGGGCGCCCGGAGCATCCTGGGCGACGCTCGTTCACCGGCCATGCAGGAGACGATGAACTTGAAGATCAAGTTCCGGGAAAGCTTCCGCCCGTTTGCGCCGAGCGTGCTGCGAGAACGGGTCGGGGAGTGGTTCCAATTGGAGACGGACAGCCCTTATATGCTGCTGGTCGCCCCGGTTCACCCGCGGCGATGCCGGGAACTTTCCCCGACGGAACAGGCGCGGAACGGGATGGAAAAGCTCCTGACTCCGCGCTCGGAGATCCCGGCCGTCACCCACGTGGACAATTCCGCGCGGGTGCAGACCGTCTGTGCCGCGACCAACCCCCTATATCACCGCCTGCTCCGGGCCTTCGAGGCGCGCACGGGCTGTCCCGTGATCATCAACACGAGCTTCAACGTGCGCGGCGAACCCATCGTCTGCACGCCGGCGGACGCCGTGCGCTGCTTCCTGCGGACCAATATGGACGTGCTTGCCGTGGGCCCGTTCGTCCTGGAGAAGACGCGGCAACTGCCGCTCGACCAGGACGCCGCATGGCTTCGGGAATTCGAGCTCGACTGACGATGATCCGTGCTGGAATACGTGACCTGAACGCCTGCCAAAGCGCTCCGCTCGCCGCAGGAACGCAGGAGGAATGTCCCCTTACCAAGGCCCAATCGTGAGCGACCATTCAATCTCCCCATTGGCGGCATCCAGGTTGGAGTCACTCCGCGGTTTAGCGGCGATGCAGGTGGCCATGTTCCACTGCCTGCTGGTGGTGGAATCTTGCGCCATAGGGCAAAGCCTTGTGCCGCCAGCGATTACCGTGTTTAACGGACAGGCGGCGGTAACATTGTTCTTCGTGCTTAGTGGCTTCGTCCTGGGACTCAGCCTGCGGCGCAGCACGACTTCGCCCAGCCACATATACGGGACATTCGCACTGCGTCGACTCGGCCGAATTTATCCTGCCTTCCTAGCAGTCACGTTCCTCACCTGCGTTTTCTTGGGCATTTCTAGCGGGATGCGCCAGCCGACGGCCAGCACATGGGTGAACGATTATTTTCCAGACTCCATCACTTCGCGGTCGCTACTGCGGAACCTGCTGCTGATCGATCACACCATCAACAAGGTAACCTGGACCCTGCGGATGGAGATGTTCTGCTCCATGCTGCTGCCGCTGATCTACCTGGCGGGGCGGTTGTCACGCTCACTTCCGTTGATGATGTGCCTGGGCAGCGTGGCCTTAGCGTTCTCCTCGCCCAATATCGTCAGCATTGTGGTGATTCCGGCTTTCCTGATCGGCTACGTCCTGCCGTCCACACAATTCTTCTGGCCCAAACTTCATCGGCCACATTGGAGTGGCTTAGCGCTGGTAGCAGCGTTGTTGGCGTTCCTCTTGCCGCGGTCACACAGCAGCTATCTCCCCCTCGTGACGCTGCTGGAAACCTCGGGGGCAGTCATACTCATCGGCATGATTGCGCACGGAGCCCACCAGCGGGTGTTCGTCGTGCTGGACCGCCGGTTCGCAAAGTTGGCGGGCCGGGTGTCGTTCAGCTATTACCTAATCCACCCGGTTTGCCTCATCGCGGTCTGCCAAGTGTGCTTGGATTGGTTGCTGGCCACCGAGTGGCATCCAGTCGTTATCGCCGCCATCCTCTGGGCAGCCTCCTCCGCGATCTCGTTTCCATTGGCGTGGCTGTCCTACGAATGGATCGAAATCCCCTCGATTGGACTTTCGAAGCGGCTATGGCCGCAGAACCCTGGACAGAAAATTTGTTCCCACCTGGGCAAAACTGTTCGCGCACATGCCTCCAACAAGACTGACGCTCCCTGAGCCATGCTCCGCGCCGAACTGCAGAACCTCGACCAATCGCCCCGCGCGCTGCGCAGATTCGGCCAACTCGTAGGCATCGTCCTGGTCGTCATAGCCCTACCCGGCCTATTGCGCAGTCGCGCCTGGTGGCCGTGGGTAGCGTCGCCCGGGTTGCTGCTGTTGGGGTTGGGCAGCGCGGCTCCTCGAACATTGCGATGGGTCCATCTCGGCTGGATGGCATTGGCGCTCGTTCTGGGCACCATTATGGGCGCAGTGATGCTTACGCTCGTCTTCGTTCTCGCAGTCACACCCATCGGGTGGTTGACGCGTTTTCGGGGGAAAGATTTCCTGCGCCAGAAAACAACAGCTCCCGAAGTTAGCTTCTGGATCCCCCGCGACCGTGACTCGCGGGCATCCCGGCCGGACTACGAGCGGCAGTTTTGACATGGTCCACCGGTTGTCCAAGCTACGTCCATGAACAAGCTCCGCATTCTCCGTGAATTCTGGGAGTTCCTGAAGGTCCGGAAGAGATGGTGGCTGCTACCGATTGCCGTCGTTCTGGCCGCGCTAGGAATTCTCCTGGCGACTTCGGCCAATTCCCCGTTGGCCCCATTCATCTACAGCCTGTTCTGACCTATGATGATCACACGGCCATCCGTGGTCGAGCGCGGGGCGATTCCACAAAGGTGGGCGGCTCCGCCGGTTGAACTTCGGCCGCAACCTGAACCCGCTGGGCAGCAGTGATGCGTAGGCTAAAGTTGTGGTCGCAAAGGAGGAGCATGCCGGCCTCAAGCCCGAACGTGCGCATCGCGAATTCCGAATCGCCGTGCAGGAAGACAAACGAAAACACCTGGCCGATCCACAACGACGAGAGCACGCAACCAAGGCGGGAAAACCGATCTCCCGCCCCGTATCGCCGGATATGGCGGAGATTGCGGATGGCCAGCCAAGTGCCGGCACCCAGAAAACTGAACATCGCCACTGTCCCTGGGATGCCAGTGTTGACTAGCAGGCCAACCGTGCCGTTGTAGAATATCCCGACCTCTACGAGCAACTGAGTCATGTCCGTCTGCTCACCCGTCAGGACCTGCGGTTTGCCGAAGCCGCGCCCGAGCCAGCGGTAATCCTTAGACGCCTCCAGTCCGGCCTTGCGAACGGCCCTACGGCCTTCAAGCGTGGCTTGTCCGTCGTCAGACGCCTGCCGGTCCACCTGCAACCCCGGGACCACGGAAAGTGAGCGCTGCACCGAGAGGGGCATCTCCCGGATGTTCGTGGCGACGATCAGGTAAATCAGGCCCGCAATGACCACTATGACCGCGAGTCGGACGACACTGAAGAAGCGCTGTGCCCAGGCGGAAATCACGATCACGAATGACAGAAAGAGTATCAGGTTGCGATGGCCGCCCAAAAGGCCAAGGCCGATGATTGGGATGGTGGCAAGCCACATCGACAAGGCGTTCCGGTTTAGGTAATCTTCGAATCTTCGCCACGTCAGCAGCAGGCAATAAAACGAAAGCGACAGGAAGAAAAAGGACTGGAAGCGGCGGATGCCGAACTGCATCGCCTGCATCTCGAAGTTGACGCCGTCGTTGGGCAGTTCGAGGATGTAGAGGAGAGGCTCCAATATCTTTCCGCCGTAAGCAAAGACCAGGTCTGCCGGCAGAAAGGTTACCGAGAGCAGGCACTGGATGACATACAGTCTCACCATGCGTTCCTCACTCATCGGCCGCAGGACGAACAGCAACGGAAAGATCGCGCAAAGTAGCTGCTGGAAATAGATTCGGCCGCCCATCTGGCTGCCGCCAAACACCCGGACGCCAACGCCCCGAAAATACATCAGGACTACCAGCACCATGCAGTAGCCGATGGCTCCGGCAAACAGTAGCCAGTGTCGCCGGATCAGCGTGCTTGCTTCAGGCGAATATTGCCGCAGCGCCAACGTCACCGCCACGCCAGTCCAGCCCAGCATGGCCGCGGCCTCCCATACGAACGGGCGCCCCGGAAAGCCAGGCAGGATGAAGCCGGAGGCAAACGTCACCATGGCTACGGTCGTGGCGATGGTGGCGTGATAGGGCAACAGCAGGAGCCAAGCGAATCCGCCCAGCGCCAGGATCAGCAGCATCGGGGCGCCGGCGAGCAGCAGTCCCACAAAGATGGCGCCCAGGAAAAATGCGCCCAGCAGCAGTAGCTTCTGGACGTGCAATTGGACATCGGCCGTGGTCACGAGGCCGCAAGCAAAGCCGCTGCCCGCCGGTCACGCAATTGGCAAGTCGGGCCCACCCACCGTTGCCGGCCGCGTCGGGCGAATTTCCTCGACGCTGCCGCGCCCGTTGCCCTTCCTCTCCGCGCATGCTCCGGCGGCCCGTGACCCATGTGTTCACCCATTACCGTAAGCTGGGCGGCGTGGAATCCATCCTTCGCCGGTTGGCAGAGACCGACGCCCGACGGGCACCCGCCAACCGCGTGCTCAGCCTGTTCGAGTCGGCTCCCTTTTCCCTGCCGAACGTCGCCGGCCTCGGCCTGCGCGGACTCAGCTCCCCGAAGACGGCCCGGCGCCGGCTGGCGACCCACACTGCCCGGCATCCCCGGTCCGGAACCTGGGTCTATCACAACGGCTGGGGCCTCCCGTTCCTGGCGCCGGCAGACGACGCCGAGCGGCGGGTTTCGTTCATGCACTCCGACTGGCCGGGCATCGGGGACTGGCTCAGTCACCAACGCGGGCGTCTCGACGGCGTGGTCGCCGTCAGCCACGCGTTGCTGAAGCTGGCGGAAACCCACCTGGCGCTTCCGCCGGAACGGCTCTGCTGGCTCCCGGTGCCGATTGCGCCGCCCGCCGACACC
>JBEISV010000229.1:0-7384 GCA_040375265.1 Verrucomicrobiales bacterium
AGGAGCGCGGCGGCGGGCTGGTCGGTCCAGCGGGCGCGGGGCACATGGTTGTCAGTCAGCTTCGCGTGGGCGTCCCAGCCGTCCTTGTCGGGCATGTCATACACCTGCACGAAACGCACGCCGCGCTCGACGAGCCGGCGGGCCAGCAGGCATTTCCGGCCGAAGGCCTGCGTGCGTTTGTCGGCGTGTTCGAGGCCGTAACTACGGCGCAGGGCAGGGGACTCGTGCGCCACGTCGCCGACTTCGAGGGCCGCGGATTGCATCCGGTAGGCGAGTTCGTAGCTGGCGATGCGCGCGTCGAGTTCGGTGAAGCCGGGCCGCGCGTCCCGATGGCGCAGGTTCAGCTCGTGGATGAGGTCGAGCGAGTCGCGCTGGCCGGCGGCAAATTCGTCGGGCGGCAGCAGGTCGAGCACCGGCGTCCCGGCGTCGCGCAGGCGGGTGGGCTGGAACGCCGCGGGCAGGAAACCGTTCGAGTAGTTCGCCGCGCCGCCGAGCGGGCCGGCCTCGAAGAGCATCACGTAGCCGGGCAGGTCGCGGTTGGCGGAACCGAGTCCGTAAGTGATCCAAGAACCGAGGCTGGCCTTGCCGGGGCGGATGTCGCCGGTGTGGAGCTGGTAGCTGGCCGGCGCGTGGTTGTTCGAGTCGGCTTGAAGAGAATGGATGAAGCACAGGTCGTCCACGTGCCGCGCGACGTGCGGCATGAGGTCGCTCACCCACATGCCGGACTGGCCGTGCTGCGCCCACGGGAACGGGCTGGCCATCAGCTCGTCCTTGCAGCCGTGGAAGACGTTGGCAAAGCGCGTCGCCTCGACGGCCTTGCGGAGCGACGCCGGGACCGGCTGGCCATGCAGCCGTTGGAGCGTGGGCTTGTAGTCGAAGGTATCGACCGGCGAGGGCCCGCCGACCATGAAGAGGAAGATCACCGACTTGGCCGTGGGCCGGAAATCCGGCGGCCGCGGCGTGAAGGGATTCAGCGGGTCGAGCGTGCGGTTCAGGTTCGCCGCCGGGGAATCCCACTGGGACAATGCGCCCAACGCCAACGCCCCGAAGCCCGTGCCCATCCGGCCGAGGAAATGCCGGCGGGAGCAGTTGCAAGGCGTGGCGAACACGGAGCAACCCTGACAAAACGGACCTGACGCGCGAGCCGGAAAACGTCCCCGCAAACGGCGTATACGTGTTTATACGTAGAACACCGGATAAGCGTCGCTATCGGGCCGGCGACCCTCAGGGTGCGACCCGCATGACATTATCCGCGTTACGACGGTGGCTGTTGGCTTTCCCGGTGACCGTCGCGGCCTTGGCCCAATCGCCAGGTTCCCTCGACACCAACTACGTGACGCTGGCCGGCACGGATTCCACGCCCAACTTCGTGGTTCCGCTCGCTGCGGGCAAGGTCATGACCGGCGGCAGCTTCACCAACTACGGCGGCAGCGGTCGCGCAGGTTTGGTCCGTCTGAACGCCGACGGAACGGTGGACACCGCCTTCGCGCTGCCGGCGCCGAAGTCGGTTTCGCCGCCCATTGTCTTCAACGGCACGGTGCTCTTTGCCGGCTCGACCAATGCGGGGAACATCCTGGGCGCCGTGGTCCGGCCGGACGGGCGAACGGTGTTCTTCGGGCAATTCACCCGCCTCGGGGCGGTGGACAACACAAACAACCTTGCCTTGGCCAACGCCGACGGTTCGCTGGCGCCGTTCACGCCGAACCTTTCCTTGGTGACGCGGGCCAGCTTGCTGAATGGCCCCGGCGACAGCGTCTATGTCGGCGGCGCCTGGAACGTCGTGGATGCCGCCAAGCCGGTGATCCAGCGCCTGAAGGCCGATGGCTCGAACGACGCGACGTTCGTCGGCCCGACGCCAAACTCGCTGGGCTACGCGGCGGGACAGATTAGCACCATTCTCCGCGGTCCCGGCGACACGATCTATGCCGTCATCATCTCGACCACGCAGGAGGTGATCCGCCTGACTTCCACGGGCGCGCTCGACACCACGTTTGCCGATGGGGGCCGGGCGGCCGGCAGCTTTTCCACGACCCGGTTTGCGGGCACGGCCAGTGGCCAGTTGGTGCTCAGCGGCACCGGCCTCTACCGCGGCACGGCCCGCGTGAGTTCGCTGACGCGGCTAACGCTGGCCGGCGCGATTGACCTCACGTTCGTCCCGCCCGCCGGCATCACGCTGAGCGGCGAGGTCGGCGTGCAGGCGGACAACAAGGTGGTGGCGTTGGACGTGCCCGGCACGGTGGCGGCCCGTTTCAATGAGAACGGCTCGCGCGACACTGGCTATGTCGATCCGGGCAAGGCGAAGCTCCCGGTGGTAGCCGCCTTCGACATGGCGATTGGCCTGGACGGTTCCGCCTTTGTCGCAGCGCTGTTCTACAACGCGCAGTTCCAGGCATTCAACGGCATCTTCCACCTCCTGGGTGATCCCAACACCGCCCCGACCATCGCCACCCAACCGCTGGCGCAGACCAATACGCTGGGCGCCCGGACGCGCTTCAGTGTCACCGCGCAGGGCGCGGCGCCGCTGAGCTACCAATGGTTCCGCGGAACGACCGTGGTTCCCGGGGCGACCGCGGCGGAATTGGTCCTGCCGACCACGTCTGGCGCGGACGACGCGGACTTTCACTGCGTGGTGTCGAACAGCCTTGGTTCCACGCCCAGCGCCGCGGTTCACCTGACTCTGCTCGATCCGATCCCGGGCACGGTCCATCGCGAGACAGATCGGCCTGCCGGTCCGGACGATGAAGTCCGCGACCTCGCCTTCGATGCCAACGGAGGCCTGCTGGCGAGCGGCCGGTTCTTGCAATGGAACAACACAGGCCGTGCCCACCTCGCGCGCCTGCTGCCCGGATCGGCGGAGCTCGACCCGGCCTTGAGTCCCACCCCGCAGTCGACCGCCAACGGAAGCTACTTTCAGGTGTTGCCGCTGGCCGACGGTAAGGTGTTCGTGGTCGGCCTGGCCGGGGTCAGCTATAACGGCAAGAACCACGAGGGGATCGTCCGCTTCAACGCCGATGGCTCGGTGGACACCACGTTCAATCCGGACGGCGTCGGCGGCTCGGTGACCTATTCGCCCGTGACCGACAACAGCTCGCTGGCGGCGGTGGGAGCGGATGGGAAGGTCGTGCTCTCCGCCCAGACCTGGAATGGCGAGAATGTCGTCGTTTCGTTCGTGGGATCGTATATCCGCCTGAACGAGAATGGCACCCGGGACACCAGCTTCGCGCTGCGTGGTTCGAGCTACTTCACGACCAGCACGGTCATCACCGCGCTGCCCGACGGGCGGTATCTCGTGGCGGGCACCACCAACAACGTGGGCTCCGCCTTCACCGGCGTGCTCCGGCTGAATGCCGACGGCACGGTGGACCGGACCTTCCAGACGGCCAGTCCCTACACACTGGCCGCCGGGGTGAACGACATCCTCGTGCAGCCCGACGGACGCATCCTGGTGGCGGGCACCTTCAACGTCCGGAACGACCTGACCCTTGGCCTCATCCGGCTGCTGCCGGATGGCCGGCTCGACCCTACCTTCAATGGCGTGCCCCAATTGTCGCAGTCGCCGAACTTCAGCCGGGGTGACGTTCGCCGGATAACGTTGCAGGCCGACGGCCGGATCGTAGCACTGGCTCGTCCGCTGAACGGAACTTTCCCGACGGCCAACGTGGTGCGCTTCTGGCCGAGCGGGGCGCTGGATCCGGAGTTCCAGGTGGCGACGAATTCCAACCGCAACAATACCCCGATCCTGTTCGCCGTGGCCGCCCGGGCCGACAACGCGCTCTTCGTGGGCGGCAACTTCACCGAGTTCTCCGGATTTCCCCGCAAGAGTTTCGTCCGCCTTAACGGTGGCCCGCTGCGGCCCACGCCGGCGGCGCCAACCATCGCCAGCCAACCAGCCCGCGTTGTGGCCAAGGTCGGCACCAACGTCACCTTCACGATCGGTCCCGGCGGCGCCGGTCCGTTCCAGTTCCAGTGGCGGCGCAATGGCGGCCCCGGCTCCACGAACTTCACCGACATTCCCGGTGCCACCAATGCCAGCCTCACGGTGAACAACCTGCGGCTCGGGCCAACGGACTCGGGCCTGTTCCAGTGCGGCGTCGTGAATCCCGGCGGCTCCGTTTACAGCGCCGTCATCCCGCTGTTGGTCGAGCCGGACCCCGCGTCGCCGGGGCAGGTGGACCCCAGTTTCGTGCCCGCGGTGGTGCTCGACCGGAGGGTCCAGCAGATGGCCGTGAATCCGGATGGCTCCGCTTACGCCGTGACCGGCGGTATCCTCGTGCGTCTGTTCGAGGATGGCACCCGGGACACGACCTTCGCCTCGCCCGCCGACCTGTTCGTGCCGGGCGTGGGCGGCATCTCGGTCGTGCGCCGGCAGCCCGACGGCAAGATATTGGTCGGCGGCGCGTGGAAAGACAGCTCATTGGCGCGCCTGTTGCCCGACGGCAGTTACGATCCGTCCTTTGTCCGGGCCAATGGCTTCACCGCTAATTCCCGGCCCTCGCAGATCGAACTCCAAAGCGACGGCAAGATCCTGGTCGTGCTGCCGCAGGGCGGTGGATTAAGAAACGTTGCCGGGAAGACGGTGTCCTCGCTCGCACGATTCCTGCCCGACGGCACGCTGGACGACACTTTCCAGTCCATGGACCTGATCGCCGCGCTCCCCGGCATCGGAACCAACCCGGGCGCCTTGACCGGGCTGCGGGTGCTCCCGGATGACCGCCTCTACATCGGGGGCGTGTTCACATCGGTGCAGGGCGTGGCGCGCTTCGGCGTAGCGCGGCTGGACGCCGACGGTTCGCTCGACACGACCTTCGTGCCGCCGACCAACGGCTTGGTTACCATCGGGTTCGGCACGATGGGATTCTACGCCCTCGGGCCCGTTACCCCGGACGGCGGCCTTTACATCTTCGGTCGCTTCACCCAGCCCACGCGAACCGCGCTCCGGCTACTCCCCAACGGGACGGCCGAGGCCGGTTTCCGTGTCGCCACCAGTGACGAGATCGACGCCGGCGTCGTGCAATCCGACGGCAAGCTGATCTTCAGTCACAGCAACTCAATTGAACGGGTCAACGCCGACGGCACGACCGACGCCACCTGGAAGAAGACCGGCGCGTTGAACGTGGAAATGACGATCCTGCCCGACGGCAAGCTGCTCGCCGGCGGCAGCCGCTTCTTCACCGGAATCGGCCCGGCCGCGGCGGATCCCGAGGTGAGCTTCACCCTCTCGCCCGACGGCCTGACCTTGGCCTGGCCGGCCGGATACCAACTGCAACGCACCACCACGCTGTCGCCGGCAGATTGGCAAAACCTGCCGAACCCGTCGCCGTTCACCGTGCCGTTGGGCGGGCCCGGCGAGTTCTTCCGCGTGGTGCCGGCCCCGTGAAGGGGCGGCGCGCGAAGTCTCCCGGCCCCATGGGGACTTGTCTGGATTGGCAGGCAAGTCCCCGGGTAGCCGTCCACGGCCGGCGCGATTGGACTTTCGGACAAAGGTGGCCGGTGGCGGTGCGAAGGACGAGGTGCCGCTCGCAACTGGGCCTACGTAGTTATACGTAGAAGCCCCGATCAGGCTCGCCCCCTGGGGCTGAATCCGCTTGGCTTGCAGGCCGTTGTGAGGATTTCCCGCTTTGTCTCTCTCGTGGCCGGACTGCTGCTGGTGTTGCGTTTGGTTGCCCAGCAACCCGGCACCTTCGATACCAACTACGTGACGGTCCCCGGCACGGACCTGTTCCCGACGGTGTTCGTGCCGTATCCGGGCGGGAAACTGCTCGTGGCGGGTGCCTTCACGAACTACGGCGGCACGGGCCGCGCCGGGGTCGTCCGGCTGAATGCCAACGGCACGGTGGATACCGGCTTCACGCTGCCGAAGCCGCTCAAGATTGATCCGCCGATTGTCTTCAACGGGCAGGTCTTCTTCGTCGGCGCGACCAACCCGGGCAACCTCCTGGCCGCGCTCGCGCTGCCCGACGGGCGCAGCGTGGTGGCCGGAAGTTTCACGCACCTGGGCGGGGTCGCGGTGAAGGAGTTCGCGATCCTGGCCGCCGACGGCACCCCTCAGGCCGTCGCCGGATGGCCGGATACCTTTACCCCGGGATCTTTTCTCAGCGGCCCGGGAAACACCTTTTACGTCGGGGGCGGCGGCACGTTCACCGGTGGGCTGGCCCCGCTGGTGCGGCTGAATCCGGATGGCACACGGGATCCGGCCTTCACGCCGCCCACGCTCACCAACTTGAGCGTCCTGTCCGCGAACCTCGGCACGCTGATGCCGGGGCCGGGCGACACGGTTTACGCCGTGCTCACCAGCGCGATCAACTTCTCAACGGCCCGCTATGAACTGGTCCGGTTCACCGCCAGCGGCGCGCTGGACGTGAGCTTCAACGGCACCGGCCGCGCGCAGTTGAGCTTCCCGACGCTGTTCCAGTTCGCCGCCGCGCCCAACGGGCAAATGGTGTTCTACGGCACCGGGCTGTATCGCGGCGCGGCGCTGCCGAGGAAGCTGAACCGGCTTACGCTAGCCGGCGACCTGGACGCCACGTTCGTGCCTGCGAGCGAGCCCAGCTTTGGCGGCGGGGCGGTTGCCGTGCAGCCGGATGGCAAGGTGCTCTTCACCGGCGGCGGCGCGGCAATCACGCGGCTGAACGTCAGCGGCACGGTGGATACCGGCTACGTGGACCCGGCTAAGTTCCCGCCGGGCCGCAGCGCACCGGCCTTTGTCCGCCTGTTGGCGGCGGCCGATGGCTCGCTCTACGCCACCGGTTTCAGTTTCGTCCTTACCCCCGTTGTCCAGCAGTTCAACGGCGTCTTCCATGTGTTGGGCGATCCCAATACCGCGCCGGAGATCGTCATCCAGCCGCGGGCGCAGACCAACACCTTCGGGGCGCGGACGCGTTTCCTGGTCGGCGCGCAGGGCGGCTCGCCGTTCGCCTACCAATGGGCGCGCAACGGCGCGGCCATCCCCGGTGCGACTGCCAGCGAACTCGTGATTGAGCCGACCACGGCCGAGGACCGCGACGCGGACTTCACCTGCACGGTGTCGAACGGCCTGGGCTCCAAGACGACGGATGCCACGCGGCTCACGCTGCTCGCAGCCTCCGCCGGCAGCGTGTATCGCGAGACCGACGTGCCCGTGGCTCCGGACGGCGAAGTCCTTGATCTTGCGTTCGACGGAGAGGGCCGGCTGTTGGCGGCGGGCGGCTTCGTGAAATGGAACGGCCTTCAACGTGTGCGAGCAGTGCGGCTGGATGCCGGCGGCCGGATCGTGGACCCGGCCTTTGATACGGGTTCGCAACTCAACGGTGTGCCCATGTTGAACACCATCTACCCGCTCAGTTCCGGCAAGTCGCTCGTGCTGGGAAACCTGGATGTGAGCTACGGCAGCAAGGTGCATCTCGGC
>JBEISV010000411.1:0-4412 GCA_040375265.1 Verrucomicrobiales bacterium
ATCAATCCCGTCGGCGAACGGCTGCTGGCACGGGCGGACGACAGCGTGCTGGGACAGCCCTACGCCCGCTGGGTTGCGCCGGAATTCCGGTCCGAATGGAAGACCGCCGTCGCCGCCGCGGCCGAGGGGCGGGAACTGAAACCGTTCGATGTCCAAGTGGAACGGGCCGACGGCGCGCGCCGGGAAGTCGAGGTGCTGCTGCGCCGGCTCAGCGACACCGAGCTCCAGTGCATCGGGCGCGACCTGACGGAATCCCGGCGGGCCCAACGGGAACTGGCGCGTCAGGAACTCCAGCTCCGGACCATCGTGGACAGCATGGCGGAAGGGATCGTCGCGATCGACGCGGGCCGGACCGTCGTGTCCCTGAATCCGGCGGCGGAAAAGATCCTCGGCGTCGGGCGTGCGAGCTTGCTGGGCACCGTCCTGCCGCCCGATTGGGACTGCACGCTGCCGGACGGAACCCGGCTTGAACCCGAGGCGTATCCGATCATTCGCACCCTGCGGACCGGCGAAGGTTTCGACGCCTTCCAGTTCAGCTTCCTCGGCGGCGACGGCCAGCGGCGTTGGCTTTCCGTCAACAGCCGGGTGCTCTCCCGCGATGGCGCGGGTGCCCCGCAGCAGGTCATCGCCACGTTCACCGACATCACCGCGCGGCGAACCGCCGAACAGCAGCAGCAACAATTGGAGGAGCAACTACGCCGCTCCGAAACCCTGCGGGCGCTGGGCACGCTGGCCGGCGGCGTGGCCCACGATTTCAACAACCTGCTGGCGTGCATCCTCGGCAATGCCGATCTCTCGCTGGCCGAACTGCCGCCGGAACATCCCGTGGCGGAGAATTGCCATGAGATCGCCACCGCCGCGCGGCGAGGGGCGGACTTGGTGCGTCGGATCCTCAGCTTCAGCCGGCCGCAGACGACGCGGCGGGACACCCTGCTCCTTTCGTCCGTGGTGGAAGAGGCGGCTCAGGTTGCCTCCAAGGTCATGCCGCCCGGGGTGCGATTCCAGCGGCGGATCGTCCCCGACGAGCGCCCCATCCACGGCGATCGGACCCAGTGGCACCAGGTGCTGGTCAACTTGTGCACCAACGCGGCTCACGCGCTGGAGGACCGGGGCGGCGATCTGGCGATTGAGGTCGCCCCGGCCGAGATCTCCGCCGCGGAAGCCACGGCCCTCCCGCCGCTGAAGGCCGGTCCCGCGGTGCGATTGACGGTGCGGGACACCGGCTGCGGGATGGACGCGGCCACCTTGGCGCGGGTGTTCGAGCCGTTCTTCTCGACCAAGGGGCCGGGACGAGGAACCGGGCTCGGCATGGCCATCGTCAACAGCGTTGTGCAGGCGCATGACGGACGAATCATCATCGAGTCGGTCCCGGGTCAGGGCACGCGGGTGGAAGTGTTGCTGCCCGCCGCCGGTATCGATTCGACCTCGAACGTCGCCGCCGGCCGACTGGACGAACCGCCGCGTGGCTTGGGTGAACGGGTGCTGGCGGTGGATGACGATCCGTCCGTGTTGCGACTGATCGAGCGGTTGCTCCGGCAACTGGGCTACGAAGTCACGGCGGTGGGTTCCCCGCTGGTGGCGATGGAGCGGCTCCGGCAGCAGCCCGGGCACTTCCGGCTGCTGCTCACCGATCTGTCGATGCCGGAGCAGTCGGGCGTGGACTTGGCGCTCAACGTTCGCGCCGAATTGCCCGGGCTGCCGATCGTCATCGTCACCGGTTACGGACCGACGGCCGACCAGCAACTGGCGCGTTCCGGCGGCCAGTTTCCCGTGCTCAACAAACCGCTCGACCTACCGGAACTGGCACGGACGCTCCGCCGGCAGTTGGACATGACGGCGCCGGTCACCGGGGTGTGAGCGGCGGCGGGAAGTAATTCCCTCAGCGTTGCTCCGGCGGGATGGACCGGAGCGCGGCGGCGAAGTGGGCGTGCGTAGCTGGGTCGACGGGCCGGTGCTTGGCTGTCGTGCCGGCGGGAATGGCGCCGAGGAAGTTGCCGTTCTTCCAATTCCGCGCCGGCCGGATTGGTCGAGGTGTGAAGCCGCCGCCGCAGTTGGGGCACACGTCGGCCAACACATGGTCCACGCAGTCCGCGCAGAAGGTGCATTCAAACGAGCAGATGCGGGCCTCGGTCGAATCCGGCGGGAGGGTCCGGTTGCAATGTTCGCAGTTAGGCCGGATTGCCAGCGCTTCCAGCACGTCGAAGTCCTCTTCGGTGATGCCGTATTTGCGCCGCAGTTCTTCCTTGGAGGTGGGCATGCGCGGAAGTGTTCCGACGCCCCTCCGCTTGGCAAGCGGTCCCCTTCACTGACTCGCGGGCGGACAACGCAGCCAACGGCCGGGGCCATCCGGCGCCAGTGTCGGTGCGACCGTGACACAGGCGGCTTGGACCAGCGGGCAGCGGGGTGCGAATCGGCATCCCGTCGGCCACTGGCCCGGACTCGGCACCTGCCCGGGAATCGCGGCCAGGCGATCGGCCGGCCGGCCGATTTCCGGCACCGAGCGCATCAGGGCCTGCGTGTAGGGATGCCGCGGCCGCCGGAGCAATTCCGTCGCGGGGGCTTCCTCGACGATCTGGCCGGCATACATCACCGCGACGCGGTCCGCGAGGTCACCGACGAGCCCGAGGTTGTGCGTGATCAGCAGGATGGCCATGCCGGATTGGCGCTGGAGGTTGCGGAGCAGTTCGATGATCTGGGCTTGGACGGTGACATCGAGCGCGGTGGTCGGCTCATCCGCCACCAGCAGCTTCGGCTCGCTGGCCAGCGCGAGGGCAAGCATCACCCGCTGCTGCATGCCGCCGGAAAGCTGGTGCGGATAATCGCGGGTGCGGCTTTCTGGCGCCGGAATGCCGACCTGTTTCAGCAACCGGACCACCTCGGCGGTGGTGGCCGCCGCCGGCCGATGGAGCTGGAGCGATTCGAGGATCTGGGTGCCGATCCGCTGAACCGGATTCAAGGATGCGCCCGGGTCCTGGAACACGTAGCTGACCACGCCGCCGCGGATGGCGCGCAATTCGGCCGGCATCAGGGCCAGGACGTCACGACCGGCGACCCGGATTTCCCCGCCCACGTAGCGGGCCGGTGGGCTGGGCAGGAGTTGGGCGATGCTCAGCGCGGTGACGCTTTTGCCGCAGCCGCTTTCGCCCACGAGGCACAGGGTGCGCCCGGCCTCCAGGGTCAGCGAAACGCCGTCCACGACGCGGACCGCCCCGAAGTCGAGCTGCAGATTCTGGATCTCAAGCAACGCCATGTGCCGGCCGGCAGGGTGGAGCAATCAGGGCGGCGATGCGCCTTCAATTTGGTCGCCTTGAACGGCGAGGGCGCATCATTTCATCGTATGCTTCTCAAGCCTGGGCCGGACCAACGTGCCGCCGGCTTCCAGCCGGCGTAACCCCGAGGTGGCTACGCCCCACGGGCGAGCCGGAGCCCGCGTCCAAGTCGAGCCCTGGTCGGCCTCCGGCCGAAGCCTGCGGCGGGCGCGGATGACCGCCAGGAGCCATTCCCGCACGTTCACCGGGCGAGCCGTCAGGGACTCCCGGCTGGAAGCCGGCAGCACTTTCTTGGCGCCCGCCCGGTGGGCGGGCGGGAAATCAGAACAATTCGCGACGCCAGGAATGGTTGGCCGGCAGGCGGCGAAGGAATCCGAATGGCAGGTGCCAGCCCAAGTTGGGGCGGGCGGCCGCCGGCCCGGCGGCGGAGAGGCGCTGCAGTTCCGTGATGCGGTTGAGATGGTTTTCCAAGGTCGACTCAAAGGCGTCGCCGGTGTGGGCGGCGGACAGCGCATGGGCGCGCCGCCGCAATTCGAGGATCTGTTCCGGCGTGCGGCCGGCATACCATCGGATGGCCCGGGTGGCGTCGGCCAGGTCGCCGGGCCGGTAGAGGAGTTCCGGGGCGACCCGCTCGACATATTCGTCTCCGCCGCAGCCGATCCGGGGAAACACCGCGATCCCGCCGCGGCAGTAGTGCTCGATCAGGCTGATGGGCAGGCCCTCGTAGTCGCTGGTGAAAACCATCAGGTCCCAACGTTCGAGCGCCTTCCAGTAGGACCGGCCGGACTGCCGGCCGTGAAAGACCGCATCCGCCGGGAGCCGGGCCGTCAATTCGCCGCGGTAGGGGCCGTCCCCCAGGATTTCCCAGCGGACTTCGATCCTGGCTTGGCGAAGCAAACGGTCCAAGGCCGGCAGGCGGTCGAGGCGTTTCTGCTCCACGACCACCCGGCCGCAAAATCCCAGCACCAGCGGCCGGCCGGGCGGGGTGGGGGTGAGGACGAAGGGGTCGGCGGGCGGCGCAATCGGCACCGGGAGCCAGCAGAGCCGTTCCGGCGGAAGCGCCAGGTGGGTTTCCGCCAGCTTCAGCAACGCGTGGCTGACGGCGACCACGCCGTCGAGACGCCCGCGTTGGTGACTGAGCCA
>JBEISV010000018.1:0-26114 GCA_040375265.1 Verrucomicrobiales bacterium
CCCGGGGCCGACGACGGCCGGTTCGGGGGCGGTGACGAACAGGCTGGCTTCGCCGGGGACGGCGACCTCGAGCTTGGTGAGCTTGAGCTGCTGTTCCGACTGCTTCTCCGAAGACTTCCCGGCGCGGACCACCTTGCAGAGCTTGCAGGGATGCTGGCCGTCGAAGGTCGTCTGGAGCGCCTCGCTGAGGGAGGCCGTCTGCGCCCGCTCCACCACCATCGCGGTCCAGGCGACGGTCTGCAGCGCCGCCCAGTGCAGCCCGAGAGTCAGGCACACCAGCAGCGCGGCAATGGATTGAACGAAGCGGGTCAAACCGGCCGCCACGTTAGGAGACTGTCCCGCCGGGTCAACGCCTGATGGCGTCGTCGGCGTCAGAAGGGCATGAAGGCGACGTCGAAGACGCGTTCCACGAACCAGCCCGTAGCGAGCGCGGCGATCCCGGCGGAACCCAGCGGCAAAGCGCCACGCCGGTAAAACACCGTTTGTCGGAGCGCGTAGGCGGCCGGCAGGAACGCCAGGACGCAGGCCAGTTGGCCCAGCTCGACCCCGACATTGAACCCGAGGAGCGGTCGGGCGAGGTGCGCCCGGGCAAGTCCGAGTTCCCCCAGCACGCCGGCAAAGCCGAAACCATGGACGAGGCCAAAGCCGAAAGCCATTTGCCAACCATGGCGCCGGTCCTTGCCGCTGAAGGACAACGCCACGGCCGCGACGATACTGGCGGCGATGGTGGCCTCGACCCACCGGGCAGGCAGGCGGACGATTTCGAACGCGGCGAGTCCCAGGGTCAGGGAATGGGCAAGCGTGAACGCGGTGACCACCTTCAGCACCTCGCGGGTGACTTCAGGGAACGTCGCGACTCCCCGCCATCCTTCGGGCGTCCGGCGCAGCACGGCGGGCAGCAGCAGCGCGAAAAGGAACGCCAGGTGATCGTAGCCGGTCCAGATGTGGTGGATGCCTTCGCGGATGAACCCGCCCAGCCCGGGATTGCCCGCCGGTGCCGGGACCAAGGGGAGCACGGCGGTGGTTTGTTCCGGCGAGAGGAGCCGGGTCGCGCCGCCATCCAGGTTGAGCAGGCAGCGGTGCATCGGATCGCCGGCAAAGAGCAGCTCGTAATCGACCGCGAGCGAATCCGCGGCGACGGGCAAGGCCGCTTCGAGGTGGAGGACCGCGCACGGGGTATCGAGACGTTCGCTCACCTGAAGGCTGGCGACGCGGAAGGGCAGGGCGTTGGTGCCGGCGTGGAGGGACAAGCCGGGCCGCAACCAGGTTGCCAGGTCTGCTTCCCGGCGGCGGAGCTCACCCCAAGTGAGTTCGCCGTCGTCATTGGCGTCGAGCCCCAGGGCGTCATCGAGATCGCGCAGGGCCACTTCCAGCCGGCCGCCGAGGACGCCGTTGGTTACGGTGAGTTGGAGCCAGGCGGTGCTCGCGGTGTGGGCGTGGGTAATGGTCAATGAGCAATGACCAATGACCAGCAGGATGAGCCACGGGAGGAAGGACCGGCCCCACTTCCGGAAAGGTGTTTGGGTTTTGGTCATTGGGCCTTGGTCAGTTTGTCGCTGGATTGCGTCAGCCTCCGCTGGGCTTCCTCCAGCAGCCGGGCGTCGGCAGGCCCCTTTTGGATCTGCCAGTTCGCCTCCGCGAGCGGGAGGGCCGTGGCGGCATCGTCCCGCAGGCGCAGGTGAAACCGGGCTTCCTCCCGCAGGTGGACGCGTTCTCCCCGGGCCTGCGCGGCGGCGAAGCGGGCCGACAGTTCCGCGACGTGGGCGGCTTCCGATCCAGGTCGATTGGCTCGCTGCGCTTCAGCGAGCCGGAGCAGCAGCCCATCGATCCGGGTGTGGTCCTTCAGCAAGGTGATGACCTCGGCCGGACGCTGCTGGTCGAGCAGGAAATCGGCGAAGGCGCCGAGGAGGTAGGGATCGGCGGGGCCCAAGTGAAGCCCGGTGCGAAAGTGGTGTTCGGCGCGTTCGGCCTGTCCGAGCCGGGCGGTGGTCTCGGCGAGCACCGAATGCGCCCACCCGCGGGTCTCGGCATCGCTCCCGGTCGGGTCATTCCCGGCGCGGCCCAGGGCGGCTTCGAGCTGCCGGCACGCGGCCGCGGCGTCCCCATCGAGGGTGACGATTTGGGCGATGGAGGTGGTGGCGGTCAGGGCATCGGTCAGTCCGAGCAGATGGGCGGCTGCGCGGCGGGCCGCGGCATACTCGGCCCGAACAGTGTGGATGGTCGCCTTCGTCAGCCAGGCGCCGGCGTGGCGCGGTTCGCGGGCGAGGGCCGAGTTCAGGTCGGCCAAGGCGGCGGGAAAGTCGTGCAGGCTTTGCCGGATCGTGGCGCGGAGCACCAGCACCTCGACGGGCGGGACGGCATTGGTCCACCAAGGCCGCAGCGCGACCTGGGCCTGACCGAGGAAACGCGGGTCTGCTTCCGCCCGGGCGTGCCGAACGCATAGGCGGGCGAATTCGAGGGCGGCGGCGAGATTCGTGGGGTCGGCGGCGAGCGTTGATCTGCTGGAACGAAGCTGACGTTCGGCGGCCGAGGTGTCTTTCGAGCGAAGGTGGGCGACAACGATGGAGTCGTTGGCAGGAACAAAGGGCGCGGTGCCGGCGAGCGTGGGAAAGACGAGAAGGAAGAGGCAGAGCAGTCTGAGCGAACCGCCGCGCTGTTTGTTCCAGGGCACCAGAGTCGTGAGAGATTCTAACCGGCGAGTTTCCGCCACCTCCGGTTCCCCCTCACCCCGGCCCTCTCCCTCGGGGAGAGGGAGAAGATAACGATGCCAGGCGGCTGCACAGGCAATGCTCTTCGCTTCAGCGAAGGGGCGGAGTTTTGGAGAAGATTGATTCACGATTGAGGAGGCTTCGTTAGTAGAAATCGTTGGAGGCGGCCGAAGTGAAGGAGTCACCGCCGGAGGGGGGATTCACAGGAGTTAGGATTTCTCCGGCGGTGACCGTTGCTGGTTGTTTGAATCGGCAGAAAGTGATGGCGGCGGGTTCGAAGCACACACGGGTAACCAGACTCCGGAACCCGCCGCCCGCCCTCCACTCGGAGGGAAACTGGGAAAGAGTGAAGCCGGGAGACGGGGCGGAGGTCCGTTCCCGGCCCGTGGATTATTTCACCGTGGCGGTCAGGGCGTCGCCTTCCACCTTCGGGTTCTCAAGCTTCACCTTGCCGTCGGCTTTCAGGCCGAGGAAACCCTTGTCCCCGGCCGGCAGGGGCACCGTGAGCTTACGCGTCGCGGGATCGTAGGTGCCGGCGACGCTCCGGAACTTGCCGTCGGCCGAGGGCGCGGTCTGCGGCACGATGGTGATGGCGGGATCATTGGGCGAACCCGGGATCGGCGAGTTCAGGTAGGGGAACTTCGCGGGGAACATCAGCGCGTTGACTGTGGCGCCGTCGGTGAGCGGGGCGTCGCCGACGGGCGCGACGTCGGGCGTGAGTAACTTACCCATCACCACGCGCAGGGCGATGTCCACCACGTCGTCGCCGGGGCGGCGGCCGTTGGGGAAGCCGGCGAGGTCGGCCTTGGCGGCGGTCAGCACGCCCTTCTCGAAGCCGGCGATCACGCCGAGGTTGTTCTGCTGTTCGCGCGGCGTCGCGGCGACTGCGGTGTTGAGCCGCTGCATTTCGCCGAGGGAACCGTTCTTGTTCAGGCCATCCACGCCCGTGACGAAGGCCGCGAGGAGGTCGGCGCGCGGGAAGGCCGTGGGCGCGGGCACGTTGAACAGCAGTTCGATCAGCGCGGGCAGCGTGGGATGGGTGACGTAGTCGGCGAACCGGAGATCATTCTTCGGCTCGCTGGCATTGAACGTGTCCTTGTCCTTCACGCCGATCACGACCTCGTTCACCAGTGGCATGCCGAGGCGTGACACCTGCGTGACGTTGGCGCCCTCGACCTTGCTGGCCGTGGTCCAACTGCCGAGGATGGGACCGTTCCCGCCCGCGAGGAGAAACTCCTTCGGCAGTTCCACGCAGAGCGCGGTGACGTTCTTGTCGTTGAGCGAGTCCTTCGCGCCGTCGATGGGGCCGAGGGGATTGAGGTTAATCAGGTCGAACGTCTCGCCGAGGTTCACGACAAACGGATCCTTCCGCTGGCCGACGAAGACCTTGCCCTTCTTCTCCGTGCCGGGCAGGGCGATCTCGTAGACGTATTGGTTCGCGTAGGCGTCGTAATCGGGGAACGTCTTGTTGCCGACGTTGTCCTGCGGCTTGGTGAACTTCGTGGTGCCGGTGACCGAATTGGTGACCGGCATCGCTTCGCCGGTGCGGCGCGGCCCCTTGATCACGGTGAGCGTGTAGGTCTGGTCGACGTTGAGCGCGGCGTTGTTGCCGGCGCTGACCTGGCCGGCGGCCAGGAGCGGAATGGCGTTGGTGCGTTTGTTTTCGCCGCTGCCGATCACGAGCGCGACGTCGCGCGTCACGCTTTCGAAGCGGAATTGCAGCGTGATGTCCTCCACGGCGTCGCCGTTGTTATCCACGTGGATCTCGTAGAGGCCCTTCGGGTCGAGCTGGAAGTAGTTGGGGCCGCCGTAGGCATCCTGCAACGGCAGGTAGTTGGCGATCAGGGTGACGTAGTCGCCGCGGCCCGGTTCGTAGCTGCCGAACGCGTAGAAATCGGCGCAGTCGAGCTTGGGGGTGGCGGTGATGAGCGGGGCTTCGCGGTGGCTGGAAGCGAAGGCCGCGAGGGTCGTCGTCAAGGTGGCGGCGACCGCGGACAGTTTGCGATGGGTGATGTTCATTTGGTTTTGGCCGGTAAGCCAGTTCACACCCATAACGAGTGACGCTGGCAAACGGATGCAGGCGATCTGGAGGAGGCCGGCGGCCGCAGCTGCGGGCTGGGCGGCAGGAGAATCCTGCTGGCCGAGCGGGCGGCTGGCAGTTACTTGGAGGGCGCGATTAGGCAGCATGAGATTCTCCCCCGACGAGCGATTGGCGGTGGTTCGACCCGACGGAATGCGTCCGGGCGGGCTCGACGGGCGTTTGTCTGGTCATGAGTTGGCGCATGGCGGCGGTGAATTGGGGCGGTGGCCCGGGATACTTCCCGGCCGGCTCCGGTTTGGCGCAAACCTGGGAGGTTGGGTTGGCTGACGAATCTCTGACAACTCGCGTGGCCCGGTCCGATGCGGAGCTGTTTGCGCGGATTCGCGCGGGCGACGCGGCGGCATTTGCCGAGTTTTACGACCGGCACGCCGGCCTGCTCTTCGGCATTGCTTTGAAGGTGTTGGCCAGCGAAACGGAGGCCGAGGAGGTTTTCCAGGACGCGTGCGTGGCCATCTGGGAGCGGGCGCCGCTCCATGACCCAGCAGGCGGACAGCCGCTCGGCTGGGCGGTGACCTTGGTTCGGAATCGCGCCATTGACCGGCTGCGTTCCGTGCGCCGAAAGGCCGAACTGATCGAAGCGGCCACGGTCGAGGCGGAAATCGGCGCGGCCGGTGCTTCGGACGCGGCTGAGGAGGCGATTTCCACGGAGGCGGCGGGCGCGGTGCACGGGGCCTTGCGTTCCCTTTCCGCCGAACAACGCCAGGCGGTTGAGTTGGCCTTCTTCCGGGGATTGACCCAGCAGGAGATCGCCGCCCAACTCGGCCAGCCGCTGGGCACCATCAAAGCCCGTATCCGCCGGGGCATGCTTGCGCTGCGGGATAAATTGGAAGGGCTGTTATGAACTGCACCGAGATTCAGGAACTTGCCGCCGCGTATGCCTTGGGCGCCTTGGACTCTGCCGGTGCGAGCCGGATGCAGGCGATGGCCGACGCCGACCCGGATGTGCGGTCCGAGCTCGACCTGTTCCTACGGGTTGCCGAGCGATTGCTGGCCGGGGTTAAGCCCGTGGCACCCCCTGCTTCGGCCCGCGCGAACATCGTCGCCCGCATTGCCCGAACCCCACAATTGCGCGAAGTGAGTCACGTCCCGGCCGCTGGCGACCCATCGCCCGAGGGGTTCCGATTCCTGCGACCCGCGTTCGGGCCGTGGACCGAGGGGCCGTTCCCCGGGGCGAGGTTCCAGATTCTGAGCGCCGATTGGCGGCGCAATCGGGTGATGGTCTATCTGGAGTTGGCCCCGGGCACCCGCTATCCCGACCACACCCATGGCGGCGCGGAGGATCTTTTCCTGGTCACCGGGGACTTGCGGACGGCCGGCCGGCTGATGAAGGCCGGCGATTTTGTCCATTGCGAGGCGGGAACCGAGCATCAGGAGGTGATTTCGCCGAGCGGGTGCCAGGCGTTGTTGGTCACCACCATGGGGTCAGTCATCGGCGATTTCGCCCGCGGCAAGGTCAAGGCGGCGGGGAGCCAATTGGCCAAATCGTTGGGTTTCCTCGAGTGACCGCGGCTTGTCGGGATACGGGCGGCGCCCGTTGGCGGTTCGCGTTTCTCGGTCCAATGGCGTCCGTCAGCCAATCGCCCGGCGCGTTTTACCCGGCCGGATGTTGGTGAGCGCGGTGCTTCACCACCAAGTGAAGGAAGGGTCGGGCGCGGGACCGGTGTAGTTCCACTGGGAGGCTTCCTTCGGGAACTTGAAGAACGCGGTGTGACCGTCGCCGAACAGGACGTTGAACCGGTATTCGTTCTTGTAGTTGTGCCATTGGCTGGCCGGGTCGTCCTTTTTGCGGTCGGCCCACCAAGGCCAGTCACCCTGGATGAGCTTGTTGGAGGCGCCCCGGGCAATTTCGCTGGTCTTGATAGGCTTGCCTTCCGGCGCGGTCGGCCGGGTGGAATCACCGGTGACGTGCTTCACCCGCAGCGTCTCCACGGCCCAGACCGTGAGGTAGCTGTTGCCCCAGGCGTCGTAACAAGTCTTGGTGCCCTTCGGAAACTGAGTCTTGATGTAGAGGGAGTCGCCTTTGTCCGCCGGGCATTTGTAGGCCTCGTTGGCGGTCACGTAGCGGTTGAGGGGACGATTTGTCGCCCCGGTCAGCCCGCCGTGGATGTCCGTGGTGCCCTTCTTGCCGCCGAGCGTGCCCCAGTTGTCGTAGACCGGATAGTTGTCACGGTTGTCGTCGGCATACATGTGCAGGCCGAGACCCATTTGCCGGTGGTTGCTGTTGCAGCGAATTGTCAGCGCCTTGGATTTGGCCCGCCCCAGCGCCGGCAGGAGCATGCCCGCCAAGATGGCGATGATGGCTATGACGACCAACAATTCGATGAGGGTGAAGGCGTTGGTCGGCCGGCGAAGTGGTGGGTTCAGGCGCATGGGATCGTTTCCTCGTGGGGAATGCCCGAGTTTGCCGGCGCGGTCAATGTCGGCGGCCGGTTTGGCCCAGGGAAAAAGGGCTTGCCGGGGCAGGGGGCTTCCCTAGTTTGGCGTCGCCTGAGGCCGTGTGTGCGGCTTCACTTTAGGCTGAGAAAAGACCGTTAAACGCTTTACCTCACTTCTAACCTCCGTTGCCCTCCCGCAACGCGGTGGAGTCAGGCACGGAGTCTTCGCGCAGGGCCGCGCATCTTCAAGGGCCCGGCAAGCTCCCGTTTTACTGTCCGTATGGTCGGCCGGAATCCGTTCCGGCCCGTTGGTTTGTCGAGCAATATGTCAGTCACTACGCAGCAGTTCGCCGAGATGCTGAAGGGCTTCAATACGTCCCTTCAGACCGGCCAAATCGTCAAGGGCACCGTCATTCAGGTGCGTTCCAAGGAAGTCCTCGTCGACATCGGTGGCAAATCCGAAGGCGTCGTTTCCGCCTCCGAGTTCTCCGAGTTCTCCACGGTCAAGCTGGGCGACCAGTTTGACGTGCTGATCGAGCGGGCCGAGGACAAGGAAGGCAACGTTCACCTGTCCAAGGAAAAGGCCGAGTTCCGCCAGAACTGGGAACGCATCCAAAGCATCTGCAACGAAGGCGGCACCGTGCAGGGCAAGGTCAAGTCCGTCGTCAAGGGCGGCCTGGTCATCAACATCGGCGTCGAGGCGTTCTGCCCGTCGTCGCAGGTGGACGTCGTGCCGCCGAAGAACCTCGCGATCTACGTGGGCAACACCTACGAGTTCAAGGTCGTGAAGCTGAACCAGGACAGGCAGAACGTGGTGCTCAGCCGCCGCGAGCTGGTCGAGGCCGAGCGCAACGCTCGCCGCGCCACGCTGCTCTCCGAGCTCGTCCCGGGCGACATCCGCAAGGGCGTGGTCAAGAACATCACCGACTTCGGCGCCTTCATCGACCTCAACGGTCTCGACGGTCTGCTGCACATCACCGACATGTCCTGGGGCCGCCTCAGCCACCCCACCGACCTGCTCAAGATCGGTCAGGAACTCGACGTCGTCATCCTCGACATCAACCGCGAGAAGGAACGCGTCTCCCTCGGCCTCAAGCAGAAGGACGCCAACCCGTGGGACAACATCGAGGCGAAGTATCCCCTCGGCGCCAAGGTCAAGGGCAAGGTCGTCAACCTCGTGCCCTACGGCGCGTTCGTCGAGATCGAGCCCGGGGTCGAAGGCCTCGTGCACGTCACCGAACTCTCCTGGACCAAGCGCATCGCGAAGCCCTCGGACGTCCTCAAGGTCGGCCAGGAACTCGACGCGGTCGTGCTCGGCATCAACCGTGAGGAGCAGAAGATCAGCCTCGGCATCCGCCAGCTGGAGACCAACCCGTGGGACGTTGCCCACGAGAAGTATCCGCCGGGCACCAAGGTCAAGGGCGCCATCCGCAACCTGACCAGCTACGGCGCGTTCCTCGAGCTCGAGGAAGGCCTCGACGGCATGATCCACGTGTCCGACATGTCCTGGACGCGCAAGATCAACCATCCGAGCGAAAGCGTGAAGAAGGGCGACGTCGTCGAAGCCGTCGTGCTCGAGGTCGACAAGGCCAACCAGCGCATCTCGCTCGGTCTCAAGCAACTGTCCACGGATCCGTGGGATGGCATCGAGCAGTTCTTCAAGGTTGGCGACCTCGTCAAGGGCAAGGTCACCAAGCTCGCGAGCTTCGGCGCGTTCGTCGGGCTCGAACACGACATCGACGGCCTCGTGCACATCTCGCAGGTCAGCGAGGAGCGCGTGGACAAGATCAAGAATGTGCTCAAGGTCGGCGACGACGTCACCGCCCGCGTGATCAAGATCGACCGCGCCGAACGCCGGATCGGTCTGTCCATCAAGGCGGCCAACTACAGCCCCGAGCAGCTCAAGGAAGAGCAGAAGATGCTCGACCAGCTCAAGCCCGGCGAAGACTTGGTGGCACTCGAGCACGCCTTCGCGGCGCTCGAGGACAAGCTCAACAAGTAAGCTGTCCGTCCGTTCAGGAATTCCAAGGCGCGTCCGAAAGGGCGCGCTTTTTTTCTTTGGGTGCGGACTGGGTGTGGATCGTCGCTGCGGGAGCTTCCGGGCTCGCCGGTTTTGCGCGGAACGCGGCCACTTCCTTGGCCGTCAGGTGCCGCCACTGCCCCTTCGCCAACTCCCCGAGCGTGATGGGGCCAACCGTCGTGCGGATCAGGCGGAGGAGTTCGATTTCACACGCGTTCAGGAGACGCCGAATCGGCCGGTTGCGGCTTTCGTCCAGGACGACCTCCAACCAGGAGTTCTTTTCACCGGAACGCAGCACGGAGACCTTTTTTGCCGCCAGGGATTCCCCTTCCGATTGGACTCCGGATTTCAGGCGGGCACAGAGGGCGTCGTCAGCGACGACGTTGACCTGGACATGGTAGGTCTTGTCGATCTGGCGGGTGGGTGCGGTGATCTGGTCCGCCCATTCGTTGTCATTGCTGAACAGCAGGAGCCCCTCGCTCGCCTGGTCCAGCCGGCCAACGGATGATAAATGCCCGGGCAGGCTAAACTTGATGGCGGCCGGTTTCCTCCGGCCGAGCAGGCTCTTTTCATGGCCTGCTTGGTCTTGGCTTTCGGCCGCGCTCGGGAGGCAGGAGAAAACAGTCGCGCGCCCATGCTCGTCGTCGGCCGTTGTGACCAGTCCGCGGGGCTTGTTGATCAGGATGTAGACCTTCTGCTCCGGCTCCACTGGAATCCCATCCACGGCGACCAAATCCAGCTCGGAGCGGGTGGCCTGGTCCGGATTGCGACATACCCTGCCATTGAGGCTTACCCGCCCCAAGAGGATCAGCTTGGTCGCTTCCGATCGGGAGCAATAGCCAAGCTTGGAGAGAATCCGGGCCAGCCCGTGGGCCGAGCTGCTGGCTGGCTTGGGCTTGACCGGAACTGCTGGTTGGCCGGCGCGCCTCGGCTCCGTCGGTCGAAACTTGGCCGCGGGCAATTGCTGCGGGTCACCCCCGAGCTTGCCAGTGGGCTGCTTTCCCGATGGTCGTCCCGCGGTCGCTCGTCGCGGGTTAGCGGTAAGACGGGATTTGTGGGAAGGGATCCGGCGCTGCGGGGAATGCGGTTTCATTCGAGTCGTTTGAAAAAGGTTGCGGCCTTGGATTCCGGCGTCGTTGGCGACCAGATTCGGAGATTGTCGACCGTTCCGGTGTCGTCGAACGAACCAAAGCCGATCCAGCCCGAGCCGAAGGACTTGTCGACGGCCTCCATGATCGGCTGGGTCATGTCGTCGAAGAACACCCGAATGGTGCCATCCGACAGCTTGCGCTCGAGTCGGACGTGATGCCAGACACCGAGACCCCAATTGACGCCCGGTGTGGTCTGGTGGGCGAAATTCTTCCGCGGCGCCCCGTTCACGATGAAGGTGTTGTGGGCATTCGGGTCAGCCTTTGTCGCGATGTGCGTGTAGTAGAAGTGCTCCGCATCTTGGACGCCGTAGAACAGGCACATATCGCGGTGCCCGTATTCCTTGCCGGTTTGCAGGAGGTCCACCTCGAGAACGAAATCGCCGAACGTCCGGTCCCCGATGAGCGCAATGTTGATTGGAGAACGGAACTTGGGCTGATACTGGCTCTGCCGTTGGAGTTCGAGAGCCCTGCTTTGGCCATCGTCGCTCCAGCGCCACGCCCCAGAATCGGTCGAGCGGAGGCCAATTAGGCACTCAGGTGAGTCGAAATGTTGCTCGAAGACGAGACGGTAGCCCGCCGGCAACGGAGACGCTGCGAGTCGATTCGGTTCATCCGCCGCGGCCCGCAGGAGGAGCATGATTGCCATCGCGGATTTCTTCATGACGTTGAGGCTGATGGGCGATGCCCCAAGCCGCAAGGTTGGCGCGCGATAACCGAGGGCTTCGGGTCGCGCCCGATGATTAGTGTGCTGATTGCTTGACCGGGGGGGCAGACCCGCGACTGTTGGGTCGTTGTTGGGGGCGCACTGGTTTCGACTTGGGAAACCTGCCTGTGACGGCATGCCGAGGATGGTTCGTTGGCCTCGTTAAACACCGGACCAAAACTGTAATTGCTAACGAAGAGTTGGCTCTCGCGGCCTAATTAGCCGTGACGTTTGTTCCTGAACACCTGCTACAGGAAACAAACGCCATCAGCAGGTATGGTTGACGGCGGAGTTTGCGCGTCGGCGACCGAGAAACTTCATGCAAGCTAGGCGGGATTGGTCTTCGGTGGCCGGTTACAATCCTGCAGAAAATACTTGGCCACCTAAGCATGTAGTTCGTTGCCGGTTGGCGGCTCAAGGACGGGGGTTCAACTCCCCCCGCCTCCACTTCTCTCTCCACTGGGACGGTCACTTGAGGGATTCAACGGTCCCCTCGGCCAGTTCCCGAATCGCAGACAGAAACTTTGTCATGCCCATGTCGTAAGCAGCTGAAATGGGCAGAATTGGCGTCTTGCGGACCTTCCGTTTGAATGCCTTCAGGTTTTTCTCTGCCTGAAGTTCGTCCATCTTGTTGGCCACGACAATGCGATGTCGGTTCAACAGCTCCGGGTCGTAGAGTTCCAGTTCCTCCAGCAAGCTGCGATAGTCGTCAACCGGGGAGCGGGCATCGGTCCCCGCCATGTCCAACAGGATTACCAAGCCTTTGCACCGCGAAATGTGGCGAAGAAACTTGTGTCCGAGGCCCACGTTCTCATGGGCGCCGGCGATCAACCCGGGCACGTCGCAAACGGTGAGGCGGCGATAGTCCGGGTATTCCACAATGCCAATTTGTGGGGTGAGAGTCGTGAACGGGTAGGGCGCGATTTTGGGTCTCGCCTTGGAGATAGCGGCAAGGAGCGTCGATTTGCCCGCGTTGGGATAGCCCACGATGCCGACATCAGCGACAATTCGCAGTTCCAGGAGGTATTCGCCTTCCTCCCCTGCTTCTCCCGGCTGCGCAAAGCGAGGTGTCTGGCGCGCTGAGGTGGCGAAGTTTCGATTACCCAGTCCGCCCCGACCGCCCTTGCAGAGGACAAAGCGCTGTCCATTGGTGGTGAGGTCGCAAACCATGGTTCCTTTCGGGTGCGAGGGAATTGGGGCGGTTGGTGAGTCGTTGTCGTCCTCCAAGCTAACCTCCAAAGCGCGGATGCCGGGAGCGCTCCGGATGATCGCCCGGCCACCAATCGCCGATTGGATTACCGGCGCATCATCTTCGCCAATGTCGTCGTCGGATGGTTTTTTGTCTGATTCGTGGGCGGCGGATTCCAATTTCCACACCAAAGTTCCGCAGGGGACCTTGATGATCAGGTCCTCGCCAGCCACTCCGTCCATTCCCTTGCCCAAACCTTGTTCGCCGTTTTCAGCAAAGAGATTGGGCTGATAAAACTGGCCGATGAGGTTGTTCAAATCGTGCGAGGCTTCCAAGATGACGTCACCTCCACGGCCGCCATTTCCGCCGCTGGGACCGCCTTTGGGCCGATATGCTTCACGGTGGAAAGCAACGCAGCCCTTGCCGCCGTGACCGGCGCGGGCGCTTACCTTGATTTCGTCGACGAACATGGGCGGAATGGGTGAGGGGAATAAAAAAGGCGAGGCGTGAGGCCTCGCCTGGAGAATGGAAAACGAACTTAGTTCGCAGCGGGAACCGGTTCCGGGATGACGTTGATCCGGCGACGGGCCTTTTCAAATTGAACGGTGCCATCAATCAGCGCGAAGAGGGTCCAGTCGCGACCGATCCCGACATTCTTGCCGGCATGGAACTTGGAGCCCCGCTGCCGGACGATGATGCTGCCGGCGGTGACGAACTCAGATCCGAACGCCTTGACTCCCAGGCGTTTCGAATTGCTGTCGCGCCCGTTTTGGGAACTGCCCTGACCTTTTTTGTGTGCCATCGAATTGTCCTCCGGAAATGGTTACGCGGTAATGTCCTTGATTTTGACGACCGTCAATTCGGCCCGGAAGCCCTGCTTCTTGTGATACCCCTTGCGGCGCTTCATTTTGAAGATGATCACCTTGTCCCCGCGTTTGTGCTCGACGATGTCGGCCACCACTTTGGCGCCAGACAACGTGGGCCTGCCCAGGGCAACCTTGCCGTCCTGATTCACGAGCAAAACTCGATCGAAGACGAAGGGTTGACCAGGTTCGATGCCATTGAGGCGATCGATTTCGAGGGTGTCTCCGGCGGCAACACGATATTGTTTCCCGCCTGTTTCCATCACGGCATACATAGCTTCCAGAAAAGAGCGGTGAAAAGACCAGACGCAGCGTGCACTGTCAATGTTCCATTTGAATTTCGTCGCAAGGAATCGGCGCGAGTATTTTGAAGGGACACCGCGTCGGTTCCCCGGGGTGGCATTTGGCTCGGTTTGGACTCAGATTTTGCCAAAATCGTTTTGACACGACCGGAGGCGCGTGGCTTTCTCCGCCCCCTTGGCTCTGGCCGACGCCCTCTAATTGCACTAATGCCGTCCAGTCGCTTGCTTCGGGAAGAAGCGAGTGGCTGGCCATGTGCTTTTTACGTCTCCAGGCAGGTTCATTTGAGAAAACAGCTATGATCAGCAGCAGAGATACCGCGCGCGAGTTGCTTGGCTTGGACAAGGTGAATCAGGTCGATCACGTGGCCATATCGGTTGCCTCACCGGAGGTTGTCCGTTCGTGGTCGAAAGGTGAGGTCAAAAACCCTGAGACCATCAACTATCGAACCTTCAAGCCCGAGAAGGGCGGCCTGTTCTGCGAACGCATTTTCGGCCCGGTCAAGGACTGGGAATGCTCGTGCGGCAAATACAAACGCATCAAGCACCGGGGGGTGGTTTGCGATCGCTGCGGTGTCGAAGTGACGTTGGCCCGGGTCCGTCGTGAGCGGATGGGGCACATTGAGCTGGCTGTTCCGGTCAGCCACATCTGGTTCTTCAAGTGCATGCCGTCGCGGATCGGCCTGATGCTCGACATCACGGCCCGGAATCTTGAGCGGGTGATTTACTACGAAGACTACATGGTGATTGATCCGGGCAACACCCCGCTCAAGCCATTGCAGTTGCTCAGTGAGCACGAATACCGGGAGGCGCGGTCGACCTATGGCACCGATGCGTTTGTTGCCAAGATGGGCGCGGAGGCGGTCCGGGATGCCCTAGCGCGGATCCAGTTGGAGTCCTCGGTGGAGGAGCTTCAAGTCCAGATGACCGAAACCAAGTCCAAGCAGAACCGCAAGAAGATCGCCAAGCGGATCAAGCTGTTCCAAGGCTTCATCAAATCCAAGAGCCGGCCCGAGTGGATGATCCTGACGGTGCTGCCAGTGATTCCGCCCGATCTTCGCCCGCTCGTCCCGCTCGAAGGCGGACGCTTTGCGACCTCCGACCTGAATGATCTCTACCGCCGCGTGATTAACCGGAACAACCGGTTGAAGAATCTGCTCCAGCTCAAGACGCCGGAGGTCATTATCCGCAATGAAAAGCGCATGCTCCAGGAGGCTGTGGATGCGCTGTTTGACAACGGTCGCCATGGACGGGCCGTGACGGGTGCCGGTAACCGCGCCTTGAAGTCCCTGTCGGACATGCTTAAGGGCAAGTCCGGCCGTTTCCGGCAGAACCTGCTCGGCAAGCGCGTCGACTATTCCGGCCGCTCGGTCATCGTCATCGGTCCGGAGCTGAAGCTTAACCAGTGCGGTCTTCCGAAGAAGATGGCGCTGGTGCTATTCGAGCCGTTCATCATTCGAAAGCTGAAGGAACGCGGCTACGTCCACACCGTGCGCTCGGCCAAAAAGATGATTGAGCGCCAGTCGGCCGAGGTGTGGGACATTCTGGACGAGGTGACCAAAGGCCACCCCGTGCTCCTCAATCGTGCGCCGACCTTGCACCGTTTGTCTGTCCAAGCGTTTGAACCGACCTTGATCGAGGGTGAGGCGATCCGCATTCATCCGCTCGTCTGCACGGCTTACAACGCCGACTTCGACGGTGACCAGATGGCCGTCCACGTGCCGCTTTCGGTCGAGGCCCAGATGGAGGCCCGCTTGTTGATGATGGCCCCGCTGAACATCTTCAGCCCGTCGAGCGGCAAGCCGATCATGACCCCCACCCAGGACATTACCTTGGGTTGCTACTATTTGACCGCGGAGCCGCGCAAGGTCCGGAAGGAAGGCGAGCGTCTGATGCTGTTTGGTTCCAAGTCGGAAGTGATCTTCGCTCAGATGGACGGCGCGGTGAAGACCCACGATCGTATCCGGATTGTCAATCCTGACGTGGGTCGGAAGACGGTTTATGGCAACGCCGACTCGAAGATGATCGAGACGACCGTTGGTCGGGTCATTTTCTCGGAGATTTGGCCGACGGAACTCGGATTCTTCAACCGCACCTGCGGAAAGAGCCAGTTGGGCGACATTATCTTCAACTGTTACAAGGTCTGCGGCCAGGAACGCACTGTCCTGACCCTCGATAAGCTGAAAGAAATCGGCTTTGCGGAAGCGACGCGGTCGGGTTGCTCGATCGGCATCGACGACATGATCATCCCCGAAGCCAAGTCGAAGGAGATCAAGAGCGCCTTGGAGCAGATCTCCGACGTGGAAAAGCAGCACAAGAAGGGCCTTATCACGAGCCAGGAACGCTACAACAAGATCATCGACATCTGGACCCACTGCACCGACCAGATCGCCAACGTCATGCTCAAGACGTTGGGCGACAATCACGGCAAGAAGGAATACAACCCGGTGTCGTTGATGGTGGATTCCGGCGCCCGCGGTAACAAAGCTCAGGTCCGCCAGTTGGCCGGACTTCGCGGCCTGATGGCCAAGCCGGACGGTTCCATCATTGAGAAGCCGATTCTGTCTAACTTCCGCGAAGGTCTGACGGTCCTGGAATACTTCATCTCGACCCACGGTGCTCGTAAGGGTCTGGCGGACACGGCCCTGAAGACTGCCGATTCCGGCTACATGACCCGTAAGTTGGTGGACGCCGCCCAGGATGTCATCGTGCGCGCCGACGATTGCGGCACGACTAACGGCATCTATGTCGCCTCCATTTACGAAGGCGAGGAAGAGGTGGTGAAGATTAGCGAGCGCATCTTCGGCCGGTATTCTTCCGAGGACGTCTACGATCCCGCCGACCTGAAGCACAAGATCATCGGCGCGGGCGAAGAATTCGACGAAATCAAGGCGAAGGACGTGGACCGCGCCGGCATCGAGCGCATCAAGATTCGCTCCGCGCTGACCTGCGAAACCAAGAGCGGCATTTGCGCCCTCTGCTACGGCCGCAACTTGGGCACCGGTCGCCTGGTGAAGCACGGCGAGGCTGTCGGCATCATCGCCGCTCAGTCGATCGGTGAGCCGGGCACCCAGCTGACGATGCGCACGTTCCACATTGGTGGCGCCGCGGCCCAGACCTACAAGCAGCCGCAGATCAAGTCTAAGCACGACGGTTCGGTCAAATACAACGACCTCCGCGTCGTGAATCTCGACGACGGCAATTGCATCGTCCTGAACAAGAACGGTTCGCTGTCCATCTTCTCGCCCGATGGCAAGGAACTGGAAACTCACAGCATCGTGGTCGGTTCGGTCATCTCTGTGCCCGACGGCGGCGAGGTGAAGAAGAACGACGTGTTCGTCGAATGGGATGCCTACAACATCCCGATCATCTCCGAGAAGTCCGGCCAGGTGAAGTTCGTGGACATCATCGAGGGCGTGACGGTGAAGCAGGAAGTCGACGAGTCCACCGGCCAGGAGGCTTTGGTCATCATCGAACACAAGGAAGACCTGCACCCGCAGATCATCATCGAGGATGAGTCCGGTGATCCGCTAGCCCAGTATCCGATTCCGGCCGGAGCCCACTTGGTTGTGGGTGAAGGTGACGACATCGGTGCCGGCGCACTTCTGGCCAAGACGCCTCGTAAGGCTTCCAAGACCAAAGACATCACGGGCGGTTTGCCGCGCGTTGCGGAATTGTTCGAAGCCCGTCGTCCGAAGGATGCGGCGGAAATCGCCAAGATAGACGGCGTGGTCGACTTCGGACCTTCCGTCCGCGGCAAACGCTGCATCATCGTGAAGGACATTCAGACCGGCACCGAAGAGGAGCACCTCATCCCGATGTCAAAGCACGTCATTGTCTACAAGGGCGACTTCGTGAAGAAGGGGCAGCAGTTGACCGACGGTCCGGTCGTCCCGCACGAAATTCTCGACGTCTGCGGACCGCACGAACTGCAGGAGCACCTCGTCAACGAGATTCAGGAAGTCTACCGTCTGCAGGGCGTGACGATTAACGACAAGCACGTCGAAATCATCATCCGCCAGATGCTGCGCAAGGTTCGGATTACGGAACCCGGTGACACGTTGTTCCTCTGGGGCGAACAGATCGACAAGATCGCGTTCGAGGACGAGAACGAGCGCGTCGAGAAGATGGGTGGTAAGCCGGCCGAGGGCGCCCCGGTTCTGCTGGGCATCACCAAGGCGTCGCTGGAAACCGAATCGTTCCTCAGCGCCGCGTCGTTCCAGGACACGACTCGCGTGCTGACCGAGGCCGCGACCATGGGCAAGAGCGATCCGCTCCGCGGCTTCAAGGAAAACGTCATCATGGGCCACATTATCCCTGCGGGCACGGGCTTCAGCGGCCACCGGAACATCCGGATCAAGCCGTTGGTTGAGATTCCCGATGAACCGGCGCCATCACTGCCGGAGGGCGCGGAAGCGCACCAATTGCTGGCATAAGGTCAGTCTGAATCGGCAACAAGGCGGGCGGCGTTCACGCCGCCCGCGTTTTCGTTTCCTGCCGGGTTTCGGAGGACCAACCGGCGTGGGGAAACACTTCGGCGATGCTCTCTGTCATGGCTCCGATCATCTGGGCAATTTGCCGCGATGTGGTGCAGTAGGGTGGCATCAGCACCAGCACATTCCCGATCGGCCGGGTCAGCACCCCCCGCCTCGCCATCGCTTCGCACACGCGGATGCCGGCGCGGTCCGCCAATACAAACGGTTCTTTGGTCCGCCAATCGCGGACCAATTCGATCCCCGCGACCAACCCGGTTTGCCGGATGTCCCCGACCTGCGGCAGTTTCCAGAGCTGTTCAAGTCCGGCCCGAAAACTGGCCTCCAAATTCCGCCGCGCCGCAACCGCGCGAGCCGGCTCCAGTAACTTGAGGCTGGCCAGCGAGGCCGCCGCTCCCAGCTGGTTGCCCGTGAAACTGTGGCCATGGAAGAACGACTTGAACTCCGAATACTCGCCTAGAAATGCGCCGAACACGTCGTCGGTAGTGAGGGTGGCCGCCATGGGTAGATATCCGCCGGTCAATCCCTTAGCGACGCAGAGGAAATCGGGGAGAACCCCTTCGTGTTGGCAGGCGAAGAGCGACCGCGAGGTGGTAGCGCCCCTCTCGGGGGCAGTCCGTCCGTGAGCCGGCCCGGTTCCCGTTCGGCCGAATCCGGTCATCACCTCGTCGGCAATGAGCAGCGCTCCATGCGCGCGTCCCAATTCCGTGACGCGACGGAGCCAGCCGTCGGGTTGGGGGATCATGCCGGCCGCCCCCTGCATCCGCGGTTCAAAGACGAAAGCCGAGTAAGGATTCCGTCGCTTGGCCGCCTTCGCCAGTGCGGTTTCCACCTTGGTCACGCACTCCCAGTTGCAGCGGCGGTAGGAGCGGGCGTCGGCGCGCTCGGGTTTCGCCCGGTTGAATGGGCACCGGTAACAATAGGGCGCCATCACCGCATCGGATTTGAAGAGCAACCCGGAGTAGGCCCGGTGAAACAGGTCTAAGTGGCCCAACGAAACCGCGCCGACCGTGTCGCCATGATAGGCTCCATTCAGCGCGAGGAATCGGGGTTGGGTCTTCGGTCCGCGGGTGCGGCGGGTGAATTCGTAGGCCAGCTTCAAAGCCACCTCGACCGCCGTGGAGCCATCGTCGGAAAAGAAGACTTTGGTCAATTGGCGGTCGCTGGACGTGCGGGTTTTCTGACTTCCAACTTGGGAAGGTGCGGCGATTCGAACTAGTTCGGCCGCCAACCGGCTGGCCGGTTCGTTGGCAAAGCCCAACGACGACGTGTGCGCCACCTTGCCCAATTGAGCCCGGATCGCCGCATTGATATTGGGATGATTGTGGCCGTGAAGATTCGTCCAGATCGACGAATTGGCGTCGAGATACTCGCGTCCCCGGATGTCCCGCAGGACCGTGCCGTGACCTTCGACGAGCACCACGGGTTCGGTCCGCAGCCAGTCGCGCATCTGCGTGAACGGATGCCAGACGTGAGCATGGTCCAATCGGGCGATAGCGTTCATTCGATGGCGGTGTTTCGAACCTGGGGACGTCTTGCGGAGACAGCGGTAGCAAACTGACTGAGATCTTCCGGTTGATGCGAAGCACTGACGGTGACCCGTAGCCGGGCGGCTCCGCGCGCAACCGTTGGAAAGCGAATTGCCGGGACGAAGAAGCCGGCATCCCTCAGGTCGGTGGCCAATTCAACGGCCGTTTCCTCGCCTCCGACAACGAGCGGAAGGATCGGACTCCGCACCAACCCGGGCGGCCAGCCGCTGCGGATCAGGGCGTTCTTCAGGCCATCGACCAAAGCCCACAGGCGTCGGTTACGGGCCGCCCCCTCGTTGCCAGCGATGAGCTCTATTCCCGCCTCGGCGGCGGCGACAGAAGCCGGGGGGGGGGCGGTTGAGAAAATGAAACTCCGGGCGCGATTGACCAGGAGGTCGATCAACGGCCGCGATCCAGCGACAAAACCGCCGGCGGCGCCCGCCGCCTTTCCGAGCGTGCCCATGTGAATTTCGATCCGGTCGCCCAGCTCGAAGGCGTCCGCCAGCCCACGGCGATGTTCGCCGAACAGGCCCAACGCATGCGCCTCGTCCAGCATGAGCCATGCGCCGAAGCGATCCTTAAGTTCCACCAGTTCCCGCAACGGAGCGAAGTCCCCATCCATTGAGAACACGCTCTCGGTGACGATCAGGACGCGTCCCCTGCGGGCGCCGCCTTCGCCGCCGGGAGCACGTTGGTCGGCCCATTGCAGGATTGATTCCAGTTCACTGAGGTCATTGTGCGCAAACACCCGCAGCTTGGCGCCGCAAAGGCGGGCTGCATCCACGCAGCAAGCGTGCACGAGCCGATCCACGGCGATCACGTCGTCCTTGTCTAGCAAGGCGGTGATCGTGCCCATGGCGGCGGCATAGCCGGAGCTGAAGGAAAGCGCCGCCTCGGTGCCCTTGAACGCGGCCAACGCTTCTTCCAAGCGGTGGTGGGGCGCCAGGGAACCGCAGATCAGCCGGGACGCGCCAGCTCCCGCCCCATAATCCCGCAGCGCCTGCGCGGCGGCGTCAATCAGCGCCGGATGGGAGGCGAGCCCGAGGTAATCGTTGGAAGACAGGTTGACCAGTTCACGCCCAGCGAACCGGACACGGGCGCCCTGCGGCGAATCAATCCGCCGCAGTTCCCGCCACAGGCCGGCTTCGCGAATCCCGGCCAGCCTCCGCTCCAATTCCTCTTCAAACGCCGACACGCCGCCAACGTAGTCAGCTCCACGGGCCGATTCGACTGTCGAGTTGGAAGACTTGGCCGGAGACGTTGCGCATGCCGGCGAGAAACGTGACGAAACGGGCGACCTCGGCGAATTCGTTCAGGCGACCGAGCACGTTGCTTGCCGCGTGGGCGGCCAACTGCTCCTCGCTCAGGTCCCCAACCAGTCGTGTGCGCAGGAATCCGGGTAGCACCGCGTTCACCCGCACGTTGCGGGAACCGAGTTCTTTGGCCAGCGCTTGGGTCAGGCCAAGGAGACCGGCTTTGGACGCCACATAGTTCGCTTGGCCGGCCCGGCCTACCCGTCCACCGAAGCTGGAGATGTTCAGGATGTGTCCGTCGCGTTGCTTCAGCATCGGACGCAGGGCGGCCTGCGCGCAGAGGAAGGCCCCCTTGAGGTTGACGTCGAGCACGCGTTGCCAGTCGTCGTCGCTCATCTGGGAAACCAATGCATCTCGGGCGATCCCGGCATTGTTGATCAGCGCATCGAGGCGACCGAAGCGGGCCAGGGTTTCGGCGAAGGCGGCGCTCACCGATTCCGCGGCGGTGACATCGAGGTGTGTGGGGAAGACGTTGGCGTGTCGGCCGGACAACGGAGTCTGGTGCCAACCGGCGACGACCTGCCAATCCGCGGCGGCAAATGCTTCGACCAAGGCCTGCCCCAAACCGCCCGCCGCGCCCGTGATCAGGATCACTTGGCGTTTGCCTTCGCGGCTCATGAGGTGGGCGGTGGGATGATCCAGCGCCCGGCGATCATGGAGGCTTGCACCGGGCCCACGTGGTTGATGATGGCGTCGTTGACCGCGGCCGGGGCAGGGCTGCCCGGGATTGCGATCAAGTCGGCCCAACCATCAACGCACAATTCGCCCGCCTGTCCCTGAAGCCCGAGCGCGCGGGCGCTGTTCACGGTGGCCCGCGCCAGAATGGTCTCGGCCTTTGTGCCGTCGTCGCGGCTCTGGAACGCCTGCATCTCGTCAAACATCGAGAGGCTGATGGACTGCCCCTTCCTCGTGCGGGTGGAGGCCAAGCTGTCCGTGCCCAAGCATAGGTTCACGCCCGCCGATTCAAGCTCCTCGCGTGGAAACCGCCGGTGGCCGAAATAGGCGTGGGACTGGGGACAATGCACGACGCTGGCGCCGCGGGCCGCCAGCAGCGGGGCGTCGCCGTGCCAGAGGTAATTCGCATGCACGGCCAGGAAGCGCGGCGAAATCAGCCCGTGTTTCGCCAAGTGCTGGATGGGCGACCCGAGGCCGCAGTCGTCGGTATCGCGGTCCCGTTGGAGCCAATCGAACATCGGTCCCCGCCGATACATGAACATCTCGAATTCCGCCTCGGATTCCGCGACGTGGGTGGACACCCACCAATGTCGCCGTTGCGACACGGCGGCGGCGGCGCGGAGCAGTTCCGGCACGGTCGAATACGGCGCGTGCGGGGAAAGGCCATGCCCGCCCGGGGCCGGCGGCAGGGAATCCAGGAGCTGTTCCCCTTCACCCACAATTTCTCCCGCCGGCCGGCGGTTTCGCACGCCGGTCAGTTCCCGGAACGAAAACACGCGGAGCGGGGTGGCAGCACGGCGCTCGGCCAGGCCGACGGACAAGGACTCCGTGTTCGCCACCGTGGTCGTCCCGGAGGCGAGCAACTGCGCCGCCCCGGCCAGCCAAGAACGGGTAAAGTCCTCGTTCGTCCAGGCTCCCTTGGCGGCGAGGATCGCCTTGATCCAGTCCGGAAAAGTCCGGGGCGGCGCCAGTTGGCCGGCGAGCCCGGTGTAATCGAGGTGGCAATGCGCGTTGACCAGGCCGGGCAGCAGGATGACCTCGCCCAGGTCGGTGACGGGGCCGGGCCAGGCGGCGCCCAGCTCCCGCCAGGATCCGACCGCGACGACGCGATCCCCGGAAACGGCAACCGCGCCGTCCTCAACGGGCGGCGCGGTTACGGGAACGACGATGCGGGCGCGGAGCAGCACGGCTACTCCGCCTTGTCGGCCTTGGCGCGGGCCTTCTCCTTCAGCCGGGAGGCAACCTTGTGCTTCTTCGCCTTCGCCTTGCTATGCTTCTGGCGGATCTGCTGTTCCAGCTTCTTCGTGGCCGCGTCGATCGCCGCATAGAGGTCGGCGTTCTTGTCCTCGGCGAACAGGTCGTTGCCGCGGACCCCGAGCCGGATGCCGCATTTGAAGGTCTTGTCGGGAGCCTTGCCGGTGTGGTCCTTCTCGATGGCCACACGGGCATCAATCAACCAGCGGTCGATGTGATCCAGCTTGTCGAGGCAATCGAGGATGTGCTGCTCGATGGCTTCGGTCAGGGTGACGTTGTGTGTCGTCAGAATGAATTTCATGCGCGAGCCGCTAGCTTGGCGGGTGGAGCAGGTGATTTCAACAGGCGGTTTCAGTTCCCGTGCGGCCGGGTGTCCCGAAGGCATCCTGCCCCCGGGGCGCGGTGACGGCGGTCCGGTTAACCAGGACCAAGGATTGTTCCCGGGTTGGGTTCAAACTGCCTGCGTGTTAACGTCCACCCCGATGTCTTCGCCGAACGAATCCGCCGAGTCCGGGCGCCGCGTCACCGTCTTCGAGTTCGTGGGCGGCCGGGCGGCGTTGTTGGATTTCCTCCGCCACTTCTACGCCGACGTGCGGCAGGACTCCCTGATCGGCCCCATCTTCAACGCCCAGATCCATGACTGGCCGACGCACCTGGAGAAGATCGCCGATTTTTGGGCGCTGCAAACCGGCGGACCTTCCAGTTACCGCGGTGGTTTCGGGGCGGCGCACCTGCCGCTCGGGCTGGAAGAAACTCACTTTCGGCGCTGGCTGATGCTCTGGGAACTGAACTGCAAATCCCGCCTCGAACCCGCGGCCGCAGAATGGTTCATCGCGCGGGCACACGAATTGGCCGGCAACTTACGCCGGTTGCTCGGCGGCCGTTCCGGGCTCCAAATCGATGGCGGGTTGGCCCCCTGACTATTTGCGACCGCGTGGGGGCAGGCGCAGCGATTCGATGCGGTGCAACTCGGCTAGATTGTCCAAGGCGGCGGTCTGGCCAAGGCGCTCCAACGTCTGCCAGGCGGCGGAAACATCCCGATAAACGACGGCTCGCCTGAAGTTGGCCCAGGCGGTTTCGGCCTTTTGCGCCACTGCGTCCGCCTCCACCTGCTGGATGGTCCGGTTTCGCCATTCCGACAGGGCGACGACCGTCCCGGGGTCGGCGCCGGTTTTGCCGGCATGCACGGCGACAATCCAGTCGTCACGCAGATTGGCTCGGCGGGCGAGCCAACGGGTCAGGGCGGCAAATCGGGCCGGTTCGGCGACCGCGAGGTGGGAATGGTGGTCGAGCATCACGTCGGACCAGCGCACTGGGGCGGGATCGGCCGCCTCGGTGGCGACCACTTCCGGTTCCCAAGCGAGTTCGGCCAAGAGCGGTTTGGAACGGGGCAGGGCGGCGATGAGCCGGGGCAAGGCCTGGTTCCAGGACCGCAGGAGCGCCGGCTTGGCCTGGCCGAGCAGTCCCTCTGCGTCCTCGCCAAGGCGGGTGGCGACCTTCTGACGTTGGTTCAATTCCTCAAGCATGGCCCGGGCCGTGGCCGGATCGTTGAGGGCGTCGCGGCGCCGTGGCTGGGCCAGATCAGGAGTGTGAGCGATGACCTGCTCGACCCAACGGCGGTGTTCCCGCCACGCTGGGGAACTGCCGTCGACTGGATTTCGCCACGCCGCCGCGAAGGCCGCCTTAGCCTCGTCCAGGCGATTGCCCCACAGGGCGCGGTGCGCCGGATGGGTGCTGAACAAGGTCTTGGCCCAGAGTTCGAGGTAGTAGTCCGATGTGGCGAGCGGCAGCTCGAACGACCATTCCGGCAACGCGAGGACGGCGGCGCGATGGGCTTCGGTCAGGCTGATGCGTCCGCCCTTTCGGCGGCTGTGGTCCGCCATCAGTTGGCGGGCAAACAGGCCGACATAGGTGTCATCCCAGATGTCCGGCGTGGTGGTGCAACCCGCGGACGGAACATCCTCGTGCGCCGCGCTGAAGCCGGCCGCCCCGTGGAGAATGGTCGGGCGCCCGTCGGTCTCCTCCACGACGGCTTGGTGGAATCCGCCCGAGTAACACGACGTGATCAGGAAAATGAAGTCGGCGGACCGCCCGGGAGCGGCCAGCAGTCGCCGCAATTCCGGCACCGTGAACGGCGCCGGTTCGGACGGTTCCTGTCGCCAAGCGGCCTCGGCCGACCAGAGCAGCAAACGATTGTCGCGGTAACGGTCCGGGGCGAATTCCGGCAATTCGTGATTGGGGGAACCATGGCCATGGGCAAAGAGCCAGACTTGCCCCGGCCGGTGCAGTTGCCGCCCCAACACGGACTTCAACGCGGCCGGTGTGGCCGTCTGGTTGCCCCGGAGGCGACCGGGTTCCAGTCCTTCGTGCTCCAGCACTTCGCCGCTCCGGCCCTCCTTGGTTTCCCGTTCGACCCGGACATCGGCGTAGAACGGCTTTTTCCCCCGGTTGGTTGCCGGCCCCAAACAGAACGGAAAGTTGGGAGCCCGCGTAGGCCCGTCGGAACTCCTCGGTCCAAAATTCTGCGACTTCCAGGATGGAAGCTTCCTGGGCCGAGGGCACGCCGCCGGAGCCTAGCACGACAAAATGGTCGGCTGCCGCCAGGAGCCTGTCCTGGCCGCCGACAAGCAGCCCGCCGAGCGCCAGCAATCGCAGGAGGCGGGGGAAAGGGAGCGTCATTTCCGCGAGCCTCCGGGAGCGGTCGCCGCCGGGTCAAGCAACGGGCGCCGGCGAGTCGGGCAGCAACTTGGCCCGAAGTTCCGCGAGCTGCACGGGCTTGCCGAGAAACTCGTCCACACCGGCTTGGCTGCAAAGTTCCCGCTCGGGCGGAGTCAAGCCTGCCGTAAAGGCGATCACCTTGGCGCCACGGGAGGCGTGTCCCGGCGCCCGCAGCTGCCGGCAGACTTCCCAGCCGGGCAGGTCCGGCAACTGGCAGTCGAGCAGCAGCGTTTCGTAGGCCTTGGCCGCGGTCAGGCGCAGGGCTTCCTGGCCGTCGCGGGCGATGTCGTGGGCGATGCCGAGGCGACCCAGCATCGCCCGGACCAGCTTCTCGTTCACCGGGTTGTCCTCGACCACCAACAACCGAACGCCGGCGTTCGCGACGGATGACGGCGGGGTCGGTTCCGGGGCGGGAGGAAGGTTGGCGAGGCCGGACAGCAGTTGGGCCGGCTTGAGCGGCAGCGTCAGCACGCCGGAGAAGCCCGCGGAAGCCAGCGCCGTCGGGGTCGGACGCTGGGCCATGAGGCTCAGCAAAATCCGCCGGCCGGCGGGTGCGCCGAGGCTGGCAGCCTTGGCCCAGGGCAGGGACGCATCCCAGAGCACGACGACGTCGCCGGACGCTGGGGCGCCGTCCGGGCGATCGCCCAGCGTTGCCGCCAGCGCCGGCCGGAGACGTTCGTGCAACCACTCGTTCTCGGAATGCAGGACGATCCGGGGCGCCGG
>JBEISV010000286.1:0-6161 GCA_040375265.1 Verrucomicrobiales bacterium
CGACGAGTCGCACGTCACGCTGCCGCAGGTGCGGGCCATGTTCAACGGCGACCGCGCCCGCAAGACCGTCCTGGTCGAGCACGGCTTCCGCCTGCCCAGCGCCCTCGACAACCGTCCGCTCAATTTCGAGGAGTTTCGCGGCCTCGTGAACCAGGCCGTCTACGTTAGTGCCACGCCGGGTCCGCTCGAAATGGGCTGGGCCACGCCCGCCAACGTCGCCGAACAAATCGTCCGTCCCACCGGCCTCATTGACCCCGAGATCGTCATCAAACCCCTCGGCGGCCAGATCGATGACCTGCTGGAGGAAGTGCGCCAGCGGTCCGACTCCCGGCAGCGCACCCTGGTCACCACTCTGACGAAACGCACCGCCGAGGAACTCACCGACTACCTGCGCGACCTCGGTGTCAATGTCCGTTACCTTCATAGCGAAATTGACGCCATTGAGCGCGTCGAAATCCTGCGTGCGCTCCGCAAGGGCGAGTTCGACGTGCTCGTCGGCATCAATCTGCTTCGCGAAGGTCTCGACCTGCCCGAGGTCTCGTTGGTCGCAATTCTCGACGCCGACAAGGAGGGCTATCTCCGCAGCGCGACCAGTCTCATCCAGACCGCCGGCCGCGCCGCCCGCCACCTCAACGGCAAGGTGATCCTCTACGCCGACGTGATGACGCAGAGCATCCAGAAGTTCCTCGCCGTCTCCAATTATCGCCGCCAGAAGCAGGTCGCCTACAACCTCGAACACGGCATCACCCCGCGCAGCGTGACCCGCGCCGTGGACGAGAGCCTCGGCAGCCAACCGCAGGGCCGGGCCGCCGCGGCCGCCGCGCTCCATGAAAGCGTTGAGCAATTCGACTTCACGGAAACCATCCGCGAACTCGAGGGCGAAATGGTCGAAGCCTCCAACAACCTGGAATTCGAGAAGGCCGCCCTGCTCCGGGACCAGATCCGCGAACTCAAGAGCCGGATCAGCGGCGCCGAGTTGAAGACCCCCGGCGCTGGCGCCCGGGCCGTCAGTTACACCGACAAATCACGCGGACGGGGACGGGGGGAAACGCCGATAGCTGCCCGCGAGTTGCGCCCGAATTCGGCGTCGCGCTGAGAAGGCGGCAGAAACGACTCGCCGTGCTACTCGGGCCGGCGGAGCCGCCAGAATTGCGGGGCATTCACCTCAACGCTTAGTGCTGAGTGCGAAGTTGGCGTGCCGGGACCGGTGGTCCTCAGCCACCGAATTTCCTTCCACACCTTAAAATCGAGGGATTTCTCGAGGACGAACAATTCACCGTTGGCACCGTAGATGTCGAATCCGCTGATGCCGTTCCTGGCTAACCGCTCCCAATCGAGCCGAGGGGTGAAGTCGGAATCCACGACGTCCGGCGTCCCATCCTGATCTTCGTCCTGAGGCGGGAACATCGTGAGGTGAAAACGTCCGACCGGCGATGGCTCGTCTCCCTGCGATATCCCGACCTCGCCGGCAAACTCGCGCCGCACTGGGTCCCAGGTCAGGCGGACCGCACCGAGTCGCAAAGCCGTTCCCACAGTGGCAGACGGCACCGCATTGATTACGGGGAACTCCAAGCTCGACTCAGCCGGCCCAGGGGCGAAGGCGGTGTCCGCGGTCCAAACGCCCGCCGGCTCGGGCGGGGCGGTCGTCTGGAGGCTGAGCGCCATCCGCCAAGCGATGCGGTCAAATTGGCCAATGCCAGTCAACCCCGCCGTCGTCCATGTGCCCGAGTAAATCTGGTTGTCAACGCGCACCTGATACGCCCCGGAGACGGCGCCGGCGGTTCGGGTAAGGACCACTTCGCCTTGCGGATCTTCCGGCGTGGCCCCGGGGGCGGAGATCTGCTCGGCCCGGATTGAAACCATCGCATTGGTTTCCGCTTCAAGTTGCTGCCGCAGGTCTGGCGACGAGAACTCCAACCGGCCAGCGCTGCTCCCGAAGGAATAAGCGACCCGCCACACGGAATTCTCGCCCCCCACGAGCCGCACATTCGCTGCTAGCGGGGCGGCCGTCTCAGCGCCAGGTCCGGCTGCCGAATTCGTCCGGTCCGGATCGTGGAACGCCAGGACCGCCCCCGCGGTATTGGTGCCGGGCGAAAACCGCAGGTCCAGCGCGGCGAGGTTCCACGCCACCTCCGGGGCATACCGGAAGTTGAACGACTTCGACAGGGACGCGTATTGATACAGGCTATTGCCGGCCTGGTTGGCCCACAGGTTAACCTGGCCCTCGCCGGTCACGGTCACCCGGTTACTCGTGACCATGGCCGGTCCGGAAACGCTGACGTTGACTGGGAGCCCGACACTGCTGGTCACCACAAAGCTGGTCGGCGTAAACCGGGAAATCAGTTCTGGCAGTGGTTCATGCGCGAGGGTTTGCGCGGCCGGATAAACGTAAACTGAAGTGCGCAGGATTGCCGGCTCCAGCCAGCTTGCCCCGGCCTGGGACAGCTCCAGGATCACCTCGCCGACGCCGCTGAGCACCAGGGCGTCGTTCACAATCCGCCCCGGACCAGTCACCCGTTGCCAGCGAACGGGCAGCCCGCTGCCGCTCTGCGCTGACACGGGTATAGGTAACGGCGAATAGGGCACCGATGCGGGCAACGTGTGGGTGATTTCCTGGGCAACCCGACCGCCGACCTGAACAACAATCAACCGAGTGCTGCCGGCTACGTAGGCGTAGTCGCCAGCCAATTCGAAGTTCTCGGAGTTTTCAAAAAGCTCGACCGGAAGCCGCGCCAAGGTCGGCGACGAGACGTCGGAAACGTCATAAACTGTGAGCGTCGATACGGAAAGCAGGTAGGCCAAACCATCCCGGACACGAACAGCGCGAACCGAGCCGCCCTCGATTTGCCGCCTGAGCTTCGGAATCGCCGGATCGCTGACATCGACCACGAACACACCGCTGGCCATGGTTCCGACATAGGCCGTATCCCCGGCGATCTCGACGCTCCAGCAATAGTCCCGGGTCGCCACCGGCAGCCAGCCCAACTGCCGCGGCTGCTCGGGATTTCCCACGTCCAGCACCACCAACCCGCCCTGCCCGTTGGCCAGATAGGCGTGGCTCCCCTGGATGGCCACAAACTCGGCAAAGCCACCCGGCTTAAACTGGCCGACGAGGCGCATTTTCGCCGGATTCGAGGCTTCAATCACCAGCAAGCCTTCCGCCCCCGCTGGCACGAGCAGATAGTTGCCCAACACTCGGACCGACTGGGGCGCACCGGGCAAAACGAGCGTCCCCAAGGAATACGGACGCTCGGGAATCGAAACATCCATCGCCACGAGGTCCCCCGCCTCACCGGTCACGAACAGGACGTTACCGCGGGCATCGAGATCGGCCGCCTGTCGGCCGGCCAGCACCGAGCCGACCAGGACGGGATCTCTTGGATCGGCGAGGTCCACGATTGCCAAACCCACCCCACCGCCGGCGACATAGGCATGCCGCCCAACGATTTTCACTGCGCGGGTCCACCCTGAGGTATATTCGCTCCCGATTCGCTCCAAGCTGGACGGGACTCCATTGACCGTGTTGGTCAAACCGGCCGGCACGAATGTCCCGTTGCCCGCCTGCTCCACCGTCCAAACCACCCGGCCGATGTTCGTGATCCACAGCGCGCCGTCCCGGACCTCCGCGGGGCCGGACAGCACCCGGGCCGTCACCGGCAACCCGCTGCTGGCTGAGGCCACAATCGGATGGGCCACCCCCGGCTCCAGCGCCGTGTTGGTGGGCGACAGCAGTTGGATCGACTGGTTGGGAACCACCGTGACGTTCACGACGTTGGTGACCGGCCTGAACAACTCGGAACCCGCCTGGATCAGGCGAAGCCGGAGCATCCCGGCACCGGTAAGCCGTAATTGCCCGGCCTCGACGCTCCCCGGGCCGCTCAAGACCTCCATTGCCAAGGGCAATCCACTGCTGGCTTGGGCCGACAAGCTCAACAGGTCGGCGGAATAGACGAGGTTGGTTGGCGAAGAAATCGCCTGGACGGCCCGCTGAATCGCCCGATCAAAACCGACCACCCGCAGGCCGCGCTCGCCCAACGTCACAAATGCATTCGTGTGCTGAACGGACAAGCCGTGCACCGTGTTGGAGGCGCCAAAGCTGAAAATGTGGAGAGCGCCACCTGGGTATCCGTTGGTCCCATATTCGGCGACGACAAAATCGACGCCGCCGGCGAACACCGCATCTTCACGAAGCTGCAGCGTTCGGACAAACCACCAGACGTTGATCGCCGAAGAGACCGCTTTCATCGTCTTTGCATCAAAGGTCCTCGGGGATCCATCCCGGTTCCCAGAATTAAAGGAAACCGCCAGTGCCCCAAAGACTTCCACTTGGTCCGACGCGCCGGAGAGGCGGGCCGTCGAAACCAAATTGGCCGGATCACTTGCCGCCAGCCGGTATACTCCCGCCTGCGAATCCGCCGCATATGCAAAATCATCCGAAACGGCCACATCACCGGCGCTGCCAAGAGTCAGAAACCTCCCCAAACGCTTAACGTTGGCCGGATCCCGGATGTCCAAGGTTTCCACCCCGGCCGTATCGGCCGCCACCCAGGCAACCCCGGCGCGGACTTCCACCGAGCGGATCGGGGCGGTCGTGCGGTAACTGCCCAGCGCCATCGGCCGGCTGGGCGCCGACACGTCCACGATCCGCATGCCGCCCAGTTCATCCGCCAAGTAGGCCCGATCACTCATCACATGCAGCGACACGGTATTTCCAGGCGTGTCCATTTCGCCCACCGGCCGGGGCAACGCCGGATTGCTGACGTCGAAGATCTTCAGCCCGGCCAAGCCGTTGGCGACGTAAGCGAACCCGCCTTCAACCTGAATTCGACGGGCGAACTCAGCCGCGCCGCAACCGCCCGCGAACCGGAGTCCCGCCGGCTCGTCCGCCAGCACCAGCAATCCACCTTCCCGATCCGCCACCAACCAGCGTTCACCGGACGAAGCCACGGCCCGGGCCGAGCCGGCCGTGTCGAAGGTTCCCGACTTCACCGGCACCGCCGGGTCGGACACGTCCCAGGTCTCGATACCCTCTGCGCCCACGGCCAACGCGACCTTGGTGCCCGAGACTGACATTCCGTTGATGCGCCGGGGATTGCTGATGCGACCGCGCTCCTGTGGGTTCGCCGGATCTGTGACGTCCAAGATTCGCACTCCCACGGGCCAATCGAGCAGATACGCGGTCGAACCCATCACCTGAACCCGCATGGCCTGGCCCTCGGCCGACAAACCGTCCGCATCCTTGATCGTCACGTCGAAGTGGCCGACCAGATCCGGCGCCGTCGGATCGGTCACGGAATACACCGACAACCCGCGGTTGCTGTCCGCGACGAAGAGCCGGGAGCCCACAACCTGGAGATCTTGAACGAGCCCGGGCGTATCCACACCGCTCAGTCGCCGCGAATTCCTTGGGTCGGCCACGTCGTAAACGGACCAACCGGCTCCGCCGTCCGCCACATACAGACGCGAACCGTCCAGCCGCACCGCCGAAGCATTGCCCGGGGTATCCAGGATCGCCAACCGCTCGGCCGTGCCCGCGTCGGACCACGCGAAAATCTCCACCCCCGCCACTCCGGTGGTCACATACACCGTCGGACCATCCACCGCGACCGATCCGGCTGCCCCGGCGGTTGGCAGGCGGCCGAACGACTGTGGCCGATCCGGTTTGGTCAGCCGCACCAACCGGACGCCGTTGGTGCCCTCGGCCACGAAAGCCGTGCCGCCGGCGACGGTCACGCCCACCGCCGCGGTCGCGGGACCATTCGTGTGACCGCCCAACGATTGGAAGGTAACCTCGACCGGATTGAACCAGCGGGTCAGGGGCGCTGCGACCCACTCCGGGGTGTTCAATTCGGCGATCAACTGCACGGCTCCGACATTGGTGACCACCAGCCGCCCTTCTTCGATGCGGGCCGGTCCGAAGCCGACCCGGAGCGTCGCGGCGACGCCTTCAGTGCTTTTTGCCACCTCCACGTGGGGGCTATTCGGAACCACCACCGGGGTCACAGGCGTCAGCCAATTAAGGGTGGTGTTCGGCTTCACATCGATCCGGTTGGTCACCGCCACGGTGAACCACTGATCGTCCCCCAACTGTTCGGCCACGACCAAGACGGCACCTGCCCCGGTCAGGCGCAGGCGGTCACCGGTCACCTGCCCCGGCCCGC
>JBEISV010000611.1:0-2503 GCA_040375265.1 Verrucomicrobiales bacterium
CCGGCAAGACCGGTGTTGCCGGGGCTTGACGGGCGCAACTGGGACGGCCTGACGTGGATTGGTTGTGAAATCCCGCCTGCCACCGGAAGGGCGTTCCGTCGCCGCGTTGGAGACCGGCGAGGGAGGCCCGAGGAACCAACGGTTGGCCAGGCGCCTACTTCTGCACGCCCGCCGCAAGATAGGCCAGGATGTCGGCCAGGCCCTGTTCACCGACCTGTTCGAGGCCGGTGGGCATGATGGATTGGTTCGAGGCGGTCAGGCTGGCGATGTCCTTGCGTTGGAAGACGTGCTTCTGGCCCTGGAGGTCGTAGAGCTCGACGCTGGTCTGCGTTTCTGTGTCGAGCCGGCCGGAGAGTGAATCGCCGGCCTGCGTCTCGACGGTCCAGAGAACGTAGTTGGCTTCCACGGAGCGGTTCGGATCGAGGATCTCGGCGAGGATTTCGTCCTTGGCGCGCACGCCGATGCCGCTCAGGTCCGGGCCGACCTTGCCGCCGGCGCCGTAGAACAGGTGGCATACGCCGCAGTTCTGGGCGTAGAGCTCCTTGCCGCGCTTCAGGTCGCCGTCCTTCTTCGCGGCGGGCATGAACTGCTTCACGACGGCCTCACGATCGCTGCTGAGCTTCGCGGTCTTCTCGGAAAGCGTTTTGGCCCGGGCCGCGAGGTCGCGGTCGGGATTGTTGCGCAGGGCCTGCCATTGGCCGCCGTCGAGGTCCTTGGGGACCAAGTTGCCGGCGGCGAGTTGGTCCAGCACGGCGGCGGCCCATGGCCCACGGCGGAGCAGGGTGTTCAACGCGGCGCGCTTCTGGGCCGGGGTGAACTCCTTCCAGTGGCTGAGCACTTCGGAGCCCGTTTCCGCCAGGCGGCTTTCCCCGAGCGCACCCAACAGGCCGCCGGCGAGGGCCGGGGAGGCTTGCAGCGAAATCTGCCCGAGCGCAGCCCGGACGTTGCCGATCTCGTCGGCGAGGCGGAGCAGGCCGCGGGCGGCTTCGATGCGCTCCGGGTCAGCGGCGGCGGTGTCCGCGAGCTTGGCGGCGAGGCGCTGCTTGCTGGCGGAAACCTGGGCGGTGAAGAGGTCCAGCCGGCCCCACTTCTGGGCGAGCACGAGGATCTTGTCCTTGGCGGCGTCCGGAAAGGCGCGCATCGCCTCGCCCAACTGCGTGCCAGCCTCGTCGCTGAAATCGGGCTTCGACTGCGCGGGCCATCCGGCAATCAGTCCGTCGAGCACGGCGGTCGTGGTGGCGGCCGGGGTCTCGGAAACGGCTCGGACCACCGTCGCCACGGAATCCGGCGCGGCGGTGGCGTAGTGCCGGGCGACGATGCGAACCACGTCGAGGGCGCCGGCGGGCAGCGGGTCCGCGCTGCCGATGATGCCCTTGCCGAAGCCTGCGAGATGCTTGGCGCCCGCGGCGGCGAAGGCATCCCGGAGCCAGCGGTCGCCGGCGTTGCGGGGATCGCGGATGGCTTGGGCGAGGGCGAAGCCGGTGTCCTCGTCGGCCGGCAAGTCGGCCAAAGCCAGCAGCGCGGCCAGGCGAACCTGCGCGTCAGAATCCTTCAGCAGGCCGGAGCGGACGAAGGTGTCGCGGGAATCCTCGGTCCGGGGAAGCACGCCGACGGCCGCGCGGCGAACGCTGGGCGACGGATGCTTCAGGGCGGCCGTGGCTTCGGCACCGACCGCGTTGAGCCCGTGCAGGGTCCACAGCGCATGGGTGGCGCCGGCATTGAAGCCGAGCGTATCGGCGGAGGAATCCGCGACCAGTTCGCGCAGTGCGGGCGCCACCGACTTGTCGCCGCGTTCGATCAGCAGCCGTTGCGCGTGCATCCGCCAGAGTTGGTTGTCCGACTTCAACGCGGCGACGAGTTCGGCCGGCTTCGCTGGCTTCAGGGCAGCGGGAGCCGGTTGAGCCGATCCACCCGTGGCCGTGACGCGGAAAACCCGCCCGTGCCGTTTGTCGCGGATCGGGGTTTCGTAGGCGTTGCCCTTGCCGTTCTTGAAGCCGATGGGCACGGGGTTGTGCTGGACGATGTAGTTATACCAGTCGAGCACCCACAGCGCGCCGTCGGGGCCGACTTCGGCGACGATCGGGGCGGTCCATTCGTCGTCGCTGGCGAGGAAGCTGCCGAGGTTCACCGCCTTGAAATCTGCGCCTTGGCGTTCCCAGCGGAACCAGCCGATGAGGTGGCCGGTCGGTTCGCAGACGAACGAGATTTGGTTCCAGAATTCCGCCGGGAACGCCCGCGCCGTGTAGAGAGCCGAGCCGGCGCCGGCGGTGTATTTGTTGTGCCAGTCCACCTGCCGGACTTTCTCGGTCACCGGATAGATGGCCTGGGTGTCCGCGACGGTTTCCATGCGGCTCGCGTTCCAGCCGCTGACCGCCTCGTAGTAGCGGTTGGGGATCGGCATATACCACGCGGCATTGCCATTGGCGGTGGAGCCCAACACCACGCCGTCCTCGGTCAGGCCGAGGCCCCAGGTGTTGTTGTTGCTGGAGCGGATGAACTCGAG
>JBEISV010000150.1:0-9471 GCA_040375265.1 Verrucomicrobiales bacterium
CCCGATGATTGCCGTCGCCATTCCCCTCGCCCTCGAAGCCGCCAAGGCTCTCGCCCCGTTCGCTCTCGACGTGCTCAAGCTCCTGAAGCAGCGCGGGGAACTCACGCCCGAGCAGATCGCCGAACTGCAAGCCCTTAACGCCAAGACCGAGGCCGACTACGTGAGGGAAGCCGGCGGCCGGCCCTAGCTCCCCGCTCCCTGCTCCCTGCTTCCCCTATTTACCATGATTCTCGAAGGTGACCGCGGTTGGTTGGGCGTGGATATGCGCCGGGACCCGGGCCAGCTCGAAGCCGGGCTGGCTTCGCTGGGCGTCAACCTGCGCTTCCGCGACGGTCGGCCGGCGCCGCGCAAGGGCGTGCGCCTGCTGTCGTGGGGAGCCCGGGCCGAGGCCGGTTACGGACCGGGCGACATCCTGCCCTACGGCCAAGTGGCCGGCGCGGGCGTGTTCTCCGATCCCATCGGCGGCGGCGTGTGGCTGATCATCGCCACGCAGGCCGGCGTTTACAAGACGCGCCCCGGCACCACGGGTTCGCAGATGCCCCTGCCCGCTGGCACCACCATTCCGGCGCGGGTGCAGATCCTCCAGACCTTCAGCGGGCTGGTGATGCTGCGGGGCGAGGATTACGACCCGATTTATTGCGACGACCTGGACGAAGGGTGGAAGACCCTGCCGGTGGCCACGGGCGGCACCCGGGCCCTGCCCCGGTCGGACAATGGCATCTACTTCGCCAACCGCCTGTTCGTGATCGACCGCAGCGGATTGCTGGCGAGTTACCGCGACCTCGTGTTCGTGTCGGACTTCGGCAGCACCACGGACACGCTCCGGGGCGACGCGCTTTACAACGCCTTCCGCATCAACCAGGGGAGCCGCGACGCCCTCGTGGCGCTCTACAAGTTCAACGAGACCACGCTGCTGGCCTTCAAGGAGGACAGCGTTTACGCGGTGTCGAACATCTACGGGACCAACGCCGACATCTCGGCCAACGCCCGGCTCGACAGCATCTCCACCGAATACGGCATCCGCTCGGCCAAGGCGGTGGTGCAGGTGGGCAACGACGTGTGGTTCCTCGCCCATCGCCGCGGGGTGTGCTCGATCCGGCAGACGGAGCAGAACAAGCTGCAAGGCGTGGACGTGCCGGTGAGCCGGGACATCGAACCGCTGATCCAGCGCATCAACTGGCAGTATGCCGACAACGCCACGATGGCCTTCTGGGATAACAAGGTGTATGTGGCCGTGCCGCTCGACAGCGCCGACTACAACAACGCCGTGCTGGTCTATGACACCCTGACGCAGCGGTGGTGCGGGCACGACGAGGCGGCGGTGATCCAAGTCTTCGACTGGCTGAAGCTGCCCTACGGCGGCGAGATGCGGCTGATCTACATCTCGGACGACGGTTACGTGTGCCTTTACGAGGATGGCCTGCTCGACCAAATCCCGGGCGCGCTGGGCACCTGGGACAGCGCGAGCGTGGCCACGACCTTCCGCAGCCGGGGTTACGGCGCCAACGTGCCGGGCCGGAAACGGTTCGGCGAAGTGCGCCTGCGCCTCTCGACGTGGTGGCCGGAACATTCGATTGCCGCGCTGGTGGAGGGCGTGGAGGAGGACCGAACGCTGGTGGCCGACCAGACGCGCAGCGCGGTGGCCTATGACCGGCCGCACGACGCCACGGACTGGGACCCGACCAATGCGAACGACGATTTCCACACGCCCTACCGGCAGGACTACGCGCTGAACGTGGGCGCCGGCGGCATCGAGGTGGCGGCCAACGGGTTGACCGGCGACCTGCACCAGGAGCTGGAGCTGGCCCGGCAGATCCATCGGCGCGGGCGCTACGTGCAGATTGAGGTGACCGGTTCGCAGGGGCGCACGGTGATCAATGACGTGGCCATCGAGTGCGAGGCGGACGAACGGCGCGGGCCGCCGGTGGTTTGACGGGGAGTGGATGGAGATTTGAGTTGATTGTGGATGGGGGCAGTGGCACTGTCCGCGCATCCACTCCTGAGCCAATTTGCATTGGCTCACATGAATCTATTGTCGCGCCTCTTCGGCAGGCGCCCGCCGGAACGGGTGGAACTGACGCCCCCGCTTCCTGTAAACCGCAAGGCCACGCCGCACGAGGTGGACTCCATCCTCCGCGAGCGGGACCAACTCCGGCAGCAACTGAAGCACGCGACGGCCAAGGTGGAGTTCACGCCGGGCCGGGAGTTTGTGTGTGTGCTGCCGTTCTGTGCGGCGGATGAACACCGGTTCACGCAGTTGCTGGAATGGATGGGCGGGCTGGGGCAAATCCAGGCGCGGGCGCTGGTGGTGGTGGCGGAACCCCTGTTTATACCCGAACACATTGAGCGACTGGTGCGGGCGGCCTTTGCCAACTGGAATTGGATACAGACCCCGTTTGCCTTGCCCAAGGAAGGCTGGCCGGTAGGGGCCAACTGGATGTTCCTGGCCGCCGCCGCGCATTGCCGGCGGCACCAGCTCGACTTCTGGTTCAATGAACCCGACTGCATTCCGCTGCGGGCGGGCTGGTTTGAGGCCATCCGCGACGAGTATCGGGCCTGCGGCAAACCTTACATGGGGTTCATCGAGCCGGGCACGGGCGACTATCCGCGGCACCTGACCGGCAACGCGGCGTATCATCATTCCGTGTTCCATCACTTCCGCGCCGACAAGCTGGGCGTGGCGTGGGACATCGCCCTGGCGGACGTGCTGACACCGCTGGCGCATCCCAGCCGACTGTTTCACCAGGAGTTCGGGCCGCTCGATCATCCGCCCGTGTTCCACACCGTGGACGACCTGCGGCGGATTCCGAAGGAGGCGGTGGTGTTTCACCGGAACAAGGACGGGAGTTTGATTCGGGTGCTGCGAGAGCAGCGGCGGGGAGCGGGGAGCGGGGAGCCGGGAGCAGGGAATGGAGGCGGCAAGTGACCGTTCACACGTATCACGAGCCGGTGCCGGGGATGGACCGTGCGGAGATCCTGAGCCTGTGGGCGGAGTCGTGGCGGCGGCACGGCTGGGAACCGGTGGTGCATACCCGGGCCGAGGCGAGCGCGCATCCGCAGGCGGGCAGTTACGAGACGAGGATTACCGGCCTGCCCACGGTGAATCCCCGCGCCTACGAGGAAGCCTGCTGGCGCCGTTGGCTGGTGGCCGCGCAGGTGGGCGGTTTCTGGTGTGACGATGACTTGGTAAACGTGGGGTTTACCGCCGAGGAAGCCCGCGACGGAATGGCGCAGCATGGCCTGCAAGCGCGGTTGCTCGCGTGGCATGACGGGGCGCATCCCAACGCCGGGCTGCTGCTGGGCACCCGCGGCCATTATCAGGAGTTTGTGGACCGGGTGTTGTCCGGCGGGCTGCTGAAGGTGGACCGGTTGAACGGCCAACCGCACACGTCCGACATGTATCTGTGGCATGAACTGTGGCGGGCCGACCTGACCCACGACGTGCGCGGGGTGATGGATTGCTACGGCAAGCCCGGCGCGATGCACGCCCGGCTGATCCATTGCAGCTACGACGCGACGACCGCCCGCGGCGTGGACCGCGTGGCTGCCATCCGGGGATTGGTCGGGAGAATGACCAATGACCAATGACCAATGGCTTCCTGCTTCCTGATTTCCTGCCTTCCAGATTCTCCGCGCCTTTGCAATCCCACTTGCCACGGCCGGTGACGGCGCTTAATTTATGCCCGCCAATGCAGTAGGGGCCGCCAGCTCCCGCGCCTGATCCACGACAGGCGCATGCCACTCACAGTCTCAGTCTCACGCGGGTTCACGTTCACCGTCGGCATTCCGTTCGACGTGGACGACCTGAACGCGGCGGCGTTGCCTTCCATCGTCATCGCGGGCGCGGTCGGTTCGTCCGACATTTCGGCCGGCAGCGTCAACAGCACGCACATCAAGCCCGGTCCCATCGCCTACGCGGTGACCACCGGCAGCGCCAATACCTACGTGGCCGCCCCCGATCCCGCCTTGTCCGCCCTCACGGCGGGCAGTTGGCTGCTGCTCAAGCTGAACTTCACCAACACGGGCGCCGCCACTCTGAACGTCAGCGGCCTGGGCGCTAAGGCGCTCAAGAAGCTGGCCGACCAGGATGTGGAAGCGGGCGACCTGCGCAGCGGGGCCATCGTCGAGGTGCGTTACGACGGCACGAATTGGCAACTGGCCGAACCCGGCCTGCCCGACCGGCTCTATGGCGAGCTGGGCGGCGCGGTGAATACCTACACCACCACGCTGGCCGGCGTGAGCATCGGCGACGTGAGTGACCTGACCGGCCGCCTCGTCGTGCTGAAGGTGGGCGCGGCCCTGACCAACACGGGCGCCAGCACCCTGAACGTGAACGGCCTGGGCGCGGTGTCCGTGCGGGCACCCGATGGCGCCGCGGTGGCCGCCGGGGCCCTGACCGCCGGTCGGTTCGTGGCCGTGACCTTTGACGGGAGCAACTGGCAACTGCTCAATTCCACCAGTTTCACGCTTCCCGCCGTCGGGCCCGGCGCGGGCGCGATTGCCTACCCCGCCAGCATCACGCTGGATGCCAACGGCCGGGTGACCGCGGCCACGGCGGGCACAACCCCGGTGGGCACTTGCCGCGCCCGGGTGGTGTTCAATGGGTCGGTAAGCACCAGCACCAAGTCGGCGAGCACATCGGACGCCGCCGCGGATACGGTGACCATTACCGGGCATGGCTGGAGCACCGGCCAGCTCATCTGGTTCGACACTGCCGGCCTGACCATTGGGGGGGCGACGGCGATTACTCCCTATTACGTCGAGGTGGTGGATGCCAACACGGTCAAGCTCTACACGGAGGCGGCCCGGTCCAATCTGGTGAACATCACCACGACTGGCGCCATCGGCGGCACGGCGCGCTATTGGGCCAGCTCTCCGCTGCTGGGCACGCCCGGCAATGTGGACGGCGTGATCATTGACGCCGCCACCAACTATTTCTACGTGGATTTCACGACCGCCTTGGCCGACGCCCACTATGCGGTGGCGGGCAGCGCGCAGACCATCTCCGCCGGCAGCGGGGTTTACTTCACGGTGCCAGCCTCCACCACTCCGACGACCGCGGGCGTATGGGTGGCATCGGCCAGCGCCGGTTACGTCGCTTCGGCTCGCGTCTCCGTTGTGTGCTTTGCCTGAGCGAGCCATGAACCCCGACCTGCTCCAGTTCATCCGCGAGCACGGCACGCCCAAGCTCAAGGGCGCGCCCGAGGACACGCTGCGGCGTTACCTCACGCAGCGGCATGTCCGCACGATCTGGCTGCCCGGTCAGGCGCTCGGCATCGGCTGGTTCCAGGAGGATGGCGCGCTCTACGTGGCCAACGTGATGGCCGTGGACGCCGACGCCGCCGCGGCGCTCGTGCTGGAGTTCCAGCGCCAATATCCGTGGGTGGAGGAATTGCTGGCCGACCGCGTGCCAATGACGGAGCGGAAGACCAACCTGAACCATCCCGGCCGCCGCAAACTTTACAGCCTCGAAGTGCTGGAACGCCTCGCCCGCCTGTGTGGGCACCGCGCCGCGCTCCCGGCTCCCCGCTCCCTGCAATTTGCCTTCGCATGAACACCCCCACCCACCTTTACCGCGACCGCCAGGGTGACATCCACCCGGTGCGGCCCGAGGCGCCCCTGCCCGGCCGCGTGTGGATCTGCCGCCGCACGACCGACGGCACCACGCTTTACCTGCACGAGAGTTTGCTGACGCCGATTACGGATTGAACAGAAGGGAACGGAGAGCACGAAGATGAAGGACTTCCTCAACCAAGAGTTTGCCGCCGGCCATGTGTGGCGCCTGCGGGCGCCGGCCCACACGCGGTTCGACATGTCGCCAAACATCCAGGCCCGCGACGTGGCCGCCGAGACCGAGGCTTCGCTATCCGCCACGGAACGCTACTCGCCGCGGTTGGGCGCGATCCAGCGCCAGCAACTGGAGCAGGTGCTGCTGGGTTCGCCCGGCGATGGCACCCGCGGCCTGCTGGACATCTACTTCAAGGACGCCTCGCCGACCGCCGCCGCCGCCGATCGCGCCGCCTCGACCGCACAGCGCGAGACGGACATTGCCGACGTGACGCGGCTGGGCGCCGGGGCCGTGGACGCCTTCCGCAGCGCCAACCCGCAGCAGAAGGCCCTGATGGATGCGCTGAACGCCAGCGCCATGGAGGGCCTGAGCGCCGGGCGCAACCTGCCGCCGGGCATGCGCCGGCTGGTGGAGCAGAACATCCGCGGGGCGCAGGGGGCGCGGGGTTTTGGCTTCGGCATGAATGACGCGATGACCGAGGCGCTGGGCACGACCGACGCCGCCGAGCGGTATTATCAGGGCAACTTCCAGCGCGCCCAAGGCATGGCCGGCCTGAACGCCGCGACCACGGGCGACCCCTTCCAACTGGTGACCGGCCGGGCGTCGGGCGCCAACGCGGGCATGGGCCTGCTGGGCATGGGGAACCAGAATTCCCTGGGATCGACCAACCAAATCTATGGCGGCGCCAGCGGCATGCTGGACTGGAACGCCAACAGCCAGCGCGACGCCGCGGTGGCCAGCGCCAACAACAACGCCGCCATGGCCAGCGCCGGCATCCAGGCCGCGGGCAGCATTGGCTCCAGCATGTAAGCCATGAAGGAAGGAACCTCGCAACCGCTGGGCCTCGACGTGTGGGCCGGCCTCGGCGCCAAACCGCAGGACCCGCTGTCGGCCGACGACTGGGACGAACGCCTGAAGCAGATGGAGAAGCTGGGCATGGGCGAAGACTCCCTGCTCATGCGCGGCGCGGAATGGCGCAAGGGCTTGGCCGGCGAGCGCGAAGCCTTCCAGAAGGACACCCGCGATTCCCTGCGCCGGGCGCTGGGTTTCAAGAGCACCGAAACCAGCGGGGCCCTCGGCGCCGCCGCCAGCGCGGGCAAGGCCGCCACCGCTTCCAGCCTGTGAGCCGCTTCTTCCACCAACGCTTTGGCTGCTACGGGCTCACGCTCCCGCTGGGCCGTGGGCGCCAACTGGAGCTGTGGCTGGCGCCGCGCCATGCCTTCATCCCGCGCCATGTCCACCCGCACATCCGCAGCACGCTGATCTTCCTCGGCGGCACGATGGCGTGGTGGCGCGACGAACAGCCCGGCAAGCTGATGACGTGGCGCCACATCGGCCGGACCTTCGACGTGGCCCCGCACTGCGCCCACGCCGCAATGACGTTCGGCTGGTTCGGCCTGTTCGCCAACTTCGAACGGTGGCTGCCCGGCGCCCCCATGACCAGCGCCGCCGTGGATCTGGAACTCACCGAAGCTCCCTGCTCCGCGCTCCCTGCTTCTGGCTCCCCGCTCCCTGCTCCCTGCTTCCTGCCATGAAGCCCACGCCCCTCATGCTGCTTTACCGGCGGGCCGCGCTGAACCGGGACGATGCGTTCCTGTTCCTGATGGCGTTCCACGCCCACGCGCACGCCGTGGACGACGACATTGACGAGCCCGGCCGGCATCGGGTGAACGCCGTGGATCGGTGCATCGAGGTGGCCGTGCTCACCAACTGCGAATTCTGGCGCGCCAATCACGCCGCGCTCGCCACCGTCCACGCCCTGGCCGCCAGCCTGTATCAGACCAGCGTGCTGCACCCTGGCCCATTGGCCGACACGCTCCGGCTGTCCGGCAACCTCATGGTGCTCGCCGTCGCCTTCCTCTGCGGCGGCTGGATTCACATGCAGGCCATCGCCGCCGAGCTGTGGCCGATCGTGCTTCGTGACCAAGTAACCGTTCAACCCGCCGAGACCATGCCCTACACGCCCACCGTCACCGACCGCACCGGGGAATTCCTCATGCGCGGCATCACCGGCGCCGCCGATTCGCTCTCCGACGCCCTGAAAGAGCGCAAGCAGAAGTCGCAGAAGGCCGCCTCGCTGCGCAAGACCATCGGCGTTTACAATCCCGAGCTGAAGGACGAGGTGCAGACGATGGGCCTCGCCGACCTCGAAGGCTACGTCGCCGGCATCGGCATGAAGGCGGCCAAGGACAAGCTCGCGCAGGACCAGTCGAACAAGGACCGCGAGTTCAACCTGTCCAAGGTTTACGCCGACCTGCATCAGGGCCAACTCGCCCGCTCCAACCAGCGCGACGCCGCGGGGCAACGGTTCACCGAGACGCTGGCCAGCCTCGCCACCGCGGGCGGGGCGCCGAGCATGGACTTCGCCAACACCCTGGCCGGCGAACCGCAGCCCGCCCGCGAGCTGGGTCTGGCCGACATCGTGCAGGCCGCCGGCCAAAGTGGCTTGGCCATGGAACCTTCGTCGCTCGCCCAGTTGATCCGCGCCGAACAGATGGGCCAGCGCGGGGGCAATGCCGGGCTCGCCTTCCAGGAAGATCCCGTGACCGGGGCCCGGCTGGCCACGTTTGGCAACAGCATTCTCCCGACCGGCCAGAACCCGGCCAAGCAGACGACCAACGTGGTGGCCCTGACCGAGCCGGGCAGCGGTGCGGTGGTGGGCTTCGGGGTGCCCGGCCGCAACGGAATGCAGGTGATCAAGCCGCCGGCCAAGGGTGTCAGTGACGAAGCCTGGCTGAAATCGCTGAACACCCAGTTGGGTCGCGCCGTGCTGCCGGAGGAACGGGAGGCAATCCTGAACCAGATGCGGGCGCTGCGGAACGGCGGCGGCAACCCATCGGCCGCCGCGGCCACGGGCGGGGGCAACTCCGCCTTCGAGACGGAACTGAACGACCTCCTGAAGCGCCAACGCTGATCCGCGCATGTCCAACGCCATCCTCTCGCTGTTTCGCAAGCACTACCCGCAGGCCGGCGAGGTGTCCGATGCGGACCTCTCGCTGCTGGTCGCCAAGCATTACCCGCAGACCGTCGAGCGCGACGCCGGCTTTGCCCGCAACGTGGAATCGTTCCGGCAGATGCAGGCCAACAACGCGGACAGCGCCGACCGGTCCGGCTTCTCTGGCCAGTTGGAGGGGGTGATCAACGCCGCGCACGAGGTGGGTTTCGACACCGCCGGCTTCGTGGACCGCGAGGTGATCCAACCGCTCACCGGCGGCACGGCCGCCGAGTGGGCCGCCGCCGTGCCCGAGGCCGCGAGCCTCATGCTGCGCCAACCGGTCCGCGAGGCCGGCCGGGTGTTCTCCACCGCCGGCAACCTGCTGGCCAACGATGTGCGCAAGGTCACCGGCCTGACCTCGCTCGACCCGGCCGGGCCCGTGGCGCAGGGCTTGCAGGACGTGGGCCGCACCGCCCCCGTGCTGGGCGCCAGCATGGTGCTGGCCGCCCACGGCGTGCCGCCCATGGCAGCGTTCGGCGGACCCATGGCCGCGCAGACCTACGGCGAGACGGGTGATCCGCAGGCCGCGTTCCAGAGCGGCGTGATGGGGGCCGCCATTCCCGCCTTCGCCCAGGCGGGCAAGGTGGTCGGCGCCGGGCTGAACCGCCAACTGATCAACCGCGGGCTGCTGTCGCCCCAGGCCACCGCCACACAGAAGGCCGTGGAAGTGCTGGGTTCGCAGGGTGCC
>JBEISV010000591.1:0-2708 GCA_040375265.1 Verrucomicrobiales bacterium
CGGGGCGTCGCGCTGCTGGAGCAATGGCGGGCGTTGCGCGGCAACTTGCTGGGTGCTTTCCGGCAGCATCAGGACGACGGCCACCTGGAAATCCTGACCTGCGCGGCGACTCATGCGCTCCTGCCATTGTGGCTAGAGCAACCGGCGGCCATCCGCGCGCAATTGGCCGTGGCCAAAGCCGATTACCACCGGCATTTTGGACGGTGGCCGGACAGTCTGTGGCTCCCGGAATGCGCGTGGGACCCGGCGCTTGAACCGTATTTGGCCGAGGCTGGATTGCGGCGCTTCGTCGTCGAGGCGCACGGTCTGATCTTCGCCATGCCGCGTCCGCGGTGCGCGACCTTCGCTCCAGTCGTCACTCCGGGTGGACTGACCGTATTCGGCCGCGACGCGGCGAGCGCCCGGCAGGTGTGGAGCCGCCACGGCGGCTATCCCGGCGATCCCCGATACCGGGAGTTTCACCAGGACCTCGCACATGACGCCGAGTGGGAATACCTGCGGCCGCATTTGCCGGGCGTGCCGGAACGGGTGTTCACCGGCTTCAAGTATCACCGGGTCAGCACCGGTGCGGGCCCCAAGGGAGTCTACCAACGGGCCGCCGCGTTGGCCGCAGTGCGGGACCATGCGGAACATTTCGTGGCTGAACGGGTGGACGCGTTGGCGGCCGCGGCGGCGGAGATGCCGGGCCGCGAGCCGCTGGTAGTGGCGCCGTTTGATGCGGAGCTGTTCGGCCACTGGTGGTTTGAGGGGCCGGAGTTTCTCGACGCCGTAGTTCGACGGACCGCGACGGAACCCCGACTGGAACTGACACACTTGCGTGAGTTCGCGGCGGAGTTTCCCGCCCAGCAGGTGGCGGTGCCCGCGCGGTCCAGTTGGGGGGAAGGCGGGCACCTGGGGGTCTGGCTGGATGAATCCAATGCCTGGATGCTCGGCCCAGTGCAGGCGGCCACCGCGGAGATGATCCGCCTGGCCCGGGGATTCGCCCGGACGACTCCGCCGGAGCCCATCGAACGGATGCTTCGGCAGGCCGGGCGCGAACTGTTGCTGGCGCAATCAAGTGACTGGCCCTTCCTCGTCAAGATGGCGACGGCCGGCGCCTACCCGGCAGAACGGTTTCGGAAGCACGTCGGAAACTTCCGCCACTTGGCATCAGCCTTGTCGGTCGGTCCGACCGTGGCCCCGCCCGAGCTCGCCGAACTGGAGCACAGGCATCCGCTGTTCCCGGAATTGGACTGGCGGTTGTGGGCGAAATGACCTCGGAAATGGCCCAATTCTGGCGGTCGGCCCTCGGGTGCCCGTCGCGGCTTGGGCGCCGGCTTGCTTCGAGCCCGGGAACCTGAGTAACTCCCCGCACCCTTCTGATGCCCTGTCCTCCAGACGAGTCGTCCGGCACGAGCCTGCGCTGCTTCGGCGTGGGTGATGGCTGGCCATCCGCCGATCGCCGGCACTCGGCGTATCTTTACCGGCTCGGCGCGACCACGTTGCTGGTCGACTGCGGCGACGGACTGAGCTCCACTTACAAGGCGTCCGGCCTGTCCTACGACGCGGTGGATGCGATCCTGATCTCGCACCTACACAGCGACCACGTGGGCGGCCTGTCGATGTTCCTGCAAAGCCTCTGGCTTGAACGCCGGACCAAGCCGTTGACCATTTGCGCTCCCGCGGGCGGCATCGCGCCCTTGCGAGCCTGGCTGGAAGCGACGTTGGTTCCGCCCGACCTGTTCGCCTTCGAACTCCGCTGGGAACCGCTCGTGGCTGGCCAACCCTTGGTTCTGGGGGAGGTGACTGTGACGCCCGCGCCGACTTCCCATTTGGCGTCGCTGCGGGAACGCCTGGCGGCCGGTTATCCGCATATCTGCTTCGACGCCTTTGCGTTTGCGCTCACCGGGCCGAAATCGCGGGTGGTGCATTCGGCCGACATCGGGGTGGCCGAAGATCTGGCGCCGTTGCTGAAGGAGCCGGTGGACCTGCTGACGTGCGAATTGGCTCACGTCGAACTCGCGAGCCTGGCCGCTGTGCTGCGGGGACGGGATCTGCGGCAGGTGGTCTTTATCCACTTGGCGCGGGAGTTCTGGGCCGATCGCGCCCGGACCGAGGCGTTGATTCGCGCCGAACTCCCCGGCGTGCCGATTCACCTCGCACGGGACGGCGACGAGTTCCGCTGCTGAGCGGGACGGCGGGAGTTACATTCCCTTCAGCTTTTCGAGGAGGCCTATCCGTTCGACCAGCGCCAGCAGGGCAAACGAAGTCGCATCAAAGAACCCGTGCGCCAGCACGGCGACCCACAGCGAGCGGTGGAACAGCATGATCGCCCCGAGCCCGAGCCCCAGCGTGCCGGTTAAGGCCACTCCGGCAATCCCTTGGGGCCAGTGGCCGAGCCCAAAGATCACGGCGGCAATCACCACAGCGATGATCTGTCCGCGACGGGTCTGGCCGCGGTCCGGAAGAAGGTCGAACAGGAAACGGAACACGCCAGCCCGCCAGAGCTCCTCACGCAGGCCGGCCACGACGAAACTGACCAAGGTGGTGCAGAGCAGCAGATAGGTCGGATTCCGCAGTGCCCCGGGGTCCACGAGGTTTTCCACGTTCGGCCGCAATTCCTTCAAGGCTTCCGGATTTTGGCCGGTGAAATGGCCGACCGCGACCAGGATTCCCCCGACGGTCATGACCACTAGGGCCACCGCCAGCCGCAAGGCCAGCGAATGCCC
>JBEISV010000220.1:0-7480 GCA_040375265.1 Verrucomicrobiales bacterium
AGGTTGGTGAAGCCCGGCTGTCGGGCAGTGGGAAACGACTTCAACAGCACGCCAAACTCGCCCGGCGTCGTGGGTTCGTAGGCGAACTGGCGCACCTCCAGCATCGGCGTGGGAGCGAGCGCCAACGGCGAGCCGTCGTAAACCTCCACCCGCGTCACGAGATTGAAGTCGCTGCCGCGGAGGAGCAGCGGCCGGAGTTCGCCTTCGCGCAGGGACACCGGCTCCACGCTGGTCACCGTCGGTGCGGCCGGAGCAACCGGCACCAGCGGCCGCGGTCGCAGCACGGACCAACGGGAAAAGTGCGGCAGTTCCGCGGCGGCCGTGAAGCCGTCAGGCAGCACTTCGGCCGACAGGTCCGCGGCGACCCAGCCCGCGCCGGCACGCTCGACGAACAGGGGCAGCAGTTCGCCCGGCGTGGCCCGGCGATCCAGCGGAAATTCCACCCGCACGGGGCGGGCAAAAATTACGCCTTCCGGCGTCAACGTGAGCACGGCCAGAGCCTCGTGGTTCTCCCCGTCGAACGCGGCCAATTCGCGGGCCGGCAGCGCCGTCACCGACCAGGTGGCATCGGCCGCCACTGCGCCCGCTGGCACGGTCAGCCGTGCCCGACCGTCGGCGGCAACAACCGTTCCTCCCGCAGCCGCCGGCAACCGGCGTTCGCCGGCGGGCAGCGGCATTGCCTGCACGGTCAATTGCGTCCGGGCCAAGGCCACGGTGCCATCGGCGAACGCCTGTTCGGCGGTAATTTCGACCGAGCGTTCGCTGGTTCCCTGCGGTGCCTGATACCGACCGGTCGCCGAGATGAAGCCGGCGTCCGCATCACCGCCCGCGATGCCGTTCACCCGCCAAGTGACCGCCCCGGTCACCGCGGCCAGCGGATCGAACTCGAATTGGACCGGTTCACCCGGTCGCACCTGAGCGGGCGGCTCGGAAAATTCCAACCAGGCCGAGACAGCCGGCATGTCCGCGGCAACGCGGCGCCACCGGAAGAAGCGGGTTTCGCCAGCGGGGTCGACCGATCCATCCGCCGCGAGCGACGCCGGGCGCCACCCCGCGGGCAGGGCGAGCGAATCCGCCTGTTCCAGCACCAACCCAGTCGTGGAACCCGACGTCTGGAGTAGCAGTCGACCCTCGTCGGTCCGGCGCAACTGGATGGCGGGCTGGTTGCCTTGGGCAGACAACCCCAAGCAGCCCAGCCAACCGCCCAACAGCACCAGCAGCCAGCGCGTCGTCCCCCGTGAATTCCTTGGCGTCATTGTGTTCGGCGAGCGGACCGGGCAGGACGCCCAATCGGACTCAACCACTACAGCAACGCTTTCGCGGATTCGTTACGGGGAAACTTTCGGCTTCGGCAAAGAGCTGCCGGCAAGTAGCCGGCAGCAAGTTAAGCCGCCTTCGCAGCGCGGGCCCTTCAGTCCGGCGGGAACTGGCGGACTTCCTCTGCGCCGTCCAGACGACCAATCGACTGCATGATCTCGTCGGTCACCTGCTGGTAGATGGCCTTGAGGCGCGGTTTGGGGCAGACCTTGGCCTCGGCCCGCAGCGCCGCGAAATCCAGCGGCCGGCCAAACTTCACGGTGACCCGGCCCGGGCGCGGCAGGGCGCGGGATCGCGGCCACGCCTCGAACATGCCCAGCACCCGGACCGGCACGACCGGCGCGTCGGACTTGATCACCGTGAGCCCGACGCCGGAACGCGCCGGTTGCAGGCGTCCGTCGGGCGAACGGGTGCCTTCCGGGAAGAGGATGATGCCGCCGCCCGCGTGCAGGCGGTCGAGGATTGCCTTGAGGCCCGAAGCCCCGCCGCCGTCGCGGTCTACCGGCACGGCGTTGAGCTGGCGGATGAGCCAACCCAGGGCCGGATGATCGAACAGGGTGTCGCGCGCCAGGTAGCTGATCGCCCGCGGCAGGGCGCAGCCGATGAGCGGTGGATCGGCGAACGAAACGTGGTTCGCCGCGAGGATGACCGGGCCGGTGAGCGGGACGTGTTCCGCGCCGAAGACTCGCCAGTTAAACCACGTGGCCGAAAACAGCCGCATGACCAGCCATACCAACCGGTAGATCGGCCGGATCTTCGCGGAGGCGGGATCCCAGTCCAAGGGGGCGGCGCTCATGCAAGTTCGACCCGCAGGCCGTCGTGGGCGAACCACACGCCATCGGGCAGCTCGGCCTGATCGCGGTCGTGGTCGTAGTTGTCGGTCAGGTGCGTGAAGTAGGTGCGTTCGGCCCCGATGCGCCGGGCGGCCGTCAGCGCCTCGTCGAGGCACATGTGGGTGAAGTGCGGCTGCGGCCGGAGCGCGTCCAGCACCACCACGTCGATGCCGCGGACGGCGGCGATCACGTCGTCGGGCACTTCCTTGCAGTCGGTGAAGTAGGCCATGGCCGGGCCGCCGCGCTGGGCGAAGCGAAACCCGGTCGTCGTGAAGCTGCCGTGCGGCAGCGCGAACGGCGTGATCTCAAAATCACCGACCGTGAACGGCCCGGTGATGACGTGCGGCTCGGGATGAAAGTAGCCGCGCGGCACCGGCCGGCCGTCGAAGGCGTAGGCAAAGATGCGCCGGAGCGCCGCCATCGTGTCGGCCTCGGCGTGGACGGGCAGCGGACCGCCGCGCAGGTCGCAGACCCGGCGGCAGTCGTCGAGGCCGAGGATATGGTCAGCGTGGGCGTGGGTGATCAGCAGGGCGTCGAGGAAGCCCAGGCCTTCGCGCAGCATCTGGGTGCGGAAGTCGGGCGTCGTGTCCACGAGGATGCGCGTCGAGGCCGACTCGACGTAGATCGAAGGACGCAGGCGGTGGTTCTTCGGGTTGGCCAGGAATCCGGGCGGATACTCCTTGCCGATCACCGGCACCCCCTGCGAAGTGCCGGAACCGAGAAAGCGAAACGAGAACGCCATCGCGGCGCGGACGATGCCTGCCAGAGAAAGGGGTTGGCAACGGGCATTCGGGCGGGAATCGACGGATTCAGATGCCACTCAATGTGCTGCCGGCGTCCCGCCGGCAGAAATCCCCATGGGTCTCGTTCCGCAATGGGCAGAACTTAGGTCTTCACTGCCACGGGCGCAGTCTCTGCCAGTCCGCCGGCGCCTTCGGCTTCACTTTCGTTTCAGTCCGATGGCCTGCGGGCCTAGATTCTCAGGAGGCGGGAGTGGTTTCCGACACCTTATCCGAAACTGGTCTTTCAACAAATCTGCCCAACTCGATCGCCGGATGCTCACCAACCTGCACGACAGGTAACCGTCGTAATGCGTCTGGCGCAAACTGGCTCGCCGGATCGCTTTCAATCCAGTGCGCGTAATTCTCGGGGCTCCAAGCCGGTCCTCGCTCGCCGAAATTGCTGCGAACAAACTGCTGTGAAATCTGCAGCCCCCACGTCAGTGCTGCCTGCTCCGACTCGGCCTCAATCAGGACAGCCTCACTATCCTCGTCGTCCCAACCGTGCTTTTCGAACGCTTCGATTTGCTCCGGCGTGCTGAAACCGAAGATGTAGAGGTAGCGTGGCATGAGCGTGCGAATTCGCCTAACGTGCATTCAGCCGCGCGATCAGCTCCCCGTGCAGCTCTGGGCAACTGGCCACGCAGGAGTTCACGCCGGGCTGGTCGGCCGGACGGCCCTGCCAGTCGGTGATCTTGCCGCCGGCACCTTCGATGACCGGGATCAGCGGCAGCAGGTCCCACGGGTTCATGATGGGATCCACCATGATGTCCGCCCAGCCCGACGCCACGAGCAGGTAGCCGTAGCCGTCGCCGAAGGTGCGGAACAGCCGGGCCTTTTCGGCCAGTTGGGCAAAGCCGGTTCCCTGCTGGTAACGGCCCGGGAAGGTCGAATCGGTGGTCAGCAACGTGGCCTGTTCCACTGTTGAAATCGATCGCACGCGGACCGGCGCCCCGTTCAGTTCCGCCGTCAGCCGGTCGCCGATCAGCGTCTGGCCCAGGATGGGCTGATGAATGCAGCCCAGCACCGGCCGCCCTTTGTGCAGCAGCCCGATGAGCGTGGTGAACAACGGCACGGCGGTGAGGAACGAGCGGGTGCCGTCAATCGGGTCGAGCACCCAGACAAATTCCGCGTCGACGTTTACTGAGCCGAGTTCCTCGCCCACCACGCCATGGCCGGGAAACTGTTCCAGGATGCGGGTGCGCATCACTTCCTCGGCCCGGCGATCGGCCACCGTGACGGGTGATTCGTCGGCCTTGAGCTCGTGCCCCACGGAGTGATTGGCGAAGTAGGGCCGGATGACGTCGCCGCTCAGGCGGGTCAGCTCCCGGATAAACTCGACGTATTGTTCCAGCCGCATAGGTCAGCGGAGGTAATCACGGCGGACGGGGGGCCGGCAGACAAATTCGGGCAATTTTCTTTGCCCCGATTTGGTGACCGCCGGGGCTCAGCGGGAACCCTCGCCGCGGGTGTAGGCCTGGACATTGGTCAGCCGGAGCTGCTTGGTGAAGTCCAGCACCTTGACCACCTGTTGCCAGGTGGATTCCCCGTCGGCCCGGATCACGACCTTGGTGTCGGCGGCGTTGGTGGACATCTCCCTCAGGCGCAGGAACAACTGGTCGGAAGTGACCGGCCGCGAGCCGACGTAATAGCCGTTCGTGGGGGTAATCCACACTTCGAGCGGCAGCTGCGAGGCGGTTGCGCCGACCTTGGGCGCTCCGCTGGTGCTGGGCAGGGTCACCTTGACCGAGGGAGCGTTCTTGAACGTGGTGGTCATCATCAGGAAGACGAGCATCACGATCAGCACGTCGATCAGCGAGATGATGATGACCGCCGGGGCCGCGCGCCGGCGTCGCGGGTAGAACTTCATGGCCGGGAGGAATTGGGCCCGCGGGACTCGCAATCGGTGACGCGACCGTGGAGGTAGTGGCGCCGCAGCAGTGCGTCGCAAAGCCCTTCCAGCTCGACCGCCAGCGTCTCCACCTTCTTGTTGAAGTAGCTCCACGCGATCAGCGCCGGCACGGCCACCATCAGGCCGGCGAGGGTCTTGTTCAGGGCCGCGGCGATGCCCTTGGCCAGCAGCGCGTTGTCGCCGGACACCGCTTTGCCGAAGTCCGCGAAGAGCGGGATGATCCCGTAGAGCGTGCCGACCAGACCCAGCAGCGGCGCGATGCCCACGATGATCTCCAGAATCACGAGGCCACGTTCCAATTGCGCGACTTCCTGCCGGGCGCGGACTTCCAAGGCGCTGACGTTCTCGTCCTTGGGCCAGCGAAGATGGTCCAGCACCCCGAGGATCAGCCGGCCGAGCGGCGATGGCGAGGCCGCACAGGCGCCGCGGAGCTGCTGGTCATCGGCCTGTTCCATCGCCGCGACCAACCCCGGCGGCATGACCTTGGACCGCCGCAGCGCCCAGCCGCGCTCCAGAATGAAGGTGACCGCCACCACCGACAGCACCGCGAGCAGCCACATGAAGGGGCCGCCGTCCATTAGCCAGGCAAACATCTCAGTAATAGTTGAAGGTAAAGGTGACTTCGAACACGTCCCGCCCGATCAGCCGCCGCACTTCCGAGGGCCACTTGCCAAACGGGGCCGGTTGCATGACCGCCAATTCACAAAGGAACGAAAGGGTGTCGCCCACCGTGGAGTCGCTGGTCCGCACCTCGCTCACCGAGCCATCCGCGTGCAGGTTGAACTTGATCACGGCCCGGCCGGAACGTTCGAGGGCGAACTTCCGTTCGTCCAGCAGCTGATACCAGCGCTCCTGCACCGCCTGGACGAGCCGGTAATTGTAATCGCCGAAGGGTGACGCCTTCACGTCGAGCGACGAATCGATGCCGGTGCGGGCGACGTTGCCGTTCAGCTTCATTCGCTCGCCGACCAGCATGCCCTTGTCCCGCCGGGCCTCGGACACCTTCTTGTATCTCGGGCGTTTCTCCTCCTGCGCTGGTTGCGCTGCCTGGGCGGGTTGGCCTTCCTGCGGTTTCAGGAGGTCCGAGCGGGGATCCACCTTGGCGACGACCGTTTCACCGGGCCGCACGCCCTTTTCCTCCCGGGCCTCGCGGGCTTCCTGCGCGGGTTTCGGCGCCTGGACCGGCGCGGCCACGGTCTCGGTGTCGTTGGCTTCCTTGGGTTGGGCCGGCTGCGGTTTCTCCACCGGTCGCCGGGTATCGAAGGTCTTCAGCGAGTCGTCCTTGAAACCCTCCACGCGGGGATCGGGCCGGATCTCCGGCGCGGGATTCGGGTTGGCGGCGACCGTGTTGGCCGTGGAGGTGAACTTGGCCACCGTCGGCGGCTGTTCGGTCACCAACGCGGGGTCCACCTCGACGAATTGCAGCGGGATCTCGGTCCACTCCTCCGGCGGGGTGACCGGGGCAGGCGGCGGCGGGTTGACGGCGGCGAGCAACGCCTGCGCCGGCTGGACCAGCGGTTGCAGCCAAGCCGGCAGCCAACCTTTGGTGAAGGCCCGGTCAATCAGCACCGCCATCAGCCAGATGTGGCCGTGGAGCAGCAGCGAAAGCAGCAGCGCAACCGCGAGCGAACGTCGCGATGGTCTGCCTCCGTCATGCTGGAATCGGCCGGCCGTCATTGGCGCGCGGAAGGTGCCGCAGGGATTAGGTCGGGACAAGGCCGGCAGACCCCGCCCGGCCAGATTTGTGTCGGGCACGGCCTCCGCCCCTTCGCTGACACCCGCGGGCCGGGCGTTTTCTGCGGAGGAAATTCATCCGTCGGTTAGCGACCATTGTCCCCTGCCCGCCTCCGCCTAATGACCCGGCCGGCGGCGTTCCTTGACCTAACTGGCGCCTGTCCGCAATTTCGCGCCTGAATTTTCGCGGTTCGCACATCACTTCACGAACATGAGCACGCAGCACAACCTGTTTGGCACCCTGCAATCCTTCGACCTCGGCAACGGCCAGTCCGGTAAATTCTACTCCCTCCCGGCCCTCGAAGCCGCCGGCGTCGGCCCCATTTCGCGGCTGCCGGTGTCGATCCGGCTCGTCCTCGAGTCCGTGCTCCGCAATTACGACGACAAGAAGGTCAGCGAAGCCAACGTGAAGGAGCTCGCGAACTGGAAGGCCAACGAGGCCCGCACCGCCGAAATCCCGTTCGTCGTCGCGCGCATCGTGCTGCAGGACTTCACCGGCGTGCCGCTGCTCGTCGATTTGGCCGCGATGCGTTCCGCCGTCGCGAAGCTCGGCAAGAATCCCAAGATCATCGAACCGCTCGTGCCGGTGGATCTCGTCGTGGACCACTCCGTGCAGGTGGATGCGGCCGGCTCGGCGGATTCGTTCGCGCAGAACCTGGAGATTGAGTTCGCGCGCAACCGCGAGCGCTACCAGTTCCTGAAGTGGGGCATGCAGGCGTTTGACACCTTCAAGGTTGTCCCGCCCGGCATCGGCATCGTGCATCAGGTGAACCTCGAATACCTCGCCAAGGGCGTGCTGTCCGCCGGCGGCGTTTATTATCCCGACACGCTGGTCGGCACCGATTCGCACACCACGATGATCAACGGTCTCGGCATCGTCGGCTGGGGCGTCGGCGGCATCGCGG
>JBEISV010000433.1:0-4237 GCA_040375265.1 Verrucomicrobiales bacterium
GTCCACGAGCACGCCGATGGCGATGGCGATGCCGGAAAGCGACATGATGTTGGAGCTGATGCCGAACTGCTCCATGAGGATGAACGAGACGAGGATCGAGGCCGGCAGCGGGATGGTGACGATGAGGATGCTGCGGAAGTGGAACAGGAACACGATGTGCGCGAGCGTCACCAGGATGACTTCCTCGATGAGCGCGTGTTTCAGCGTGCCGATGGTGCGCGCAATAAGGTCGCTGCGGTCGTAGAACGACTTGAGCGTGACACCCGGCGGCAGACTGGGACTGAGCTGCGCGATCTTCTCCTTCACCCGGCGGATGACCTCCATCGCGTTCTCGCCAGTGCGCATCACGACGATGCCGCCGACCACTTCGCGGCCGTCCACGTCGAGCGCCCCGCGCCGGAAGTCGCCGCCGATCTCCACGCTGGCGACGTCACGCAGGTAGATGGGTGTGCCATTCTTTTCCATCAGAACGATGCCTTCGAGGTCGGACACCTGCTTCACGAGCCCGACGCCGCGCACGACGAATTCCATGCCGTTCTCCTCGATCGTCTTGCCGCCGACGTTCAGGTTGTTCGCGCCGACGGCCATCATCACGTCCTGCAACGACACGCCCAGCGCCCGCATCCGCGTCGAGCTGACCTCGATCTGATACTGCCGCACGAACCCGCCGACCGAGCCGACTTCCGCCACGCCGCCGACGCCCTGGAGCTGGTAACGCACGAAGAAGTCCTGCAACGCGCGCAATTGGCCGAGGTCGTAGCCCTGGCCGCTGGGCGCCTTCGTGGGGTCCACATCAAGGTAGTATTGGTAAATCCAGCCGAGACCGGTCGCGTCGGGACCGAGCTGCGGGACGACGCCCGCCGGCATCTGGCTGGTGAGCAAGTTGAGCCGCTCCAGCACGCGTGAACGGGCGAAGTAGTTGTCCACCTTGTCCTCGAAAATGACGGTCACGAGCGAGAACCCGAACATCGAGGTGGCGCGCACGGTCTTCACGCCGGCGAGTCCCTGGAGGTTCACGGACAACGGATACGTCACCTGGTCCTCGACCTCCTGCGGCGACCGGCCCATCCAGTCGGCGAAGACGATGACCTGATTCTCGCTAAGGTCGGGAATCGCATCCACCGGCGTGCGATAGACGGACTTCACGCCCCACGCGACGAGGAGCAACGAACCGCAGAGAACCAGGAAGCGGTTCTTCAGCGACCATTCGATGAGGCGGGAGATCATGGGAGCCTCCCGGTAACGAGTGAGCCCGTGACCCGGCGGGTAGCGCAGGTTGCCAACCTGCTGTGTCGCCGACTGGCAGTCGGCCGGGCCTTGACCGCGACTTGAGCCTGCGGATTGCCAATCCGCGACACAGCAGACTGCCAGTCTGCGCTACGGCATTGCCGACGCATGGCTTTCATGGCTTCACCTCCGTCCCGCAATCGAGCATCTCGGCGCCGAAGTAGGGATTCCGCACCGGCGCGGAGAATTGCAGCCACTCCGCCCTCGCCGGTGCGCCGGGGAACGACTTCTTCGTCATCGGACATTGGAATACCCGCAGGTCGGCAAATCCGCCGCCGGCGCGCACACGCTTCGCCAACGCGACGACCTCGTCGCTGAACGTGTGGAACTGTCGGCGGGCCACTTCGAGGCTCGGCGCCGTTTCGAGCTGCGCCGCGGCTTCAAGCCGCGCCAAGGCGACGTCCCATCCGCCGGCCTCCCGCAGCGCGGCCCCCAGCTTCGGCAAGCCGGCCCGCAGCGGCGGCCCGGCGGCGTTGTAGGCCGCGAGGTTGTCCGCCGCCAAGGTGTCGCGGAGGCGGTCCGCCAGCAGGAGGAACTCGCGCACGGCTGCCTGCTGCGCCGGCAGGAGGGCCGGGGCGTTCGTGATCGTGCCCGATGGGGACGCGGCTGCGCTCACGTCGGCATTGAGCTGCGCTTGCGAATCCAACAGCAGATTGCCGCGGGTGACCACGCGTTCGCCCTCGGCGAGCCCAGCTGAGACTTCCCACACGTCGTCGCCGGACCGGCCGAGGCTGACCGCCCGCTGCTCATACGCACCATTGCCGCGCTCGACATAGACCACGGCCTGGCCGCCGGGCGACAGGACCGCCGAACGCGGGACCACCAGCACCGGCGCCGTTTCCACCCGCACCCGGCCATCGGCGAAAGCCCGGTGCCGGATGAGGCGGCGAGATTGGCCGCCCTCCTCGACCAACGGATTCGCCAGCTCGACGCGCACCTTCGCGCTGCGGGTGTCGTCCTTGAGGTTGGGATCAATGAACGCGATGACGTTGGTGAAGACTCGTCCCGGCAACGACGGCGCCGAAACCTCAACCGGCAGTCCCGGCTTCAGCCACGCGAGGTCGCGTTCGTAGGCGTCGAACACGAACCACATGGAGCCGAAGTCCGCGAGTTCGAAGAGCTTGTCACCCTCCTTCACATATTGGCCGGCGTAAACGTCCTTGGCCACCACCGTGCCGGTCATGGGCGCGAGCAGTTCCACCGTGAGTTGGTTCGAACCGAAGTTCGTCGGCAGTTGCGCGATTTGGTCCTCGGCCAGGCCGAGCTGACGCAACCGCAACGCGGCGGCCGTCGCCAAGCCGCCGCCGGGCGCCGAACGGGCCGCGAGAAACTCCCGCACGGCCGTGAGGAGCATCGGGCTGTAAACCGCCGCCAAAGGCTGCCCGGCCACGACCTCGGCGCCGAGCTGGTTGACGAACAGCCGATCCACCCGGCCGTCCACGGACGCCGACAGAAACCGGTGCCGCTGGTCGTTGTCGTCGATGGTTCCGGCGACCCGGAGCGTGCGGGCGATGGCCGCGCGCCGGACCGGTTCGGTCGCAACGTGGATGACGGTCAACTGATTGGAGCTGAGCGTGACCAGGCCGGCCGCGGCGCTCAGCTCCGTGTCGCCTTCGTAGACGGGCGTCAGGTCCATGCCGCAGATCGTGCACTTGCCGGGTTTGTCCGACTTGATCCACGGGTGCATGGCCGACTGGTAAAACTTGGGCCGTCGTTCGCCGTTCGCATTCGGCGCGGCGGAACCAGGGTGGGCGGAAGGCGAACGGGTGCCGGCAAACCAGCCGGCCAGGGCCGCGAGGGCCAGCAGCAGGAACAGGGAAAATGTTTTCATCGGGACGCGGGGTCAGGGTTGGGTGGGAACCGGCCCGGCAGGGGCAGCCGGCTTGCGGGCGAGCATTTCCAGGGCTTCGAGGTCGCCGAGCCCGCAGCAGAGCACGAGTTCGCTCATGGCGGACCATTCCTCGGTGATGGCCCGGGCCAGCATCCGCCGGGAATCGAGGATCATCCGGCGGGCTTCGAGCACGTCATTCAACATGCCGCGGCCGTTGCTCCAACCAGCGTGCGCGGCGGCGAAGGCCTGTTCGGCGCGGGGGATCACCTCGTCCCGCAGGGCGATGGCCTCGCGGTGGGCCGCGGCGATCTCGACAGTCAGGTGATGAATCTCGTTCTGCACGTCGAGGGTCATCGCGGCCTGCTCCTCGATCGCCGCCCCAAGCCGGGCTCGATCGCGCTGCTGGTCGCGGCGGTAGTTGGCGCGGTTGAACCACGGCAGGCTGACCCGAAGGGTGAACATGCCCTGCCGGAAGCCGCCGTCGCCGCTGTAGTTCAGGCCGTCCACGCCTAAGCTCACGTCGGGCCGGCCCGCGCGCCGGGAAACCTCGGTCGCCGCCTCGGCGGAACGCCGCATCCGGCCCTGCACCTTGAGCCGGGGTTCGTAGCTCAGGGCGAAGCGCAGCAGGTTGGTTGAAAACGCCACCGGCTCGGCCAGCGCCGGCAGGCTCAGGTAAGCCAGCGGTGAGAGCGGTTCCCGGCCCAGCAGCCGGTTCACGTCGCTGCGCCGGGCCTCGACCTGACTACGTTCATTGCCCAACTGCGCCGCCCGGCGGGCCCGTTCCGACTGCAACCGCAGCACCTCGAACTGTGAGCCCATGCCCGTCCCGTAACGCGCTTCCGCGGCGGTCACCGCCTGGCCGGCCCACGCGAGGTCTTCCTCGCCCAGCCGGAGCGTCTCCTCGGCCAGCGCGGCGGCGAACAGCGCCTTCGCCAAGTCCCGACGCATCTCCTGGAACTGCGCGTCGGCCGCCTCGGTGGTCACCGCAGCCTCGGCTTCGGCGAGTTGGCGCATGGCCTTTTCCTTGCCCATCACCGGCAGCTTCTGCTCGACGCCGTAGGTCAGGTCGCCCTGCTCCTGCGGATCCATCCAGGCCGAGTTGAAGACGGACCCGCCGAC
>JBEISV010000467.1:0-3847 GCA_040375265.1 Verrucomicrobiales bacterium
GACGCGGCGATCAATCCGGGCAACTCCGGCGGGCCGCTCGTGAACCTCCGCGGTGAACTCATCGGCCTGAACGTCGCCGTGCTCAATCCCGGCCACAGCCAAGGCATCGGCTTTGCCATCCCAATCCGGCGCGTCAACGAGGCGCTGGCCGAGATGCTGAGCGGTGAGTCGGTGAACGGCTATTGGTTTGGAGCCAAGCTGAAGCCGGCGTCGCGGCCGCTCACCGTCCAATTGGTCCAACCCGGCAGTCCTGCGGCCCAGGCGGGGCTGCAGGCCGGCGACACCATCCTCGAGGTGAATGGCCAGCCGCCGGGCAGCCTCATCGAGTTCAATCGGGTCCTCACCACCGCCAAGGACAAGCGGGAGGTCCGCCTGCGGCTGCGACGCCAGGGCGGCAACCGTGACGCCCAGCTCCGGCTGATCGACGAACGGGTCTTCTTCAACAACGCCCTGCTGCGCAAGCGGGCCGGTTTCACCGTGCGCGAGACGCCGAACGGATTCGCCGTGGAGACGGTCGAGCGGGGCGGCCCGGCCGAGGCGGCGAAGCTGCGTCCCGGCATGTTGCTGACGGCGGCGGACGAGCAGCCGGTGGACTCGCTCGTGACCCTCGCGAAAGCTGCCTACAGCCATGCGGACGAGGCACCGCTACGGCTGGGCGTGCTCTTCCTGGAACGCGCCGGCTACTTCGTCCGGCGCTACGAGGGCGAGGTCGCGGTGCGGTTGCGCTGAGCGCGCGTCCAAGTGTGAGACTCGTGACCTCGTCTCCTACGGGAACTATTTCACAAATTCGAGGCCGGAAACCTTGGGGACGATGCCCATGGCGTGGCCGCGGCTGAGGAAGCGCAGGATGCTGTCCCGGCCGCGGTCGCCGTAGTCGAGCGTCCAGTGGTTCACATACATGCCGACGAACTTGTCCGCGAGGTCCATGCCCATGTCGCGCGCCCAGCGCATGGAGTGCGCCACCGCGTCGGGCCGGTGGTCGAGGCTGAACTGGATGCTGGCGGTGAGGATGTCGCTGACCCGCTTGCGAAGCGCCGGGACATGGCGCTTGTGGATGACGTTGCCCCCGAGCGGCAGCGGCAGGCCGTCGTTCTCGCGGCCCCACCACACGCCGAGGTCCTCGCAGACCACGAGGCCCTCGTTGGCAAAGGTGAGTTGGCCCTCGTGGATGATCAGGCCGACGTCGGCTTTGCCCTGCTTCACGGCGTCGAAGATCTGGTCGAACGGCACGACGATGCAGTTGAGATCCTCCGCCCGGCGGCCGAGCCACAACTGAAGGGCGAGGAAGGCGCTGGTCATCGTGCCGGGCACGGCGATGCGGAGCTTCCGGATTTCTTCCCGGCCGAACTTCGTCTTCGCGACGAGCATCGGGCCGTAGCCGTCGCCCATGCTCGCACCGCTGGGCAGCAGCGCGTAGGTGTCGGCCACGTAGGCGTAGGCGTGGATGCTGATGGCGGAGATGTCGAGTTCGCCGCGGGTGGCCCGTTCGTTGAGGGTCTGGATGTCCTGGAGGATGTGCTCGAACTCCAGCCCCGGGGTGGCGATCAGCCCCTTGGCGAGTCCGTAAAACATGAAGGCATCATCCGGATCCGGCGAATGCCCCAGCGTCAGCTTCAGCGTGTCCATTGGCGGGCGGAAGCTACGTCACGGTCCCGCGAAGTCGAGCGGCAGCGGGACAACTTTCCCCTTTGCACTTCGCATCCGGAACTTTGAACTCCGGCCATGTCTTCGTCCGCCCCGCTGTCCGCCCGCGTGGAACGCATCCTGGCCGCCACGCCGGTGCATGACATCCATACGCACCTTTACGATCCCGCGTTCAGCTCGCTGCTGAGCTGGGGCATCGACGAACAGCTTACCTACCACTACCTCGTCAGCGAATCCTTCCGGCAGATGGACGTGCCGTTCGACCGCTTCTGGAGCGCCTCGAAGACCGAGCAGGCGGAGTTCATTTGGAACGCCCTGTTCGTCGAACATTCGCCGGTGTCCGAAGCCTGCCGCGGCGTGCTCACCACGCTGAATGCGCTGGGGATTGAGCCGCGCAAACATGACCTCGCGTCGCTGCGGAAATGGTTCGCCGCCTGGAAGCCGGCTGACTTCGTGGAACGGGTCCTGTCGCTGGCAAATGTCACCTCGATCGGCATGACCAACTCGCCATTCGACGACGAGGAACGCGCCTACTGGAACGCCAACCTGCCGCGCGATGCCCGTTTCCGCGGCGCCCTGCGCATTGACCCGCTGATCCTCGGCTGGACCGAGGCCGCCCCGCGGCTGCGCGCCTGGGGTTATGCCGTCGGCAACGAGCTGAACCAGGCCACCGCCGACGAGGTGCGCCGCTTCCTGGCCGGCTACACGCGGAAGTATGGCGCGGGCTATTGCATGGTGTCGTTGCCTCCGACCTTCAGCTACCCGGCCGCCGGCGACACCGCGTGGCTCATCGACCACGCCGTGCTGCCGCACTGCCGCGACCACGGCCAACCCTTCGCGCTGATGATGGGCGTGAAACGCGCCGTGAACCCGCTCCTCCGCATGGCCGGCGACGGCGTGGGCCGCAGCGACCTGACCGCGCTCCAGAACCTCTGCGCGGCCAACCCGGCGAACCGCTTTGCCGTCACCTGCCTGGCGCGGGAGAACCAGCATGAACTCGTGGTGCTCGCCCGGAAGTTCCGGAACTTGCATCCGTTCGGCTGCTGGTGGTTCACCAACACGCCGCAGCTCATCGAGGAGATCACCACCATGCGGCTGGAACTGCTCGGCACCAGCTTCACCCCGCAGCACAGCGACGCCCGCGTGCTCGACCAACTCATCTACAAGTGGCAGCACTCACGCGCCCTGATCGGCCGCTGCCTCGCCCGCAAATACGAAACCCTCGAAGCCGCCGGCTGGCCGGTGACCGACGCCGAGATCCAGCGCGACGCGACGGAGCTGTTGGGCGGCGGGTTTGCGAGGTTTTGCCGGGGGTGAATTTCCCAATCAGTGAAAATGGGGGATCTGCCGGGACATCGCCGAAGGAATAACTGCTCGCCGCCGGCACAAGGCCAGAATTGACTCGCACCTACGCCATGGACTCACCAGTCATCATCAACTTCAGGTGGACTGTCCAAGAGCTGCTCACTGCCCAGCGGATGCACCTGCGCTACGCGCGCAGAGGACGCTTCCTTCGCGCTATTCGGCTTTGTGGTCTGGCTGGCATTCCCGCGGGAATCGCCGTCATGCTGAAAGACAGCTCCTCTTGGCTTGGCCCGTATCTGGTGGTCGTGGGTGCCCTCTCGCTGGTGTTCCCGTTGATCATGCGATCGACAACCGTCAGGCACTTTTCAAAACGGCCAGATAAAGACATGGACTTGGAGTGGCAGATTTCGTCCGACCGGTTGGTTACCAAAACTTCACTCAGCAATGCGGAGACTAGTTGGAGCATGATCGCCACCGTCATCCGCACTCCAGCCGGCTTCCTCTTCTATCCCAACGACCAGATTTTCCACTGGCTTCCTCTCCATGGCTTCCGTGACCAGGCCGATGTGGAGCGGCTTGCCGACATGGCGCAGTCCCGAGTTCGGCAATATTCCATGGCTGGTGTTACCGGAAAATAGCGTCCGGCTTGGGCTGGATGATGGTTCCTGTGGTTGCTGAGCGCGTGATAATCGTTCGTTGAGTTTAGGCCTTCGTCCCCATGCCCCTCCCCGCCCGCTACGTTCACGCCAACCTGACGACCCGCGACTGGCGCCGGCCCGTGCGGTTCCGGTGCGGCCTCGGTCCCGTTGTTTGGCTCAATGCCCAGACTGCGACGCGATAGATTCCCCGTTGGTGCCTTGACCGTCGGAATGCCCGGGCCTTTGCTTCCGCCATGACC
>JBEISV010000647.1:0-2156 GCA_040375265.1 Verrucomicrobiales bacterium
CACGACGCGCCGGCCTTCGCCCGGCTGGCGGACGGCACCTACTTCATCGCCGGCGGTTCGTCTTCGCTGGGCATCCCGGCGTATGACACGATCGAGACGTTCGACCCGACGACCGGCAACTTCTACACGGGTGGCAAGACGCTGGTCCGCTTCCGCGCGGCGTCCGGCTCGGCCCAGTTGACCGGCGCCAAGGTTTTGCTTGCCGGGGCGTGGTGGAACCACAACGACGCGCATACCGTGGGCGAACTGCATGATCCGGCGACGGGCGTGTCGGTGGCGACCGGGCCGCTGAACCTGGCCCGCTCGGGGGCCGCGGTGTTGCCCAAAGCGGATGGCGACGCCGTGGTGGTTGGCGGAATTACGCCGACCGGCAGCGCGCTGAAGGCGACGCCGGAGCTGTATTCCGTCGCCAACAACACGTTTACGAAGTTGGGCGATGAACTGTGGGCCGACGATCCGGGCTGGACCGTGGGTCCGAGCTTTTCGTCGGTCGTAGCCATCGAGGATCTGCGCCTGCCAGACGGGCACCGTTTCCTGCTGCCGATGACGCGGCCATTGGAGGGCAAAACGGAGCAAGGCTTCGTCCTGTTCAATGCGGACACCGGGGCGTTCACGCGTCTGATCACCACCCCTGCCCTGCCCGATGCGCAGGCGGAGGTCTTCCTCTACAATCCAATGATCGACCGGCCGAACGGAGTCGCCTACGTCTTCGCCTATCTGCCCGGGTTCACGCCCCCGCGCGCGCAGATTCGCACGATCCACCTGACGACCGGCGCGACCGCGGCCTTGTCGGGCGTGATAGAGTTCCCCGCGGACTACGAGATCAGCGGCGCGAGCCTGTCCCTGCTGCCGGACGGCCGGATTCTCGTGGCCGGCGGGGCCACGCCGGGCAACGGCAATTTCGGCGCCCGCGCCAACACGTTCCTCATCACCCCGGGCACTCCGGCTAACCCGGGGCCGACCGTGACCTTGGACACCTACGCCGGCGTAACCGTGGCCGGCAACGTGGGCACCAGCTACTTGGTGGAATATGCCACCGCGTTGGCGCCCGAAGTCTGGCTGCCGCTGAGTTCCGTCACACTCACCAACACGACGCAACTCGTCATCGATCCGTCGCCGCTCAGCGGGCAGGCGAAACGGTTCTATCGGGCCAAGCGGGCGAATTGATCCCAGCCCGAAGGACCACGCCCGCCATTTCCCGAAATGGCGGGCGTTTCATTTGCCTTCGGCCCGCTTGACCGACGAGGCGCCGATGGCGAAGCGTTTCCCCGCGCCCGCTTCCCCGGCGCTCCATGAGCCGGCTCCGCCATCGCGAACTGCTGCTGTCCCTGAAATACTCGACCGTCGAGGCGTGTTTCAGCGTCCCGATGCTGAACCTCACGTTGCCGAGCTTCTCGTTCGTCATCGCCTTCGCCGCTGCCACGCTGGGCTGGGGCCCCACGGCGATCGGCTTCATGGCCGCGCTGCCGCACCTGTGCAACCTGGTGTTGCCTCCCATGGCCACCTGGCTCCGCGGCCGGCTGTCGCTCTACCAGATCCTCGCGCTCACGTTCATCTTCAACGCCTTCCCTTGGGCCTTCGTCTCGACACTGCCGTTCCTGTCGGAACACGCGCGCGACGTGACGTTCATGATTATTCTCACGGTGGCGACGATGGCAAATTGCCTGGGCGCGGTGACTTGGTCCGCGGCGATCTCGGAACTGGTTCCCGCCCGGCTCAGCGGCCGCTTCTTCGGCCGGCGCAACCTGGTGTTCGGTTTCTGGACGCTGATCGTCGTCCTGGTAGTGAGCAAGCTGGCAGACCGGGGGCAAAACTCCCTCGTGACCTTCGGGCTGATCTTCGCGGCCGCCGGCCTGGCCAGGATGGCCGGCTTCTTTTTCCTGACGCGGATGAAGTTTCCGGACTCCGTGATGAAACGGGCCACCGTGCCACCGGACTTCGGCGAGATCCTCCTGCCGTTCCGTAGCCTCAACTACCTCAAGCTGGTCGCCTTCGTCGGCGTCTGGGGCCTGCTGCTCAACCTGGGTCAGCCTTTCTATCCGGTCTTCATCGTCCAAGGACTGGGTCGGTCCCTCGGGGACATGGGCATGTTGACGGCGCTCGCCGGCGTGGGCGGACTGCTGACCCTCAAAGGCTGGGGTTGGCTCTGCGACCGG
>JBEISV010000431.1:0-4258 GCA_040375265.1 Verrucomicrobiales bacterium
ATCCACATGGGCGGTCAGCGCGGCACAATCGGTGCCCGCCGGAAGGCGTCCGGGCAGCCGCCAGAAGGAGGGCACGCGCGTGCCACCCTCGTAGGGGGTGCCTTTCTGGCCGCGCATGCCGGCGTTGAAGACGTCACCAACGGAATGGCCGTTGTCGGTGAGGAAGATGACCAGCGTGTTGGTGGCGAGGTTCCAGTCGTCCAGCTGTGCGAGCAGGCGGCCCAACGCGGCGTCGAAGTGGGCGATCATCGCGTAGTAGTTCACCGCGTTGGTCGAGAGGCCCCGGCCGCGGTAGGGGGCAGCCCATTCTTCGCCGGGAATCTCGAAGGGATCGTGGGGCGCGTTGGGCGTGACGTAGGCAAAGAACGGCTGGCCGGTCCCGCGGCGTTCACCGATCCAACGGGCGGCCTGCCCGAGGAAGACGTCGGTGCAGTAACCCTGCGTGCGCTTGAACCGCCCATTATGCCAGACCACGGGATCGTGGTAGCGGTTTCCCGGGGCGTCACCGCAACTGCCGGGGTAGGACTGGCCGATACCGCCGCCACCGTGGATGAACACCTCGTCGAAGCCACGCCGGCCGGGCAGGTAGGCGTCCTCGTCGCCCAGGTGCCACTTGCCGAAAATGCCGGTGGCGTAACCTGCGTCGCGGAGCGCCTGCGCGACGGTGACGGCCGCCGGATCCAGCCGTTCGCGCTCAAAGATCGTGTGGGTCACCCCGTTGCGGAACTCATGCCGGCCGGTCAGCAGTGCGGATCGGGTGGGCGCGCAGGTGGGGCTGACATGGAATCCGGTGAACCGGAGGCTTTGGGCATGCAGGCGGTCGAGGTTCGGCGTTTTCAGGACCGGGTTGCCGTGGCAGCCCAGTTCGCCGTAGCCCTGATCATCGGTCATCACGAGCAGGATGTTCGGCCGCGTGCCGGCAAGCGGGGTGGCCGCCGCGGGCAGCGCGAGCCAACCCAGGGCGCACAGCCAGAACACCGGGCGGAGCAACCGCTGGGCGACGAGGCGGAACCGCGGCCAAGGCGGGCGGGGACCGGGAGGCGGGGCTGGGTGGCGCATGGCGAGGCCACGGAGGTAGCGCGGAACCGGGTGGCCATGCAGCCCAATTCTTTCGCCGGGGTCCTCGGCGTGGCAGCCGGGCTTCGGCCCGCGCCGCTTCGGCCCGCGCCGCGCCTTGCTCTCGGCCAAACTTCCAGCACTCTCGCCGCATGTTGCTCCGTGTCCTGTTGCCGTGGGTGGCGTCGGCCGCCGCGCTGACGCTGTCCGCCGGGTCCGCCACCAACCGTTTTGGCTTTGCCGGTCCCGAGGTGTTCCCCATCGATTTCGGCGTCGCCTTCCTCCACGTGTCCGACATGGACGGCGACGGGCTCAAGGACGTGGTGGTCGTCAACAACGGCCGCTCGAAGATCAACCTGCTCTACAACCGCACCGGCAACACCAACGCCCCGACCACGCCCGAGAAGATCGGCCGCCGGGACATCAACGAGCTGCCGGCGGATTCCCGTTTCCGGGTGGATTCCATCTCGTCGGAGAAACGCATCACCTCGCTCGCGCTGGCCGACCTGAACGGCGACACGCGCACCGACCTGGCCTACTACGGCGATCCCAAGGAGCTGATCGTGCAGCTCAACCAAGGCACGAACGGCTGGTCGCAGCCGAAACGCTTCGCCCTGGACGATGGCCTGCCGGACTACAACGCGTTGACGACGGGCGACGTGAACGCCGACGGCCGCACCGACCTGCTGCTGCTGGCCGAGAAGCATCTTTACCTGATCCGCCAGCAGGCGGACGGCACGCTGGCCGAGCCCGAGAAGTTGCCCTACGTCGGCAGCGCCAAGGCGGTGCAGGTGCTCGACCTCGACGGGGACAAACGCGACGACCTGCTGCTGGTGAACTGGGACAACGCGAACCCGTTCCGCTTCCGGCTCCAGAACGCCGCCGGGCAGTTTGAGCCGGAAGTCCACCTCACGCTGCCGCCGATCCGCAGTTACTGGGCCGACGACTTGGACGGGGACCATCGCACGGAGGTGATCACCATCGCCGCCAAGTCGGGCCGGGCCGCGCTGTCGCAGTTCACCCGCAAGCCGGCCGAGACGCTCGTGGGCGGGCTCAAGAACGGCCAATTCTCCATCCTCCCGCTCCAGCGCACCGACAAGGCACGGCGCGGCCTGCTGTGGACCGACCTGGATGGCGACGGTTTGCAGGACCTGCTCGTGGCCGATCCCGACGGCGGGCAGTTGTTCGTCCACTTCCAACAGAAGGACGGTTCGCTCGCCGCGCCGAAGACCTTCCCGACCTTCACCGGTGTCACCGACCTGGCCGCCGCCGACTGGAATGGCGACGGCAAGACCGAGGTGTTCCTGCTGAGCAGCGACGAGAAGCAGGTCGGCGTGACCTCGCTCGACGCCAATGGCCGGCTGCCGTTCCCCCAACTGGTCGCGCTCAATGCCCGGCCACTGGCCATGACCGTCGGCGCCCTCAAGGCGGGTGCCGCCTCCCTGGTCACCCTGATCGAGCGCGAGGACAAGAAGCCCGGCAAGGACGGCAAGGAAGAGACCACGACCGTGCGTGAACTCGTCGTCCGCGGCGCCGACGGCAAGGCGTCCGCGCAGAAGCTGGCGGACTCGTTCAAGGGCAATCCCAGCTCCGTGTCGATCCATGACGCCAACCAAGACGGCCTGGCCGACGTCGTCGTGCTGACGCCTTACGAGAAGATCAAGGTGCTCGTGCAGCGCCAGGATGCGAAGGAAGGGGCCCTGTTCGAGGAGGTGGACGTGAACCCACCCGGCGGCACCAGCGACCAGCCGTGGCTCGCGTTGGCCGACGTGGACGGCGACGGCAAGCAGGAGCTGCTGCTGGCCCAGAAGAACTTCCTCCGCGCGGTCGTCCTGACCTCGGACGGCGGCGAGAAAGCCACGTGGAGCTTCACTGTGCGCGAACAGATCAACGGCGCCTCCAGCAGTTCCCGCATCGTCGCCGCGGCCACGCTGGCGCAGCCCGGCAGCAAGAGCCCGCTCCTGTTCCTGCTGGATGCCGACCGCAAGGCGCTGACCGTCAGCGAGCGCGACGCCAACGGCGTCTGGAAGGTGGCGAAGACCGTCGAGCTGCCCGTGACCGACTTCACCGGCCTCGCCCCGATCGGCCTGGGCACGAAGGAGGCCAACACGATCGCCTTCCTCGGCGGCAACTCGGTCGCCTGGAAACGCTTCTCGGGTGAGCAGTGGGAATTCACCGAACTCGACGGCTACGAGACGCCGATCAAGGACGGTTTCCTGCGCGACGTGACCAGCGGCGACCTCGACGGCGACGGCCGCAAGGACCTGGTGTTCCTCGAAACCGTCCGCGCCTACGTGGACTTGGTGGTGTTCGAGCCGCCCCACCAGCTCACGCCGGGCAACCGCTGGCCGGTGTTCGAGGAGCGCACGTTCCGCCAGCGCCGCAACGAGGCTTCGGAGCCCCGCGAGGCGGTGGTGGCCGACGTGACCGGCGACGGGAAGAACGACCTGGTCCTGCTCGTGCACGACCGCGTGCTGCTCTACCCGCAGGAAAAGTAGGCCGTTTGCGCCGGGCGTATTCCTCCGCCACCCTTGCCGCCGCGCCGCCGGAAGCTGGATTCCGGGCGACGCGGCGAAATGAATCTCGACCTGCTTCCGGCCCTCACGGCCAACCTGCTTTCCCCGGCGGTCCTGTTCTTTGCGCTCGGGGTGTTTGCCACCGTGGCCAAGAGCGACCTGAAGCTGCCCGAGCCGCTCTATGTGACGCTGACCATCTACCTGCTGGTGGCGATCGGCTTCAAGGGCGGCGTCGCGATCCGGGAAGCCGGGCTGGGCACCATCTGGTTGCCCGCCCTGGCGGCGCTGGGCCTGGGCGCCGTGATCCCGCTCTGGACCTATCCGGTGCTGCGTTTTGCCGGCCGGCTTTCACCGGCCGACGCCGCGGCGATCAGCGCCCATTACGGCTCGGTCAGCGCCGTCACCTTCATCGCCGCGACCAATTTCCTGAAGCAGGTGAACACGCCCTACGAGGACTACGCGACCGCGTTCCTGGCGGTGATGGAGGCGCCGGCCATCATCGTGGGCGTGGTGCTGGGCCGGCTGGGCAACTTGGGGCCGGGCGGTTCGGTCGGGCCCGCCCTCCGGCGCGCGGTGCACGAGGCGGCACTGGGCCGCAGCGTGGTGCTCCTCGTCGGGGCGCTGGTGATCGGCTGGGTCAGCGGCAAGCGGGGCTACGTGATGACGGAGGGCTTCTTCGTGACCCC
>JBEISV010000068.1:0-14965 GCA_040375265.1 Verrucomicrobiales bacterium
AGCGTCCCGCGGCATCCTTCGGTAAGTCGGCCCAAATTGCTGATCCATCTTCCATGAACTCTCCCTTCATCTTCGACGCGCACCTCGACCTCGCGATGAATGCGGTCGAATGGAACCGCGACCTCACGCGTTCGCTCGCCGATCTCCGCGCCGCCGAAGCCCATCTGAAGGACAAGCCTGACCGTGGGCGCGCGACCGTGTCATTGCCGGAGCTGCGCCGCGGGAACACCGGCCTGTGCGTCGCCACGCAGATTGCCCGGGTCGAACACAACGCCTGGAGTCCCGTCGCCGGCTGGTGTTCGCCCGCGCAGGCGTGGGCCATGACGCAGGCGCAGCTCGCTTGGTATCGGGGAATGGAAGAGGCCGGCGAAATGACGCCAATCCGGAACTGCGCTGAGCTCGAAGCCCACCTACTGGCTTGGACCAATCAAAACCCTGAAACTTCAAACTCGAAGCTTCCGGTGGGCTACATCCTGTCGCTCGAAGGCGCCGATTCGCTGGTCACGCTCGCGCATCTGGAACGCGCCTGGGGTTACGGCCTGCGCGCCGTCGGACCAGCCCATTACGGTCCGGGCATCTACGCCAATGGCACCAACGCCACCGGCGGCCTGAACGAGCGCGGACGCGAACTGCTGCATGAGATGCGCCGGCTCGGAATCATCCTCGACGCCACGCACCTGTGCGACGACGCCTTCTGGGACGCCATGAAGCTCTGGGATGGTCCGGTGTGGGCGAGTCACCAGAACTGCCGCGCGCTCGTGCCGCATAATCGCCAGTGGAGCGACGAACAGATCCGCGAGGTCATCGCCCGCGGCGGTGTGCTCGGCGCGGTGTTCGATGCGTGGATGATGATTCCCGGCTGGCAACGCGGCGTGACGACGCCCGAAGGCACCGGACTGAAGGTCGCGAAGATCGTCGAGCACATCGACCACATCTGCCAGTTGGCCGGCAACGCGGCGCACGTCGGCCTCGGCTCGGATCTCGATGGCGGATTCGGCACCGAACAGACACCGCAGGACCTCCAGTCCATCGCCGATCTTCAGTTGGTCCTGACCGCCCTGCGGGAACGAGGTTATTCCGATGCCGACATCCTCGGCCTCGCCCACGGCAATTTCCTCCGCTGCCTGCGGGCGGCCTGGGCGACGAACTAGGGCGCCCCGGTGGCGGGCGCCCGTGCAACCGGCCGTTTGCCGAAGTTCTCCGGAAAAGGGGATTAACGGCGTCGGCCACCGGGCCTACGGTGCGCCGGCCTTGCGCCGCCGCCATGTCGCATCCCTCCTCCCCTGACGACGAACAGTTGCTCCGCCAGCTCGGTTACCAGCCGGAGCTGGCCCGACGCATGAGCGGATTCTCGAACTTCGCCATCTCGCTCTCGATCATCTGTATCCTCGCGGGCGGCATCACGTCGTTCCACGTGGGCTACAACAGCGCCGGCGGGGCGAGCCTTGGGCTGGGGTGGCCGTTGGTGTGCCTTTTCTCGCTGTGCGTGGCCGGCACGATGGGCCAGGTGGCGAGCGCGTTCCCGACCGCCGGCGGGCTCTATCACTGGGGCAGCCTGCTGGGCGGACGCGCCTGCGGTTGGGTGACCGCCTGGTTCAACCTCGCCGGCCTGATCACGGTGCTCGCCGCCATCAACACGGGCACCTACGACTTCGCGACCGCCGCCTTCGACTGGTCGCCCCCGGCGGATTCGGCCGCCGCGGTGCGCACGTTCGCCGTGGTGCTGGTGACGTTGTCGCAGGCGTTGCTGAACCACTACGGCATCCGGCTCACGACCAAGCTCACCGACTTCAGCGGCTGGCTGATCCTGGCAATCGCGGCGATCCTAACCGGCGCCCTGCTGGTGACGACGCAGCGCTTCGAATGGTCCCGCCTGTGGACCTTCACCAACTTCAGCGGGTTGCCCGAAGGCACCGCGGTGTTTCCCCGGCAACCCAACCTCGCGTGGCTGTTCTGCCTCGGCTTCCTGCTGCCGGCCTACACGATCACCGGTTTCGACGCTTCGGCCCACACCTCGGAGGAAACCGTCGGCGCGGCCCGGAACGTCCCGCGCGGCATCCTCCGTTCGGTCGCCGTCTCCGCGGTGTTTGGCTGGGTGATGATCGCCGCGTTGCTGCTGGCGATGCCCGACCTGAAGGCCGGTGCTACGAAGGGCTTTGAAATCGTCCCTTGGATCATGCGGTCGGCCCTGGGTAACGGCTTCGCCCAGTCGTTGCTCACCGGCATCGTGCTCACGCAATACCTTTGCGGGCTGGCCGCGCTCACGTCCGCCTCACGCATGGCCTATGCGTTTGCCCGCGACGGCGGGCTCCCCTGGTCCGCCGCATTGCGCCGGGTGAATCCGCGCACCCAATCGCCGTCTGTCGCCGTCTGGACGGCGGCGCTGGGTTCCGTCGCGCTGGTCGTGCTGCTGCGTTACGAAACCATCGCGGCCGTCGGCACCGTCTTCCTCTACGTGAGCTACGTGCTGCCGGTGGCGGCCGGGTTCCGGGCACACGGTCGTTCATGGACCCGTTTCGGCCCGTTCCAACTTGGCGCCGCGTTCAAGCCGCTGGCCGTGGTCGCGACGCTCGGTTGCCTGTTCCTGCTGGTGATCGGGGTCCAGCCGCCGAACCAACAGGCCCTGCCCATCCTGGGCGGGACGGCAGCGGTGATGATCGTGGTTTGGTTCGCGCTGGAACGTCGGCGTTTCCAGGGACCGCCGCGGCTGGATCCGTGAAGGACATTGCCCGGTCAAATCCGGGACTCGCCGGGCCGAATCAGGCGGAAAAGGAGGCCAACCGTCCCGCCCACCAACGTTCCCAGCAGGGCCAGCGCCAGGACCCCCAGGCTCCAGGCGATCCCTTCCGGAACCCAGTCCGATACGAACCGGGCAACCCACCAGCCCGGGAGCGCCGGCCAGATCAGGATCGGCGTGAGGAAGTCCAGGCCGGTATGGAAGCACGTGACGAAGGCGAGTCCGTCGGCGAGACCGATGGCGCCGCCGAGGAGGGTTGATTTGCGCAGGTTCAATTTCACGGAGGAACGCTACCCGCGTTCGCCGCGGCTGCGTGAATCGAAAATGGGCGCCGGGCATTGCCTGAACCAATGCGCGACCGTTCAGCGACCGAGCTCCGCCTTGAGCCGTTCGTGTTCCGCGCGCAACGCCGCGAGGCGCTTTTCCAGCGCGGCAACCGCGTCTCGCCCCGTGGCCTCGGACCGCCGTTTCTGCTCCGCGGGCAAGACCGGGGAAATTTGCGCCGCCGTGTTCAGAGTCTGCTGGATCGACAGCTCCGACTCGACCGCGCTGATCTCCTTGCGGAGGTCCCCCAAGCGCACGGCCGGCCACCGGGCGGGCACAGCCAAGGCGGCCGTGAATTTCTTGCCCAGTTCCGGCGCCACGCGGGCGCGGAACCCGGCCAACGTCTTGTCGGTGCCGGCCTTTTCCACGCCGATCCGTTCCTGGCCCAGGGCGCGGAGCTCGGCGACCAATTCCTTCGCCTGCGGTTGGACGGTCGCGTAACTGGCGACGGCGCCCAGGACCGTTTCCATGTCCTTGACCTGGCCGTGGAAGAGCAGCGCGGTGGCCGCCGTGATCAGGCTGCACAGCGATTCCCGGCGCTGGTTGAAGATCTCCGACGCCTGCTTGGGTGCCCGCGCGGTATCGGCCTTGAGGGCGATGAGTTCGTCAAAGAACTGCCGGTCGGAATCTTTCAACCAATCAGCCCGGAACGGCATTTCCTCCACGACCGCGAGGGCAAGCTTCACGACCTCGGGTGAACTGAACTGGATCACCGCCTCAAGCTCGCGGGCGGCGGCCTGGACCTTACCGAGTCGCGCCTGCTGGAACAGGTAGATGCCGCCCACAGCGGCGAACCCGGTGCGCTCGGCCGGCTTCAGCGCGGCGGAATTGGTCCAACCGAGATTCAGCCGGTCCTGGTGGGCCTTCTGGAAGGCCTGGGCTTCCTTCACGGCCTGGTTGATCTGGTCGGCTGCCACGGTTGCGACGTCGCTGATCCGATTGCGCCAGGCCCAGAGGGCGTTGGCGCTGTCCACGAGGGTCTGGTCGGGATCGTGGTTGCGCTGCAACTTGTCGAGGAAGTCGGTCGCCTCGCGATTTTCTGCAACGGAACCGCGCAGTTCCCGGAACCGGGCGCCGGCCTCCGGCTGATTCTGGGACCAGAAATGCAGGATGACGCACACCTTACCCCAGAAGGTCAGCACGTCCTCGTCGTCCCAGGTTTTGATTTGGGTGGCGTCGGCCGCAGTGGCCTCGCCGCGGACCAACCGCTCGAACAACTGCGTTTCCTCCGCCGAACCGCCCCACATCGGTTGCGGCCATTCCCGCACGATCCGGGCCGCCTTCTCCGCCTCGCCGTGGTCCTCGTCGGTCACGGCCCACTGCTTCCAGCGGGCGGTTTCATCCAGTGCTTCCAGCAGGTTGCCCTGATACAGCGCCGACCGGGCGGTGACCTGGTGGATCAACGCGCGCAGGCGACGGTCCGCCGGGGTTACCTTGTCCGGTTGGGCGTCGGGCCCGGTGTCGGCCCAGCGGCGCATGAGTTCCAGTTGCGCCAGCTTGACCAGCGGCGGCCAACCACCTTCCGGGGATGTCGCCTTTCGTTCGGCCAATGCCTGCCCGAGTCGCTGGATCGACTTTTCAATCTCCGCCTCGGCCCCGGCCGGTTTCGCCGGCTTGAGGCGCAGGTCATCGAGGTTGATTCGCGGGTTGCTGCCGGCCGGTTGGCCGTGAACCGGCGAAAACCGGCCGGCCAACACTCCGGCCAGCAGCAGGACAACAAGGCGCACGGGAAGGCGATGTTGGGCGGATTGTATCAGCGGGCGTAAACACCGGCCGGGGCGAAGACCGCGGCGGGACCGCCGGAGATGCCGACGGGCGGCACGATGATCGGGACCGGCGCGCCATTGACCGTGAGTTCGGCGGCGGACGCGACGGACTCAATTCCCTGCTGCCAGAACGGCGGCATGGCGGACGGGGCGCGGGAGATCAGTTCCGCGGGCTTCAGGCCCGTCAGGCGCGTCTGGAACACCTGGCCGGCGATCGTGATCTTGGCGCTGACCTCGCCGGCCACCTGGGTGCCGATCTCGATCTGGGCGGTGATGACCGGCGCGTTCTCAAACGGCGTGCCGGCGAAAATCTTGGGTCCGAAGTAGGCGCCGACGTGGGGATCGGAGGAGATGAAGCCCATGACCGCGGGCGGCTTGGTCGGGTCCGGCTGGAAGAAGATCATGCCCGCCGGCGCCGAGCCGACCGGGGTGTGGACCATGCGGGCCACGTGCACGATGACGTTGGGCATGGTGAGGCCGGGTTGGGTCACCGCGACGAGATCCACGCCGCCTTCCCAAGACATCCAATGATTGATGAGCGTTGCCATAGTTAAGCCAATTGAATTGTTCCGCCGGCAGCCTTTCCCACCGGCTCACCGATAACAATACGTGTTTATACGCATAGTCGTCCGGGGCCGCCCAGCCGGGCTACAAATGGACCGCCAACCTCCGGCAGCGCGGCAACGCCGCGGTCCCAACCTTCCGCGGGTTGCCAGAAGTTTCCCGTCATAAGCCAAGTTCCCCGCGCCGTTCACCAAGTTCAGCCTAGCCGCGCCGGGAATTGGGGCGACTGATGGAGGTGAAGCCACGAGCAGGGGGGAGCCGGCGCAGTTGCCCCCGCCCGGGTGAAGAGGACCGATCTATGACCATGTTGCGACGACGATGCGTGCGGGCCACCCGGTGGCTGGCGCTGGTTTGTCCGCCCGCTCTCGCAGCAGCCGGACTGACCTTCCAAAGTCTGGACTATCCCAATGCCCGGGAAACCAACCCCACCGCTATTGATGGCCAGGGGATCGCCGGTTCCTATGTGGACCGTGGGTATATCATCCGGGGCTTCTATTGGGATGAGTCCGGATTCAAGCCGGTAGGCAAGCCCGACGGGTGGCAGATCGTGGTCCGCGGCACCAGCGGTGGCCATGTCGTCGGGCGATACCAATACACCATCGATCCCGCGGTTGATTACAAGGAACGGGCCTTCTTCTGGAACGGCGCCACTTCCGTTGACCTGATTCCGCCGGGGTCCGTCCGTGACGTTTACGCGGTGGGAATTAGCGGAAACCTCGTGGTGGGACACTACCGGGACGCGGCCACCTACATCCATGGCTTCCTCTGGAACGGTTCGGCCTACACCCGATTTGACGCGCTGGGTTCTCCCGGCACCTGGCCACGGGCAATCAGCGGGGCCAATGTGGCCGGCGACTACGTTGAAGTCGTGGGCGGAGCCGGAATCAGCCGCGGCTTCTTCTGGGACGGCCTCACTTTCACACCCGTGAATCCGCCCGGCTCCAGCGGAACCTGGGTGGCCGGCCTGCACGGCTCCGAGGTGGTCGGCATCTACAATGTCGGGGCCGTCAGCCATGGATTCCTGTGGCGCGGCACGAACTTCGTCACGCTCGACCCGCCGGGATCCACCTACACGCAGGCCACCGCGGTGTTCGGAGGCCGGGTCGTGGGCGCCTTTGCGGACGGCACCGCGGCGCCGGGATATCCCCAGCACGGGTTCCTGTGGGACGGGACCGGCTACACGATCCTCAACGTTCCCGGCGCCGCGTGGACCCGGCCGAGCGGCCTCTGGGAGGACCGGATCATCGGCCAGTATCAGGACGCCGAGGGCAAGCTCCGCGGGTTCGTCACGGTGATTCCGGAGCGCCCGGTGCTGGTTTCCCTGGGTGCCACCAATTTGTTCGCTGGCAGCCCCGGCGGCGTTCCCCTGCGCCTCACCACCACCGCCGCGCTGACCAACCTGAGCGTGGTGCTGGAACTTTCGGAAACCCGGTTGACGAACCTGACGCTTCAGCCCGTTACCGCCGAGGTGGTCGCCGCGGAACTGACGCCGCTGGCTGCGAACCAATTCCGGCTCAATGTGCACCTCGATCCCGCCGCCGCCGGCACCGGCGAACGGACATTGGCCCAACTGGCTTTCCAGACGACCGCCACCGGGAGTTCCGCGACCGTGCCGCTGCTGCTGAGCCGCCCCGCCGGGAAACTGGCGAACGGCCTCGAGGTCGGCCACGTGCAGGCGAGTTCCGGCCGGGTCGTGCTGGTGGACGGCGCACCGGTGCTCACCGTCGGAGACCCGCCATGGATGTCGGTCGTGCTGTATGGCTACCCCGGGGTGAGCTACGGCCTCCAAACCACCACCAACCTCAACGAACCGGCCTGGCAGACGGTGACCAACGTGATCCTGTCGGGGCCGTTCATGCCCATCGGCGGCTTGGGCCTGGAAGCACCGGCGGCATACTATCGGGCGCTCGGGAATTGATTGCCCAAGTCGGCCGCAAGTCCGCCGCGCCGGCAAAGCGGTGAATGGAGCGACTTCACCCTGAATGGCGACGCCGCGCCCGACGACCGGTTCAATTTCCGCGCGACCCACCGGCCCTGACGCCTGCGCGGGGACTCCTGGGGCCGGAGCCTCACCAGCGCAGCGCGTGCACCCGGCCTTGATGCGGCCAGGCATCGCCTTGCTTTACCAAACCGCGTCGAACCGGATTCTCCCGCACGTAGTGCCACTTCTCCGCGTATTGAGCCGCATCGCGGATCCGGTGGTGCCAGCCGCGCGACTGAAACCTCCATTCCGCACGGCCGTGCTTCCGACGCAGCTCCCGCTTCCAGTAGGTGATCCACGGCTCGATGTCGAAGCGGAGATCGTGCGGCGCGCAGAAGCAGTGCAGGTGATCCGGCATGAGCAGGTAATCGCCCACCAACCACCCGGTCGCCTCCTGCCACGTCTGGTGAAGCAGGCGGTGAACTTCCGGCGTGGCCAACCAAGGCGTGCGTTGCTCCGTGTTCGCCGTGAGCAGGACAATGTTGGGTTCACCCACCCGAAAGGGAACTCCGGCGGCCGGGTTCTTCCGGCCTGGCTCGTCGAAGGGTGCACTGCCGTTCATGCAGCCGGATTTTGGGCCTATCAGGAAAGCCAGCAAGCCTGTCGGCGCTTCGTGGTGGGGCGAGACTCCGTCGAGCCCTGTTTGCTGGCGAAGCCAGCGCGAGCGCAGCGAGCATCCTCGGGCAGTAGAACAGAAGGCAGATGCTCACTCCGTTCGCCTCGCTCCGCTCGAAAGTGGGCTCGACGGAGTCTCGCCCCACCGGGAAAGGGGATCGTCGCACCCATGTGGTAAGTCGGCGAGCGAGCGTAGCGAGCATCAGTTTGCGCCCAAGCCCGACTGCAGCTCTTCCCGCACTTTCATCAACATGTGCCCGAGGGCGTTAAACAGCGTCCCTTGACGCTCGGTCCAGTAGCCGCCCCAGCAGCCTTCGACGGCACTGTCGGCAATGAGTTGCGCGTCACCGGTCGCGAGTAGGCGCTCACGGAGGACTGAATGCTGGAGAAACTTCTGCCGCAAGGCTTCGAGCATCGTGGCGTCACAATGGGCGGCCCAAGACAGACGCTGCTGAAGAACCTCTTTCTTGCGTGCCTCGAACCATGCTTGGCTGGAAGGAAACCGCTTGCCGCCAATCTGGATGGGAATTTCGGCCCTCGGCAAAAACTCGCGGAGGCCGGGATCGCTCCCCAGCCACAGAAAGGTTCCGGGCCGGGCGCTAGTTCCGTCGGGATGCAGCAGCCGCAGATACTCTGCCGGATAGCTCCAGCGGGTCGCCAAATCGTGAGGCGTCTGCCCGGCGCGGTTGCGGAGCGTGAGGTCGGCACCGGCTTCGACCAATGCGAGAAAGACCGGAAACTCAATGTCTGGTCGGAACTCGTCGCTGTCGAAGATCAGGTGAATCGCCGTATTGCCATCGTGGTCCTGGGCATTCACGCAGGCACCAGCTTGAAGCAACAGACAGATGCTTTCGGGCTCGTTCGCTTGGGCCGCACCCTGAAGCGGCGTCCGGCCCCTGAGGTTTGCCCGATCCACCGGCAGCCGGAGTGGCAGAATTGCTTGAAGGCACTTCGGCCACGGGGCCGCCCGGTGCAGCAGGCCGTTGCCATGGTCATCCGACACGGTCGAATCCGCACCACGGTCTAGCAGCAGAACAATGACGTCATGATGCCCGTCTGCTGCGGCGAGCAACGGAACGACTCCCCATTCATTCGGTCCGTCCACCTTCGCGCCTTGATCCAGAAGCAGGCGGACAGATTCAACCTGCCCGTTGCCCGCCGCCTCGACTAACTCGGAAGAATCCAAACTCATGTCGCAGTTCAAGCCTCCCAAACCAGTGCCTACGCTTTCACCCACTTTTTCGTCCGGCTGCTCTTCAGGATCGCCTCGCACAGCTTCACCTCGTGGTGGCCGTCGGCGGCGGTGGCGAAGAGCACGGGCGTCTTCCGGCCGCTGGCGATGTGCTCGTAGACGGCGCGGTAGTGCATCTTGTGGCTGTCGGGAAAACCTTCCGGGTGGCCGCCGGGATAGTCGGTGAAGCCCGCCACGTCGGCGCTGAAGCCGGCAGTGCCGCGCTGGAGGATCTGGTTCGGTTCGTCGCGGCGGCCGAGGATGATTTCGTTCGGCTGCTGGAGGCTCCATTGCACGCTGCCCTTCGTGCCGTAGATGCCGACGTAGAGGTCGCACTTCCAGCCCGCGGCGACCTGCGAGATGGAGGCGTTGGCGTGGACGCCATTCGCGAAGCCGTGCTCGGACTTCCCGAACTTGAGCAGCACGCTGCCGAAGTCCTCGGTGTCCACCTGGTAGGGCGCCATCGTGGCGGGATCGATCTTGGCGAAGGTCTGCACCTCGCCGGTCGGTCGCAGGCGCGTCTTGTGAAACGTCTCCAGATGGGCGAAGGCGCTCTCGGCCTTGGCGCCGAGGATGAACGACACGGCGTCGATCCAGTGCGTGCCGATGTCACCGACGGCGCGGAGCTTGCCGCCTTCGCTGGCGAGCAGGCGCCAGTTGTAGTCGGTGGGCATCTGGAGCCAGTCCTGAAAGAAGTGCCCCTGCACGTGCATGATCTGCCCGAGGTCGCCACGCTGGACGAGCGCGCGCATCTGGAGCACCGCGGGGAAGAACCGGCACATGTAGTTCACCGCGAACACCGGGCTGCCGGCTTTGGCGACGGCCTTCACGACCTTGGCGGTTTCCTGCGACGTCATGCCCAGCGGCTTCTCGCAGACGACGTGTTTGCCCGCCTTCAGCGCCGCGAGCGACTGCTCGACGTGGACCTTGTTGGGCGAGGTGATGTGGACCACGTCCACGTTGGGCGAGGCGAGCATCGCGCGGTAGTCGTAGTCGCCATAGACCTCGGGGATGCCCCACTGGTCGGCGGTGGCGCGGGCGGACTTGGTGGAACCGCAGATGGCGTTGACCTGCACGCCGAGGCGTTTCAGGGCCTCGATGTGGACGGGACCGATGAAGCCGGTGCCGATGACGCCGGCGCGGAGCTGATGAAGGGGCATGGACATGCCGGAAGGGGAACAGCGAAGGAGCGAAGACGCAAAGGGGGAACGTGGCATCGGCTCCCGCGCGGGGCGATTCCGGGCTCGCGACGGGCGCGGCGGTCCGGGATGCTCCGGCCCAATCGTGACGGGCTCGTTCTTCAGGACCGTGGCATGGAAGGTCGCCGCTACCGTATCCGGGGCGCTGGCGGGCATGCTCATGCTCCGGTTGCTGAACGCCTACCTTCTGCCGGAGCGCTACGGCGTCGTGGTCGTCGCCTTGCAGGCGATGCTTTACCTGCCGCTGCTTGACTTCGGGTTCCGCACCACGCTGAACCGCCGCCTGCTCGTCGAATCCGCGCCGGCCGAACGCCTGCGCCTGCTGCATTTCGGGCAGGCGCTTTACCTGCGGCTGGGCGCCGTGGTCTGGGCCGTCGCGGTGGTGGGCATGCTGCTCTACGCCCAGACAGCGACCGCCCGGGAGGCGCACGAACCGTGGCTGTTCTTCGTCGCCCTGGGCACGGCCGGCGCCATTTCGGTGCTGGCCTTGGCGCAGGTGAACCTGCTCATCGGCCTGGGCCAACAGCAACGGGTCTTCCAGCTGAACACGGTCGGTTCTTGGACCAATCTGCTGGGCCTGTGGGTGGGCCTCCGGCTGGGCTGGGATCTCTGGGCTTTCCCCGCCGCCACCCTCTTGCTGGCGCTGGTCCAATTGTTGCCCGCGTGGTGGTGGTGCCGGGCCGTGGAACCCGGACTCCACTGGGCCGGCAAGCTGTCCACCGCCGAGTTCCGCGAACTGTTCCAGCAACTGCGCGCCGACGCCTTTGCGTGTCTCCGCAGCCAATTCGCGATCCTGCTCCTGTTCACGGTGGACGTCGTCCTCGTGGGACTGCTTTCGCGGAATCCCGCGGTCGCGGCCGTCTACGGCACGGCCGCCCGGGTCTTCGGCATCGTCCGCGGCGCGCTCCAGTCCGGCTCGGAGGCGTTGTGGCCGTTGGTCGCGAAGGAAAGCGCGGGCGGCGCCGGTTCCACCCAGGGCGACTGGCTGGTGCGGGTCAACGCCTGGCTTTGCGGCGGCGCGATGGGCGCCATGGCGGTCACGCTGACGCCGTTCATCGAATGGTTTATGAAGAAGGCCTGGGCGCCTGATCCCGTGCTGGTGACGTTGATGGCGGCGCGATTCCTTGTCACCGGCATCTCGTCACCTTCTGCCTATTTCCTGCTCGGGCTCGGGGATTTCCGTTCGCTGGCCCGCTACTGCGAGCGCGAACTGGCCGCCGCCGGCCTGCTGTCGGTGCCGCTCGGCTGGCAGTTCGGGGCGCGCGGCGTCGCGGTGGCCTTCCTGGTCGCCACGGTGTTCGGCACGTTCACGCCCATCTTCTGGCAGTGGGCCCGGCTGCGTGGCCAGCCGGCCGGCCGGCTGTTCGGCACCACCTGGGCGCGCGGCGCCGTGGCGGTTGCGCTCAGCGTCGGCGTCGGGGTGGCCGGGTTGCGCGCGGGCGCGACGGGTCCATGGACCGTGCTCGTCGGCGCGCTGGCCGTCGGCGCTGCGGGACTCGCCGGCGCGCTGGTGGCGTGGGTCCGCCGCGACAAGGCGGGCTTGTCCGGGCGAAAACTCGCCGACATGCTCCGCGCCTGCTAACGCATCGCATGGGCACCCTGGCCAATTTCATCAACGGTCTGCTCCGGCCCGCCGGCATCGAACTCGTCCGCCTGCCCCGGCGGCAGGTCCTGCCCGCGGAGTTGCCCGACGCCCCGCTCTACACCGGCCCCGAGGATTACCACCGGCTGCTCCGGCCGTGGCGCGGCGCGGAATTCGCCCGCTGGTTCACCCCGTCGGTAACCGACAACACCATGCTGTCGCGGCAGAAGCTCTACTTCCTCCTCCGCATGGTGCAGCAGACGCTCGGCGTGCCCGGCGACCTGTTCGAGGCCGGCGCCGGCAGCGGCGGCAGCGGTCGCCTGATGCTCGACGTGCTCCGCGGCCACGGCTCCACCAAGTCCCTGTGGCTGCTCGACACCTTCGAGGGCTACCAGAAGGTGGACCCGGCCAAGGACGGCGCCCACATGCAGGTCAATGACTGCAAATGCCGCAGCTTCGAGGATGTCACCCGCCTGCTCGCCAACGACACCAACGCCGTCCACCTCGTGAAGGGGCTCATCCCGGGCACCCTCGCGCAGGTCACGGCCCCGGCGATTTCCTTCGCGCACATTGACGTGAACCTCCACGAGCCGACCAAGGCCGCGCTGGAATTCGCCCTCGCCCGCCTCAGCCGCGGCGGCGTCATCGTCTTCGACGACTACAACTGGCCCGCCACGTTCGGCGCCCGCCAGGCCATCGACGACGTCTGCGCCCGCCACCGCCTGCCCGTGATTAGCCTGCCGGAATCCACCCAGGCCTTCGTCGTCAAACCCTGACCCCGCCCGCCGCCATGCCGCTCACGGAAGCCCAGCTCGGCCAGCTCCTCGCCAGCGACGCCTACCTCCGCGAACGCCTCCGGCCGCGCCTGCGCGACTTCAATCATCTTTGCTTCGCCGACCTGCTCCGGGTCGTGGAGCCCTTTGCGAAGTCCCTGCCCGCCGGCGCCGCGGTGTTCGACTACGGCTGCGGCGGCGCGCCCTACGAACCGCTCTTCAGCCACTGCGGCCGCTACGTGCGCGCCGACATCGTGCCCGGCCCACGCGTGCAGGTGCAGTTGCCCGCCAACGGCCTGACCGACGAGGCCGAGGGCGCCTACGACGCCATCCTCTCCTCGCAGGTCCTCGAACACGTGCCCGACCCGCTCGCCTACCTGCGCGAATGCCGGCGCATCCTCAGGCCCGGCGGCGAAGTCCTCGCCACCACCCACGGGCTGTTCGAGGAACACGGCTGTCCCTACGACTTCCAGCGCTGGACCATCATCGGGCTCGAACGCGACTGCCGCGCCGCGGGCCTGGAAATGGTCGCCAGCCACAAGCTCACCACGCAGATCCGCGGGGCGATCCAGCTCAACCACTACTTCATCGAGACCCTGCGCAAGCCCGGCGGCGGACTCGGCTGGGCGCTCCTCGACCTGCTCCGGCGGATCCACCGCAACGTGACCCGCCCGGTGGCCAACTGGGTCGGCGACCGCTTCGCGAGCCAAGGCGTCGTGCCCGGCACCGATCCCGCGCAGGTCTACGTCGGCATCGCGATCCGCGCCCGCCGGCCGAAGTAACCCAGCGTAACGCTCATGAAACTCCCAAGAACCGCACTGCTGCTGTTGGCCGCGTGGAACTGCGGGGCGGGCGAGTTTCGGAATCTGAGGTTTGACGAACTTGAGATCCCGGCTGGGTTTCCCATCCAGATTCCCGGGGTCCCTCTGGACTCAGCTCCAGGCGAGTGGATGACCCCCGGATGGTCTGCGAGGCCGCAATCTGCGGTTGGCTACAACTACACTCAGCCATTTGGAGGCAGGTCGAGTCTGTTGGACGCAAATTATCGAAACATCACGCAGCCAGCCAACCCGACGAAAGTTCCTGTCGGCGGCGCCTATTCTCTGGGCATCTGGCCATCCTCGGCGCGAATCGATTTCAACAACAACACCGATCCGTTTGTCCTGAAGCAGACCGGCGACATTCCGGTGGAGGCCCAGTCCCTGCGGTTCCTTTACGCCGGTCCGGGTGACTTCAAAGTCTATGTCGGCGGGGCCGAACGGCTGGTCCACTTCACGGAGAGCCGGCCCAGCGGCGACCCGGAAATCCCGTCGCTCGATTACTTCGTCGTGGATGTCGGCCTGTTTGCCGGCCAGACCGCGGAACTGCGGTTCGAGTTCTTCAGCTTCGGCAACTATCCCGGCCAGGATGGCGGCCCGATTCCCGGCCTGCCCGATGCCAAGTTCCACGTCCTCGACGACCTCAGCTTCAGCCCGCTGCCCGCCGTGCCGGAACCGGCCACCTGGGCGCTGCTCACCGCCGGCCTGGCCATCGTGTTCGCCGGTTCCCGCCGCCGCTGACCGCAGCTAGAGCGCCAGCGAGTGGAGACTTTCGTCGGGAGCGGCACCAAATGGGCGTGGACGCGACTGGAACTTTCGTGCCCGACCGGTTATTCATCCCGGTCGCGACATGGCTCAGTTCACCTACAAAGCCCGACGCCGTTCCGGCGAGCTCGTGGAAGGCCTCCTGGAGGGTGCCGACCGCCCCGCCATAGTGGTCCAGTTGGAGAAGTCCGGACTGTTCCCGCTGGCGGTGAATTCCGCGAAGGGCGGCGCCGAGAAGTCGGCCCCCGGCAAGCCGCGGACCCTGGCCTCCATCCTGCCGCCCAGCCTGGCCGCGCAGCTGAACAAGCGCCGCACGCCCAAGCTCCAGGAGTTGGCCACGTTCACCGAGCAGTTGGCCAACCTGCTCCGCGCCGGCATGCCGCTGACGATGGCGCTCCAGTCGATGACCGGCCTCTCCACCAAGGGCATTCCGTCGGACGTCGCCAAACAGCTCAAGCAGGACGTCACCGAGGGCCGCAGCCTGTCGGACGCGATGCTGCGGCAGAGCGACATCTTCCCGGGTCTGGTGATCAACATGGTGCGGGCCGGCGAGCAGAGCGGTGCGCTGGAGGAGGTGCTGCGGCGCATGGCCAGCCACTTCGAGCGGTTC
>JBEISV010000165.1:0-8924 GCA_040375265.1 Verrucomicrobiales bacterium
AAGCCTACCGCCAGCTCGTCGCGGAAATCGTCCACCGCTGCCAGGGCGGCGTGCCTAATCGCGCGGCCCACTTCCTGGCCCAGGACAACCTCAGCGGCGACGTGACCGAAGCCATCAGCTATCCGCGTCCCGGCGCCTATCTGGAAGAACTCACGTGGCTGCTGTGGCGGCTCAAGCAGCCGGTCGTGTAGCCGAGCCTCCGGCGTTGCTTCCGGCGGTGGGCTTTCGCAGTCTCCGCCCATGGTCCCCGTTTCCCGCCGCCTCTTCGGCGCGCTGCTTGCCGGTTCGGCACTGGCGCCCGCTTCCCTGTTCGCCGCCGACAAACCGAAGGCCACCCTCGGCATCTCGGTGCTGACGCTGACGAATCCGTTCTTCAAGGACATGGCCGACGCCATGACCGCCGAGGCGAAGAAGCACGGCATGGCCACGCTGGTCACCAGCGGTGAATTCGACGTGGCGCGACAACGCAACCAGGTCGCCGACTTCATCGTGCGCAAGGTGGACGCCATCATCCTGTGCCCGTGCGATTCCAAGGCCATCGGCACCTCGATCCAGGAAGCGAACCGGGCCGGCATCCCCGTCTTCACGGCCGACATCGCGTCGCTCGCCAAGGAAGGCAAGGTGGTGAGCCACGTCGCCACGGACAACTTCGGCGGCGGCAAGCTGGCGGCGGTCGCCCTCATCGAGGCCCTCGGCGGCAAGGGCAACGTTGCCATCCTCGACCATCCGGAGGTCGAATCGGTCATCCTGCGCACGAAGGGTTTCCAAGACGAACTGGCCCGGCAACGGCGCGAAAAGGGCGTGACCCTCGAAGTCGTCGCCACGTTGCCCGGCGGCGCGGCCAAGGACCGTTCCATGAAGGCTACCGAGGATCTGCTCCAGGCGCATCCCGGCTTGAACGGCCTCTTCGCCATCAATGATCCCAGCGCCCTCGGTGCCGTCGCCGCGCTGGAAAAGGCCGGCAAGCTGGCGCAGGTCAAGGTGGTCGGCTTCGACGGCATGCCGGAGGGCAAGGCTGCCATCAAGGCAGGCAAACTTTACGCCGACCCGATCCAGTTTCCTGACCGCATCGGCCAGACCACGGTGCGCAACGTCGTTAAATACCTCGCGGGTGACGACGTGCCGCCCGAGACGCTCATTCCCACGCAGCTCTATCGTCAGGCGGATGCGGCCAAGGATGGGGCGGTCAAGTAGCCCTGGCCGTTTTGCTCCATTGAAAGAGACTCTGAAATCGGATTATCGAGTTGAACGAAGCCAGCCTGCGTGGCCAACAGAGCCCGAATCGTGGGGGGCGGTAGTCGGACCGGCGCGCGAGGAACTAGCCCGCATCCCTTCGCAAAAACGGGATCGATTGCTCAGCCGCCTAACAGCCGGCCAGCGGGCTCTCCTCCCAATTGTCTGGCTGGAAGCGGAAACCTACAACGGTGGCCTGCTCCAGTTCCTGGACAACTGGGACGGGCGTTGGGCCGAAGACGCACTGAACGGGCTCCGTTTGATCGGGGCGACCGAATACTCAAGCCTGCTGGAGCGAGCGTTGGGCTTGTTTCCCGACCGGCGAGTCTTGAACCACCGGACCCGAAAGTCCGCCGCCTTGAGGCGAATTTCCCCAGAGGAGATGGAGGCCTTGTTCGATGCCCCCTTCCAGACCTTGAACGATGCCGAAGACGCTACCTTGGGCCACTATGCCGCTGACTTTATCCGCCAGCGACCCAGCGACTTCTTCCTCCCAGCGGGGACCACGGAGTCCGCATTTGCGCCTTCGCTTCCGCCACCGGCCACTTACCGACTCGGACTCGGTAAATCCAGCAGCCTGGCGGGTGCCGAATTGGTTGACGCCATTGTCGCTCGCCTCTGCAACGGCTACGCCGAATATGCGAGGGCAAATCGGTTGCCGGAGTATTTTGCGGCGCTAACCGCTGGTCAGCAGGCGGTCTTGAGTATCGCCAGGCTGCACTCGCACCTGCTGCGGTCGGAAAGCCTCGAAGGTTTCGGAGTCTTTGGTGGTGAAATGCTGGAATCCATCTTCTGCGGCTATGCCTTGCTGGGGGCCGGCGAACATCTCCAAGCGCTGAGGCAGGCACTGGCAATCTTTGGTCCGGAGATTTCCTCGCCGGATCTCACCGTGCGAGATCGCGCAAGAAACGGCATCCCTTGGGGAGTCAAGCAGGTCGCCGAAACCACTTACGCCAACCGCTTCAGACAACTTGAGGCGGTGGAGTCATCCGCGTTCAAGCGCCTTGCGGAGCGCTATATCCGAGCGCACCCCGAAGATTTCTTCGGCGTTTGAGCAGTCCGTGGGGCAATCGAATGGACCACTCCCTCGGGCGGGGCCAAGTCCCTCCGGGCGGCCGGAATCACGCATCAGGCGAGGCCAATGCCTCGTTTGCCCAGTTCGCCGAGGGTCCAGGCATATTCGCTGGCGAGCATGTCCACGACGCTGGGCTGCTTGAGTTCCCGCGGCAGGACTTCCCAGGTGTAGGTTTCCATCTCCAGGTGGGAGCAGAGCGCCGGATGCTGCTTAACCACGTCGAGCGTGCCGCGGAGATGATCGGCGGTGGTGCCAAAGCTTTCCGTCTCCGGCGCATGCAGCGGGATATGGAAGTGGATGCGCCATTCGCGGTCGAACTGCGGGCCATCGGCCACGGGCGTGGTCAACGCCTCATCGAGGTCGGAGTAGCGGATGATTTCGCCGTCACTCTTCCGCTCGATGACCTGGTGGAAGTAGATGTCGTCCACGAACGCGCGCAGCCGTTCCCGCACCTCGGCGGTGGGATGCACCCGCAACGCGTTGCTCAGGTGCAGCTTGCTCACCTTGACGCCGCGGCGGCTGAGCCGGTGCAATGCCTCGGCGGGCTGCTCGTATTGGAGCGCGAAGTGGCAGGTGTCGTAGTTGATGCCGAGGTGTTCCCGCAGGCGAAGGTCGCCGGGCCGGTCGGCTTCAAGCTGCTCGAAGAGCGTAAGGAACTCGGTCGTGTTCTCCACGGTGCCGAAGGGTTCCGGTTCGAGGCCGAGGTGGAACTTCTTCCCGGTCCGGCGGGTGAGCTGTTCCTGGTGGTCCACACACCGCCAGAGGTGCTCCCGCGCGGTGCGCAGGCCGCGTTCGCCGAGGCGGAACTGCTTGAAGCTCACCGGGACGGTGCTGACCGACGCCTCGATTCCGGGCGGCGTGAGCTCGGCGAGCAGGTCGAAGAGCCGGTTGGTGTAGGCCAACCGGTCCGGCGAGCTCCAGTCGGGCTGCGACACCTTTTCCTTCACCCGGGTGCCGTGGAAGTCGCCGTAGGGGAAACCGTTGACCGTGAAAACGTAGCAGTTGTGCCGCCGGAGCCACTGCTGGAAGGCGCGGAGGGTGGCGGGTTCGGCCAGTTGCCGGGAGGCAACGTCGCTCAGGCGGAGGCCGATCGCGTAGGCCCGGTCCGGCGCCACCCGACGGCGGACCGCGAGCGTGTGTTTTTCCAGGCTCGCGAGCGTCTCGGGCCAGTCGCCGCCGCGATGGACATTGGTGCAATAGGCCAGATGCAGACCATGGGTGAGCTTCACGGCGGTGAGGTTAGCAGCGGAATTGGGACGGCTCCAATGTTGGAAGCACCCGGCTCAGAAAACTCCGGCGACTTCCACGGTCCGCCCTTCGTCCACGACCTGGCGCATCTGGTTGAACCACCAGCGCGCCCGTTCGCGGGAGCAGGGGCGGGCACCAGGCGCGAGACTCCGGCGCGGCGCGGGGGGCTCGGCGGGCAGGGTGAAATCCAGTTGGGCTTCGACCGGGCGGCGGCGGGAGGAACGGCGGACGGCCCCGGATCCGGACAATGTCGCTTCGTTTTTCATGCCGGCAGTCTTACCGGTGAACTCGGACATTTGCAGGCCGACCGGACCGGCTGATTCAGGCCCGGTCGGCGCTGGTCGGATTCACCTTCGTGAAGGTGCCCTTGAGCCACCCGTCTCCCCGGCATCCCCATCTCTGCTGCCAACTTTCAGCTCCGGGCGATGCCGACTGCGAACGGGCGGCTCCTGACTGGGAAATCGGCGAGCGCGCGCGATTACTTGAGGAATTGCCGCAGGGATTCGGGAAACGGCGCCGGGGTGTAGCCGAACAGTTCCGCGACGGGCCAGGGATCACCCACGTTATCCTCGTCGAGCATCAGGATCTGGTCGCGGTTCAGCGGCGGGGCTTGGCCCAGCAACGCGGGAAAAACGAACTCCAGGAACCGCGCCTGAAGGCGGGCCAACGGCAGCGGAAGATGCAACTTCCATCGCCGGCGGTGCGTGGCGGCCAGGATTTCGTCCAGCACCGCGACGAACGTGAGCGGCTCCGGTCCGCAGATATCGAAGGTCCGGCCGACCGAGCGCGGTTCCATTAGCGCCCCCACAAAACACCGGGCGACCTCGGCGACCGGCACCGGCTGGAGCAGACCCAGCCCATGGCCGATGACCGGCAGGATCGGTGACCAGCGGCTCATCCGCGCGAAGAGATTCACGAAGCCGTCGCCCGGACCGTAGATCAGGCTCGGGCGGAAAACGGTCCAGGCGAGTCCGCTGGCCCGCACCGCCTCCTCCGCCAGCCATTTTGACCGGTGGTAACGGGACACCGCGTTGGGCCGGGTGCCCAGGGCGCTCATGTGCACGAATCGGGACACCCCGGCACCTTTCGCCGCGGCCAGCAGGTTCCGGGTGCCTTCCGTATGAACCCGCTCGTAGGTCTGCTCCCCGACTTCGCTGATGATCCCGACGAGGTGGATGACCGTCTCGCAGCCGGCACAGGCGGCGCCCAACGAGGCCGGATCCAGCACGGAACCCTTCACGAATTCCACCCGCTCAACGGCGGGTTTCACGCCGCGGGCCAGCACGCGCACAACATGACCCGCCGACACGAGTTGGCGGATAACTTCACGCCCGACAAAGCCGGAACCGCCGGTGACAAGGACCTTCACGGACGGAAACTAGCCCGGAATCCTGATTCCGACAGGGCGCCCTGGACGCTCGAATCGGAATCCGGCCGGCAACCCACGGGCGCAAAGCAAAACGGCCCCGGCAGGTGCCGGGGCCGTGCGTGATCAACGACGGGACTATTTCATCCGGTCGAAGTTCTTCTGGAGAATCTGCCACGGCTGAAGACCGGCGACCTTGGCCTGATGGTCAGCGATGATGCCCTGCTCGTTGGCGTTCTTGGTCGGGCGGTTCGCCTTGTAGAAGACTCCGAAGAGGCCGGGCGAAAGGTCTTCGGCCAGCTTGTAGGCGGCGTATTCGTCGGTCACGTCGTGCTCGGCCGGCACGAGGTCGAACTTCCCGCCCTTGCGCGGAGTCGAGTTGTCGAACGCGCCCGGATGGAATTCCACGCACTCGCTGAGGCACTGGATAAAGCTGAACCCATCGTGGTCCATTGCCGCTTCCATCATCTGGAGCAGGTGGTTGGGGTTCGTGGACGACGTGCGGCCCACGAACGTCGCGCCGGCGGTGATGGCCTGCTTGAGCGGGTTCACCGGCCGATCCTTCGAGCCCCAGATGTCGGTCTTCGACTTGTAGCCCAGCGGCGAAGTCGGCGAGGTCTGGTTCTTGGTCAGGCCATAGACGTTGTTGTCCATGACCAAGTAGGTCAGCTTGATGTTCTTGCGCGCGGTGTGCGTGAAGTGATTGCCGCCGATGGAGAACGCATCGCCGTCGCCACCGAAGACGAAGACGTGCAGGTCCGGCCGGCTGAGCGACACGCCCGAGGCGAACGGCAGGGCGCGGCCGTGGATGAAGTGGGCACCGTGCGCCTGGACGAAGTAGGGGAAACGGCTGGAGCAACCAATGCCCGCAACGGTCGTGATCTTCTCGTGGATCATCTTCCGCTTCTCGATCAGCTTGAAGTAGAGCGCGAGCACGGAGAAATCGCCGCAACCAGGGCACCACGTGGGGTGGTCCGCGGAGATGTCCTTCTTGCTCAGGGCCTTGCGTTCACTGTCGAGAATCGGCGCCGGCACCGGCAGCGCGGCCGTGTTGGTGGTGCGGGGCAGCACCGCAAAAGGGATTTCAAGTTCGGTCATGTTCGTGGGTGGTTGAAATTCAGGTTGCGGTCGCTTCAGGCGTTCAGCACGGCTTGGTTGGCGGCGCCGACTCCGGCCCGGACGCGATCAATGATCTCCTTCACCTTCCAGGTGAGGCCATCCACCTTCGTGATGCCCTTGATCTTCGGGTCAGCATAACGCCCGCGAAGCACGGCAGCGAACTGACCGTAGCCGTAAAGCCCTTCGTCGGTGAGTTCGACCACGAAGATGTGGCGGAAACCCTTGAAGATCTCGTCGAGGCCTTCGGGCAGCGGGTTGACGTATTTGACGTGCACCGCGGAAACCGCGTCACCGAGCGCCCGGAACCGGTCCACGGCCTCGCGCACCGGGCCCTGCGCGGAACCCCAGCTCACCAGCAGCACCTGGCCTTCGTTCGGCCCGTAGGTCGTCGGCTTGGGCAACTCGGCGGCGAGCTTCTTGAGCTTGTTGCGCCGCTTCGCGGTCATCTGGAGATGCAGCTTGGGCGAACCGGTAGGGTGGCCGAGTTCGTCGTGTTCGAGACCAGTGACGACCGGATACTTGCCGCTGGCCACGCGGGTGCCCGGCGCTAGGTGCCGCGTGATGCCGTCGGGCGAAGCGAGATCGTAGGGCTTGTGCTCCGCCACCGGGGTGAAGTCCGGCGAGATGTCCTGGCAAATGTTCTTCAGGTCGGGTTCCGGGAACGCCTCGATGCGCGTGGCGATGCCCTGGTCGGACAGCAGCACCACGGGCGTGCTGAATTTCCGCGCAATGTTCACCGCCTCGATGGCCGAGTAGAAACAGTCTTCCACCGTGGCCGGAGCGATGACGACCCGGGGACTGTCACCATGGCCGCCGAAGCAGGCGATGTTGAGGTCGGATTGCTCGATGTTGGTCGGCATGCCCGTCGAGGGGCCGCCCCGCTGGATGTCCACGACGATCAGCGGCATTTCGGCCATGGAGGCCCAACCGAGCGCCTCGGTCTTGAGCGAGATGCCGGGGCCGGATGAACCGGTCACTGCCACCCGGCCGCCCCAACTGGCGCCGATGGCCATGGAAATGGACGCGATCTCGTCCTCGCACTGCTGGAAGGAACCGCCGTATTTCGGCAGTTCGCGACGGAGCAGTTCCATGATGTCGGACCAGGGCGTGATCGGATAGCCGGCGCCGAAACGCACACCCGCGGCGATCAGGCCGTAGGCGATCGCCTCGTTGCCGTTCATGACCACCTGCGACCGGCCGATCTTCTTCTGCGAATGTTCGAGCTGGTAGCTCTTCAGCAGGTTTTGGAGCTGGAAGCTGTAGCCGCCGTCGAACGCCGTCATCGCGGTCTCGGCGATCTTCGGGTCCTTGCCGGTGAACCGTTCGGTCACCAGCTTCTTCAGCTTAACGACGTCGAGGTCATAGATGCGCGCCAGCAGGCCGAGGGAGAAGACGTTCTTGCCCTTGTCGCGGCCCGTGCCGCCGATGGCCTCGACCGTCTTGCTCGAAATGGGCACGGGGACGTGCCGGTATTTCTCGAGGTTCTCGGGCTTGAACTCGGTGACGTGGTCCGAGTCATACAGCACGATGCCGCCCAGTTTCAGCGAGTTGAGATGATTGTCGTAGCTGTGCTGGTAGAAGGCCAGCAGCATGTCGGCCTCGTCGCCGGCGCTCAGCACTTCGCCGGAGCCGATGCGGACCTGGAAGATGGACGGACCGCCGGAAATCGTGGACGGAATGGTCATGAACGTCATGACCTCCTGCTCACTGCGGCCGGCGAGGCGGGCCAGGAAACCGCCGATGGCCTGGATGCCGTCCTGGGAATTGCCGGCAATGCGGATGACGGCTTCGGAAACTTTCGTGATGGGTGGCTGGCCACCCGCGGCCTGGCCAGAGTCTGCAACTGCGCTCATTAAAATCGTGCCTTTCTGGAGAAAACACCGCGGGACGGCGCCTCATAGCGGGCGTCGACCCTTGGTGCAGTCGTGTGGAGGGACGTTAATTAGGACCGGGGGAGCGTCAAGGTGGCGGGCCATCAATCTGGCTTAACCCAAAAAGGGGTTGGATAAGGCCCGGCTGCCGGATTCTTCCGGTTTTCGCCGACGGTGGCTCGGGTTGACCCTTGGGTCGCTCCCGCCGACCGCCTACAATCCGGCCGCGCCATGGATGCCCGAGTTCCCGCCGAATACGCCCAACGAATCACCCGTGAGCTCACCGAGTTGGGAATTCCCGCCACCTATGGCACGGACCGATCGCTGGGACTCCAGCCGGAGGCCACGGAACTCGTCACCGCCCGCGTGCTGAAGGACGGCCGCGAACTCCAGCTCGAACCCGGCACGGCCACCGCCTGGACTCAGTTGGTCACCGCCGCCGCCCGCGAACAAATCACGCTCCTGCTGATCTCCGGGTTCCGTAGCGTGACCCACCAGCGCGGCATCATTGACCGGAAGCTGGCGGCCGGGCAGCCACTCGGCGAAATCCTGAAGGTCAATGCGGCGCCCGGCTTCAGCGAACACCACACCGGCCGGGCGGTGGACATCGGCACCCCGGGATGTCCCCCGCTCTCGGAGGAATTTGAGCAGACGACCGCCTTCCAGTGGCTCCGCTGCGCCGCCAGCCGCCACGGCTTTCGCCTCAGCTACCCCCGGGACAACCCCCACGGCGTGATTTACGAACCGTGGCATTGGTTCCGCGCCTAGCCGGGACTGTCTGGTCCATCCGGCCAACGGGCGACCCGCTACCGCCGAACCGTGGTCCGGGCGGCCAGCCAGACGATGTCCACCTGGGAGTCACGGGCCGGGATATTCAGCGCAAGCGCGGAGGAATAGGTCACCGGCTGACGAATGGTCTTTCCCTTCCAGCGGTGAAGATCCGCGCTACCGTCGGCGAACGCGAAGATGCCGGCACCCTCGTGGAGCGAGGAAGGCATGTCGATGATCCGGC
>JBEISV010000506.1:0-3422 GCA_040375265.1 Verrucomicrobiales bacterium
AGCGGACGAAGAATCGGGCGCTGCCGGCCTTGGGCGAGGTGAAGATCGCGTTGATGCGCACGAGGTGGTTTTCACCCCAGGTGTCACCAAAGTTCGACGTTTCACCGAAGCTGAAGCCGTTCACGTAACGCACGCGGTCGGGAGCGTCCGCAAAATGCGGATCGGTGATCGCGTCAGCGATGGCGGTGTTGCCGGGGATGCCGGTCCACTGGGCGGCCTGCGGGAAGCCGATGCCGTCCACGTCCTGCACGGTGGTCACCGTGAGGGTGGAATCCGCGCCAGCGGTGCCGGCGACGTTCTTGCCGCGCACCTTGTAGGTCACGGACTGGCCGGGCAGCACGCCACGGTCGTCGTAGGTGAGGGCCGTCACGAGCGGGGCGATGACCACGCCGTTACGTTCCACCTCGTAGGCAACCTTGCCGTTCGGATCACCAGGCAGCGTCGAGGCTGCCCAGGTGAGCTTCACGCGCCGGGAACCGAGTTCGGCGGCGGCGAGGCTGCCGGGAGCGGTGGGCACCGCGGTCACCGTGGAGGCCACGGTCACGAGGCGGAGGTTGTCGATGTGGGTGTGCTGGTTGGCACCACCGGTGCGGCCGGCCATCACGATTTGGCCCGCGGAGGGGAAGAACTCGGTCTGAAGTGCGTCCAGAATCTTGGCGCCCTTCCATTCCACCGTCAGCTTGCCGGCCGTGGTGAGTTCAACCTTGAACGGCTGCCAGCAGAGTCCAGCCCAGGAACCCGGCTCCTTCGGATCGCTGCCCGCAGCCCAGTAGGCGGCGTCGCGCGGTCCGGTCTGGAGCGAGGTGGTGTCATCGCAGGCGCCGTTACGGGTCGCCAAGGCCGTGCGGTTCACGGTCTTGTTGTCCACGCGGACGATGATGCCTTCGATGTCGGCACCGTCGGGCAGGGTGTTGCCGGACCAGGTGTCGAAGGACACGGCGATACCGGTCGTAGTGCCGCCCTCGGCAATGCCGCCGGCGAAGCCACCCTGGCTGTCAATGCCACCGGCAGCCAGAATCGGATCCCCGTCGCGGGCGAAGCTGATGCTGAAGCCGTCGGCCGCGCGGTCGCCGGTGGGATTACCCACGCGCAGGTCGCCGGTCATGGTGAAGCCGGTCACCACTTTGCCCGGATCCGTGTTGGGAAACACGATGCCGCTGTAGTAGCTGTTGATCGGGTAGGTGACGGCAAGGAAGCCGCCGGGGTTACCGCCAGCGCTCACCCAAGGGGAGTCACCGGTGGAGATCGTGAGCTGGCTGCTCGGGTCCGCAGTGAAGTCAAGGGTGACGTCAGCTGCCAACGCACGAGACAACCCCATCACGCCAGTCAGCGCGGCGAAGCCGGCTGCAAGTCGCTTAGTGTTGTGGATGTGTTTACGCATAGGATTTTATGTCTTCAGGCCGCACGCAAAACACCCCTTTTTGGCCGTCTTGAAGACAAATAGACGGCGAAAGCAGGACGCTTCGCGTGAAACCATGGGTAGAACGGCCGGGTGTCTACCGAAGTCCACCCCTGGAAGTCAACCGCATTGTCGCCAAATGGCGGCTTCCGAGTGAATTACGGGTTACAGTCCGGGTAATTTTGAGCCCTTCGCCCTCCCGAAACACCTTCCCGGGCAGTATTTTGGGACATCGGAACGGCTTATCCATCAGCTCCCGGCGGCTAATTGGTGGTCTCATGGCCGGAAATCCGTGGCGGTGGCCGGAGCCAGAGCACGAATCTTGAGCCCATGGACCGGACCGAAAATATCGCCGCCCCGCTCACCTGTGACCGCTGCGGAGCCCACGAAGCCCACGAGGTAGCCGGCCAAAAGCTCTGCGAGAGCTGCTACGTCGGGGCCGGTTCGTGCTGTCCCGGCTGGGGTGAGGACGAAGCTCCGCCCGCCCGCCGAGATTGTTCCCAAGGATAGAACCGCGACGGGAGGGAGCAGACGGGCGAAAACGCCCGGCCAACGCGCCGGGTCGCGGCGGCCGCCGGCTCCACCGCCGCGAGGCCGACAGACGGAGCGCGGACGCCCTCGACCGCCCGTTGGGCCAGCGCCGCCGACTTCTGCCGCGAAGGACGCCGCTTTTCCTCGGGTCAGTTTGTCCGTTCAGCGTTGGCGGGCCAGCGGACTCGGCGCGGTCTTCGTCAGCCTGGCGTGTGGAGTCGAGGGGCGGTGAAGGGCGCTCCCCCGAGGAAAGGGAGCCGCGAGGCTGCCCCCATCCTCGCCCCAACCGCAGGGCAAGAGGACTGTTCGGCGGACCCATCCAGCCACGATCAAATGTTGCGCCCAGTCGCGAACCTGCAGGATCCACCGGACCCGGGGTGCGCCGAAATCCGGCGCCCGAACTTCGGGGTTTTGCGGTGGTTCACGCCGAGGGGCGCGTTCAGACATCGCGGTTGAACCCGGTCGCGTTGGGTAGGGAAGGCGCGCTGCGCCTTCCCCGCCCGGAGCGGAGCGGAGGGCGGCATTTCGCACCGTGGGGTGGATCGGCGCCACGCTGCTAGTTCCGACCCGGGAAACACGTTCCAGCTCAATATCCCCCGGACCCGATGGCCGCGGCTTTGCCCTCCACGAATTGGCCGGCCTGCTCGCCGGCGGCGCGGCGACGGTATTCGTCCAGCATGGCGGCGGTGGCGGTGGCCCCGCAGCGGGAACCGCCGAGGTCGCGGACCTTGATCAGGCCGTCGAGATCGCGCACGCCGCCGGCGGCCTTGACCTGCACCTGGGCGGAGACGCTGGCGCGCATGAGGGCGAGATCGTGTTCCGTCGCTCCCTTGTAGTTGTAGGAACCGTCCGGCTGCTTCACGAAGCCGTAGCCGCTGGAGGTCTTCACCCAATCGGCCCCGGCGCGTTCGCACAACTGGCAGAGCTTCCGCTTGAAATCATCGCTGCTGAGACCGGCGCCGCCCTTGGTCAGGTAATCGTTCTCGAAGATGACCTTCACCTTCGCGCCATGCTTATGGGCCTCGTCGCAGACGGCTTTCACGTCGCGTTCCGCGTAGTCCCAATCGCCGCCGAGCGCTTTGCCGATGTTGATGACCATGTCGATCTCGACGGCGCCGTCCTTGCAGGCCAGTTCGGTTTCATAGCGCTTGGATTCCGTGGCGGAATTGCCGTGGGGAAACCCGATGACGGCCCCGACGAAGACGCCCGTGCCCTGGAGCAATTCGGCGGCCCGCTTCACGGCGTAGGGTTTGATGCAGACGGAGGCGACGCCGTATTTGGCGGCCAGCTTGCAGCCGTCCTCGAGTTCCTGGTCGGTCATCGTCGGATGCAGGAGGGAGTGGTCGATCATCTTGGCGAGTTCTTCGTAGGAGTATTTCATGCGGATCAAGGAACGGTGACGGGTTGGCCGAGTTGTTTCGCCCACTTCATCGTGGCCGTGAACTTGGGGGATTTTTTCGGGTCGTCGTCGGCAAACTGGAGGAGGCCCCAG
>JBEISV010000470.1:0-3827 GCA_040375265.1 Verrucomicrobiales bacterium
CCGCGTGGAATTCCTGCTCGACGGCGTGGTGGTCGGCACCGACACGAGCTTCCCTTATGAACTACGTCTCACCACGCCGGCCCGCAGCGAGACCCGGACGTCATTCCGGTTCCAGGCCCGCGCGGTGGACACCGGCGGCAATTCCGCGCTGAGCGCTGAACTCACCCTCAATCTCGTGGGCGACGCCACGCCGCCGGGCATCGCCCGGCTGAGCCCTGGTTCGTTCTCGTTCACGGACAGCGGCCCGGTGGACCGCGTGGCGGTGACCTTCAACGAGGCGTTGAATCCGGATTCCGTGAAGCCGGACTTTTTCGAGGTCCGTCACGCGGGCCCCGATTTCAGCTTCGACACGGCGGATGACGTGCTGATTGCTGGCGGGCGGTTCAGTTACCGTCCCGACACCTTCACCGCGCTGCTCGTGCTCGACACGCTGCTGCCGCGCGGGGCGGTGCGCGTGACCGTGAAGCCGGCCGTGGCCGACGTGAAGGGCAACGCCCGAACGGAACCGCTGGCGTGGCAATTCAACGTCGGCGGGCCGCGGGTGGTTTCCACCACGCCGTCGAACGTCAGCATCTCGGCGGGCCGGCTCATTGAGGCGCGCTTCAACGGACCGATTGATCCCGCCACGCTGAAGGACCGTTTCACCTTGGCCACGGCCGGGACCGACGGGCGCTTCGGCACGGCGGATGACGTGGCGGTCACCGGCGGGGTCGTGGCTTACGATGGCGAGAACCACGCGGCCCAGCTGCGTTTCGCGACCCGCCTGCCCTCGGGCAGCTACCGCGCCCAGTTGGCCGCGGACGTGGCGGATGCCGCAGGCAACACGATCGGCGGAGCCTTCCGCTGGGACTTCTCCGTGGTGAACGGCACCGTGAAACCCGAACAGCCGGCGGGCTTCGTCGTGTCGCTGAGTGGGGTCGGCGCAGTAGCCGAACTTGCCGTGACGCTGCCGGCCGGAAAACCGATCTCGTTCTTTGCCCCGGCGGACTTCGGCGACTGTGCGGCGTGGAGCCTGTTCGCGCCGTCGGGCGAGGCGGTCTTCACCGACCAGCCGCTGTGCCGTCGCCCGGAAATCTTCCGGCCGCTGTTCGCCGGCGAATACGTGTTGCGCGCCCGGAGCGAGACGCCCAACGGCGGCCGCTACCGCGTCACCGTCGCCCTGCACACGGAGCGTCGTCTGGCCGCCAACCTCGCGGGCAAGGATCTGTTCGAACAGGCCTCAGGCGCCCGCGTGCCCGGCGATGTGGACGTGTGGGACCTGGATCTGCCACCTGGGGAAACCTTCGCGTTGAGCGCCAGCGGCACCGGACCGGTGTATGCGACCCTGACCGATCTGGCCAGCCGGACCTTATTCGAGCTGGAACCGTTGCTGAACCGCTTCGCCGTGCCCGACACGCGCCTCGGCGGACGCTTCCGCCTCGTCGTCGTGCCCACCGCCGCCAACGGCTACCAACTGCGGCTCACCCGCAATCAGACCCGCAACTACGCGGTCGACCTGCGGGGGCGGACGGAGTTCAACAGCACGGACCTGCCCGACGGCAACGCCAACACGCGGGTGCCGGGCGACGTGGACCTGATCCGTTTCACGGTCACGCCCGGCGAACGCTGGGTGTTCCTGCCGCAAAGTTCGTTCCCGTGCTTCAACTGGTCGCTGGGCAACGTGTTGGGCCGGCCGGTATTCGAGTCCCGGGCGATGTGCGACGGCTTTGCCGAAGCCGACACGGCGGCGGGAGGGGACTTCACGTTGCGGCTGGGTCTGCGCGACAATGCGTCGGGCGGCTACAGTTTCCGCGCGCTCCGAGTGGTGGAACAGACGTTCACCCACGACCTCCGCGGCGGGCAATCGTTGCAGGCCTCAGGCGCCCTGGCGGCGACGGGTTCCAGCGACACTTACCGGCTCCAGTTCGATGCCGACACGGAAGTGCGCTTCCTGCTGAGTGACTCCTGCTTCGACTGGGAACTGTTCGCCCCGACCGACGGGGTTGGCTTCTCGCTGGAGTCCACCTGCAACGGACCCAAGTTTACCACGCCGGTCGCCGGCGAATACCGGCTGCGCATCCGCGCCGGGGCGTTCCAGAGCGGCAATTACCAACTCGAAATCCGGCCGCTGACGGGCCTGCGGATCGCGGCGGACCTGCGGCCGGCGGGCACCCGCTTTGAGCAGACGGTGCAACCCATCTCGGCGGCGCCGCCGGAAGATCTCTTCACCTTCCAGCTCGCCGGGGGCACCGCCTACCGGGCGCGGGTCGAGGGCCGGACGCCGGTGCGCTGGCGCGTGCTGGATGCCGACACGAATTCCGTGAGCGAAATCCCCGCGACCGGGAATTGGCAGGAGCTGTTCACGCCGGCGACCGACGCGGTGCTCCGCCTCGGCCTCCAAGCGCTCACCGAGGATCGCTACACCCTGCGCATCGAACCCGTGCCCCAGGCGCCAGGCCGCTGGCTGGCGGGCGACACCAACACGCCGCTCGACAAGGTCGAGGCCGGAACATTCCACCAAGGCGCGCTGCATCTCGCCGGCCGACGTTACCGGCCGGGCCAGGTGGACGAGCTGGTGTTGCTCCGTCAGGACGGCACGAACTGGAACCAGTTGGGCAGCTTCGAATCGTTCGGCTTCTTCCGCGGCCGGCTGGAAACCAACAGCGGCTTCGTCCTCTCGCTGCTCAGCGACGGGACGGACCTCGTGGTCGGCGGCCGGTTCACCCGGGTGAATGGCGTCCACGCGCCGCTCGTGGCCCGCTGGGACGGTGCGGCCTGGCATGCCCTGGCCGATCCGGCCTCGGCCGACTTCGTGCCGCAGTCCGGCGACACGGTGTTCACGCTCACGCGCTTCCACGGCGAACTGCTCGCGGGCGGTGATTTCAGCCAGCTCGCGAGTCCCAACTTCACCCGCTACGCCGCCCGTTGGGACGGCACGACGTGGCGCCAGTTGGGCGACGGCTTGGCGGGCGGATTCAGCCTCTTCAACGGCGCCATCGCCGGCAACGTGTTCTCATTTGCCCCGGAGGGCGAACGCCTTTTCCTCGGCGGCATTTTCACTTCGCCCAGCGCCGGAGTGGTGGCCTGGGACGGCACGAATCTCGTCGCCACGCCGGGGATGTTTGACCCGGACTCCAACGATGCGCCCTACGTGGCGAAACTGATCCGGCAGCCCAGTCGGCTGCTCGCCGCCGGGAATTTCTTCCTCCAGCAGGACGGCACGAACCTCCCGGCCCGGCTCGCCGCGTGGACCGGCACCGGCTGGACGAATGTGCCCGGCGCACCGCCGGTGTTTGTGAGCTACAGCGACGGGGCGACCGATGCCACCGGGGCCATTTACCACGGTGAAAACATCACCCTGGGAACCGGGGACAACGGCGCGGATTCCAACGGCCTGTTCCGTAGGGATGGCACCAACGTGACCGCATTGCACAATGGTGTCTTGCGCGAGGAACTCTTGCCGTTCCGCAGCGGCGGCGGGGAATCCGTCGTTCGCCAAGGGCTGCGCCGCGCGGCGCAGGTCAATGACGGGGACTTGCTGCCCACGCGATCCATGGGACAGGTGGAAACCGTCTTCACGCACGAGGGACGCATCTACGTGCTGGGTGAATTCCACGTCGCCGGCCCGGAGCGGGTGCGCCATTGGGCGGTCTGGGAACCGGCCGCCGCAACGCCGTAGGCCTCAGAGAACCCGGGACAGCTTCAGCCTTGGGCCGACGTCGGCGTCGGCCCAAGGCATGGAGATTGAGATGCTTGAACCATAGCCATTTACCCTGTCTCCCCGGGCATCGATGAATTCAGGTGCCCGCTCGGTGTCCGTCCGCACCCGCCGCTTGCCCCGGTCCCGG
>JBEISV010000627.1:0-2427 GCA_040375265.1 Verrucomicrobiales bacterium
GGAGCCGGCAACACCGGCAACCTGCGGGCCACCGGCACGTCCCTGTTCCTCGACCACGTGACCTTCACCAACACCACCTCGCAGCTGGTCTCGGCCGACGACACCTCGGTCACCATCCGGAACTGCGTCTTCCCGACCATCAACAGCGACGAACTGCTCCGGTTTCACGGAATGCCGCCGTTCGGTCACGCCGTGATCGAAGGCTGTGTGTTCGGGACCACGACGGCCGACCTCGACATTCTGGACGTGTCGGGCGGCAAACGGCCCGGGCCCATCGTCCAGATCTTGAACAACGTGTTCACTGGAGCGGGCGACGATGTGCTCGACCTGGCCGGAACGGATGCCCACATCGAGGGCAACGTATTCGCCAATGTCCGCCAGAATGCCGCGCGTGCCAGCACTGCCAACGCCGTCGCCACGTCGGCAGGTTCCGGACAGGTGTCCGACCTCATGATCTGTCGCAACATCTTCTACAACGTGGATCATGCGCTGCTGCTGCGCGACGGTAGCCGTGCCGTGATGCAGAACAATACCATCGTCAAACTCGGCGACAGCCCGTTTGGCGCTCAACCGTCCAGCGTGCTGAACTGGGCGGAGCCTGGCAGCGGCCCCGGCGGCGGCTGCCTCTTTGAAGGAAACTTGGTCGCCCAGGTTGCCGGTCAATGGCTGGCAAACCTCGGCAACCAGCCCTTCACCGTTTCACATTCGTTGGTGCCCGAACCATGGCCGGGTGAAGGGAACCTGAGTCAGATCGATCCCCTGTTTGTCGGTGGCGGAGAATCGACGGTGGACGAACTCCGCAACCGGCTTGCGTTACGGCCCGGATCACCGGCCCGGAATTCGGGGCCGAACGGACTCGACATGGGCGCGTTGGTTCCGGGCGGAGCCAGCGTGCTCGGGCCTGAAGGCAGCACCACCAACCGCCATGCCGAGATCCGGATCGCCGGTCCCGGCGTGGTCGCCTTTCGGTGGCGGCTCGATGGCGGGCCGTGGAGCGGCGAGTTGTCCCTGACCGATGGACTCGCTTACCAGGCCGGGCTTTTTTCCGTTTCCCCCGCTGCGGAACAGCCAGGACACATGAAGTTGCTAGACCTTCCGGTTGGAATTCACCTGGTTGAGGTGATTGGCAAGAATTCGGCAGGTATCTGGCAAAACGAAACTCGGCCGACCCGCTCCACGCCCTGGATCGTCCGCCCCGAACCGCTGCGAATCAGACTGGCTGTCCAACCCGGCGGAGACACCCGGCTGAATTGGGTCGCGGTCGCGGGAGCCCGTTATCGCGTGGGCACCCGCTCCGCCCTGTTGTCCGGCGGCCCGACGGAAGTGGGACCCGCCAGCATTGCGAAATCGACCGGCCTACTTGAACTGCCCATCTCAGCGCCTGATTCGGCCCAGTTCTTCCAGGTGTTTGAGGCCGCAGCCGAATGACCCGGAGGTCGCCATGGACGCCAAGCGGCGGCGGTTCATGGTCGAACCAATGGCGGGTTTACCGGATTGTCATCGGTGGGCGACTGGCTTCGCGGCAATGACCGGCACCGGCAGGAACACCGCCGTCAATTTGCCGGTCGCTGGATCAAAAGCGCGGATCAAGCCTTCAAATCCCGCCGTGAAAACTCTCTGACCATCCGCCGAAAACGCGAGCGCGAACACGGCGCCGTCATGGCCGGCCAACGTTGCTTTGCGTTTGCCGTCGGCGGTCTGATAGACGCGGACCTCGCTGCCCGTGCTGCCGACCGCGAGCAGGCTGCCATCCGGACTGAACGCCACGGACTGCACCGCCCCGGGCTGCCGCTCGAACTCGCGGACTAGGTTCACGTCGTTGTTCCCCGCCGTGCGTTCCTGGTTCTCCTTGGTCTTGTAGATGCGCACGCCGCCGTCGGCGCCGCCGTAGGCCGCCCACTCTTCCTTGGGATGCCGCGCCATGCCGGAGACGGGTTCGAGCAGCTTGTTTACGTCGTCGATGAACTGCCCGCTCGCCACGTCGATCAGCTTCATCGCGCGGTCGCGGCTGCCACTGAGCAGGCGTTTGCCTTCGGCCATCCACGCCGTGCGGAAGATCCAGTCGCTGTGGTTGTCGAACTTCACCAACTCCTTGCCGTCGGTGGCCTGGATGATCCGGGTGCTTTTATCCGTGCCCCCGAACGCCAGGCGGGTGCCGTCCGGCGACCACGACACACCGAAGAGTGAATCGGAGGTCACCTTGAAGGAACTGACTTGGTTCGTTGCCGCGACGTCCCAGACCTGAATCTCGCCAAACCGCGCCGGCGAGCCTCCGCTCACCGCCAGTCGTTTGCCGTCGGGCGAAAAGGCCAATGCCTCGACGCGCGGTGATTCGCCCAACAGTCGCGCCACCTGCGACAGCGACACCGTGTCGAACAGGATCACCTCATGGTAACCGGCGATGGCGAGGCGGGAACCGTCGGGCGA
>JBEISV010000032.1:0-19099 GCA_040375265.1 Verrucomicrobiales bacterium
CCGGAACCCGAATCCCATGGGCTTCAACCTCGGCGGCGGCTCGACCTTCCCGAAGCTCCTGAAGAGCTGGGGCTACGAGTTCGACACGTCCAAGGTCGTCTCCGACACCGACTACATGCGGCAATTGCAGGGCCGTGACGGCCGCCCGCAGTTGGTGCCGTCGTTCCTGTTCCTGAATGCCAACGCCATCAACAAGGATGACGCGGTCACCGGCCAGCTCGACGACATTTGGCTGCCCTTCGCGGGCGCCTTCACCGGCAAGGCCGCGGATGGGCTCAAGGCCGACGTGCTGTTCCATTCGTCGAAGAATTCCCAGCTCACGGACGGCGTCACTTCGCGGCTCAACGGCGGCAAGGTCGTGGACGACTTCAAGCCGAGCGGCATCGAATACAACTTGGGGCTGCGGCTGACCGGGAAGTTCAAGACCGCGTTCCCCGACGGCGATCCCAGCGATACGAACCGGGTGGCCGGTGCTACCAACGCCCCGGCGGGCGAATTCCTCAAGGAGGCCAAGGCCGAGGGCGCGGTTTACCTGATCGGCGACACCGACCTGATGTCCGACCAGTTCAGCGTGCGGGTGGACCAGATGTTCCGCACCGCGTTCCCTTTGAACGGCAACCTGACCTTCATGCAGAACCTGATCGAACAGGCGACGGGCGACGCGAACTTGATCACCGTTCGCAGCCGGGCCTCGTTGCGCCGCGCCTTCACGGTGGTGCAGGAGATGGAGAGCAAGGCGCGCATCGCCTACCAGGCGAAGATCGAGTCGCTCGACAAGAAGCTGCAGGACCTCCAGTCCAAGCTGAACGACTTCCAGATCAAGAAGGAGGGCAACGTGGCCAAGATCATCCTCTCGCCCGAGCAGCAGCAGGCGCTGAAGCAGGTCAACGAGGAGCAGGCCAACACCCGCAAGGAGCTTCGCAAGGAGCGCCGCAACCTTCGCCTCGATGTCGAGTCGTTGGAGAACCGCCTCAAGTGGCTCAACATCGCCGCCATGCCGCTGCTCGTCACGGCCACCGGCATCGGCCTGGCTGTCGCGCGCCGCAAGCGGACCTCCGCCCGTTAACCTTCCGAAGATCCCCAATCCCCTCTGCTGAAAACCCGCGCGGCCCGAGCGCCGCGCCTCCGAGACGACGATGAAATCGAAGCAACTGACAATTCTGGTGCTCGCCGCGCTGGTCCTGGGTGGCGGCGGCCTGCTGGTCCTGAAGAACCGCCAAGCTGAGTTTGCCGAGTCCAAGGGCAACGTGGGCGGCGTGGTGCTCGGCACATTCGACGTCAACGCCGTGGCCGGCCTGCGCCTCACGCAGGGCACCAACGCGGTCAACATCACCAAGGCCGGCGATGACTGGGTGGTGAAGGAGCGCGGCGGTTATCCCGCCAATTTCGACGAGGTGCGCAGCTTCGTCCGCAAGCTGGCCGAATTGAAGGTGACCCAGCCGGTCAAGGTCGGCGCCTCGCGCCTGCCGATGCTGGAGCTGACCAAGGAAGCCGGCACGTTCGTCGAGTTCCTCGACAAGGATGGCAAGGCGCTGAAGTCTCTCACCCTCGGCAAGCAGCTGTCCGCCGCGGGCGGCAACGACAACTCACCCTTTGGCGGCGGCGGCGGCATGCCGAACGGCCGTTACCTTCAGACCGGCGCCGGTCCCGAAACGGTCGTGGTCGTCAACGACCCGCTCAGCTCCGCCAAGACGGACGCCTCCGAGTGGATCGCCAAGGAATTCATCAAGGTTGAACAACCCGTCAGCGTCGTCGTGGCCGGCACGACGGCGACCAACCGGTTCTCGCTGACGCGGACCAACGAGTTCGCCGATTGGACGTTGGCGGACGCGCAGGCCGGCGAAGACCTCGACAAGAACAAGCTCTACAGCTTCAACAGCCTGCTGAGTTCGCCGAGCTTCAACGACCTCGTGTTGGCGCCGGACTTGGCCAAGCTGGGCTTGGATCAGCCGACCAAGGCCACCATTAAGACGGCCGGCGGTTTCACCTACGAGGTGAAGCTCGGCGGGGCGGACGGCGACAACTATCCGCTCCAGGTCAGCGTCAGCGCCGACCTCAAGAAGCAGCGGGAGGCTGGCAAGGACGAGAAACCTGAGGACAAGGCCAAGCTCGACAAGGAGTTCGCGGACAAGCTCTCCAAGCTGGAGGAAAAGCTGAAGTCCGAGCAGGCCTTCGCGAAGTGGACCTATACCGTCAGCAAGTGGACCGTGGACGCCCTGCTCAAGGGCCGCGGCGAACTGCTGGCCGAGAAGAAGGCCGAGGAAAAGAAGCCGTCCGGCGCCGAAGCGCTCGGAATTGAGCTACCCAAGATCCCCGGCGCCCAGTAAGCGCCCCTCGGCGAGCCACGTTCGCCGAAGCCATCCCATTCTGCCGGCCGCCGGGTTACCCCGGCGGCCTTTTTCTGCCGGTGCGGGCCGGGGCCAACCGAGACAAACCAGTGCCTTTGGGTTCGGCATCGCCACAGTTTCGAGTAGCCCCCCTCCGGGGTGTTTTGCTATCCGAGCGGCCACCGGATGATCCCCGAAACCACGCATACCACTCCGCGGGGGCCATTTGAGGCCACGCGCTGGAGTTTGGTGCTGCGGGCGGGGGCGGAGGATACCGCCCAACGGCAGAGCGCCCTGAGTGAGCTCTATTTGGCCTACTGGTCGCCGCTCTATGCCTTCCTGCGCCGCAGTGGGCGCACGGCGGAGGATGCCCGGGATCTGGCGCAGGAGTTTTTTGTCCGGTTGCTCGACGGCAGCCTGTTGGCCGCGGCCGACCCCGCGAAGGGGCGGTTTCGCACGCTGCTCCTCGCCGGGTTGCGGCACCTCGACGCCAACGCGCACCGCGCAACCGCGACGGTAAAACGGGGTGGCGGGCAGGAACTTGTGCCCTTGGACGTCACTTCGGCGGAAGACCACTGGCAGGCCGGGGCTGCGCCGGGAGACTCGCCGGAACGGGCGTTTGATCGAGCCTGGGCCAACGTGGTGATAGACCGGGCCAGCGTCCGGCTGCGCGAGAACTACCATGCGGGCGGCAAGGGGCCTTTGTTCGACGCGCTGTTTCCCGGCCTGCTGGGCGGTCGCACCGAGGGAGGACTTGTGGCCGTCGGCGAACGCCTGGGATTGTCCGAAGGTAGCGTGAAGATGGCGTTCTCGCGACTGCGCCACCGTTTTGGCGAGGCCTTGCAGGCCGAAATCGCCCACACGGTGAATTCCCGGGCCGCGGTGCGCGAGGAACTGCGTTACCTTCTGTCCGTATTGGGTTAGGAAGGCGTGGAATGTTCCAGGACCTGACGCCGGCCAGCGGAATGTGCCCCGAGTGTGGCGGTCCGCTGGGCAGCGGCCCGCTTGGGCCTAGGTGTGCCCGTTGCGCTCTGTCATTGGCCATCGGAACCAGTGATGAGGAGTCCGAACTGACCCAGGTGGCGGACCTTTTCCCGGAACTGCGTGTCGAGGGGCGGCTGGCGCGCGGCGGGTTCGGGACCGTCTATCGCGCCGAACACCGCCGGATGCGGCGAATGGTGGCGCTCAAGTTCCTCGATGGCCTGCTGGCGCACTCGCGGGAGGCGGTCGAGTTGTTCGGGCAGGAGATGGTCACCGTGGGTGGCCTCGATCACCCGGGGATCGTGCGGGCCTATGACGCCGGCGAGCGCGAGGGCCGCTGGTTCATCCTGATGGAACTCGTGGACGGCCTCGACTGCGGCGCGCTCGTCCGTCGGCTCGGCCGGCTGCCGGTCGCGGAAGCCTGTGAAATCGTGCGCCGCGCCGCCCTCGCCCTGGGCCACGCCCATCAACGCGGGCTGGTTCACCGGGATGTGAAACCGGGCAATCTTATGGTGACCCGGCCGCTGCCGGGACAGCCGGTTGGCGCCAGCGAAGTCAAGGTGCTCGACTTCGGACTGGCCGGCCTCGCGGGGAACCCGGTGCGGAGTGAGTCCGAGGCCGGGGAATCGTCCGCCGCCGGGGGCATGGTCATTGGCACGCTGGAGTATGTGGCCCCGGAGCAGATCGAAAACCCCGGGGCGACCGACGCCCGCGCCGACCTTTACAGCCTGGGAGCGACGCTTTGGCGGCTGCTGGCCGGAAAACCCCCACGCCGGGGCGGCGACCAGTCGCTCTTCCGGCAGATGCAGCGGATTGTCGCGGACCCGATCCCGCCGCTGGCCGCTGAGCGGCCGGATTTGCCCGCCGGTTTGTGCCGTCTGTGCGACCGTCTGCTGGGGCTGGATCCGGACGACCGGCCCGCGACCGCCGCCGAACTGGCCGAGGACTTGGAGCCGTGGTGTGCGGGCGCGGAGCTGGACCGGCTGTTTGGCGCCGGCCCGCTCCCGGAGAAACCGTTCCCCGTTTCCCGCGCCCCGTCCCGCCGTCGCTGGTTGGCGGTTTTCGCCGTCGTCGCGTTGGGCCTGGGAGCACTGGGGACGGCTCTGCTTCAGACCGGCTTGATCCCCGCGCAGGCCCCGGGTTCGACTCCGGAGGCAAGTCGTCGTGGCGTCTTGCCGGCGGCAATGGTGGCGGAGCGTAAACTCCCGCCGTCGGCGGTTCCCTACTTTGTCAGCGCCGACTGGGAATTGGAAAGCGCAACTCCGGTGGCCCACGAAGCGCAGGGGGCGCGGCTCCTGCCGGACGGTGGACTGGCCTACATCTCCACGGAACCGCTGGGCATCACCGCGCTCCTGATCCGGCCGGCCAGCCGTGAACTTTCCCCGCGTTTCATCCGGTCGATTTCAGCACCGTATTGCTTCGGGGTCTCGCCGGATTCGGGTCACTTCATATGGGCTCAACCCGAAGCTCCGAAACAACGCCACCTAGGCCGGGCGCGCCCCGACGGTTCCCCGCTGCCCGGTCTGGCCTTCGACCCGGGCAATGACTTCGACCTGACCCAGCGCGAGGAGCTCCGGCTCCAGCGGCGGCGGGCCCATGAAGGGGATGGAGAACGTCGACCAGCCGGTTTCGCCTTCGTCCGCGAGGGGCAGGTTCCGCCGGACAGCGGACTTCGTTCCGGCGATGTATTGATCGCCGACGAAGGTAACCGCTGGCTGGCACCCGGGTCCGGTGGCGCGCCGGATCGCCGCGGCCTGGGCGGGCTCTGGCGCGGTCGGCTCGACCACAATGCGCCGGCGGAACGGCTGGCGGAGGACGGAGGCACCCTGGGTTATCCGCTCGACGTGACGGTCAGCACCCACGGGGTGTTCCTGCTCAACCGCGACGAACTCAGCCCGCCCCCCCGGATCACCGAAGCCGACCGCGGCCAACGGGTCATCCGGTGGGATCGCCAGGGCTTTCATCCGTGCTCCACGACCCTGCCGGTCCATGATCCTTCCGGCCTCGCTGCAGACCCGTTTTCGACCGACCTGTTCGTGGCGGAAGGCGCGACGCAGTCGGCGAACCAGGCGGCCAGCCAACGGCTGTTGCGCCTCCGACGGGTCCGGCCGGACCGGTTTGATAGCGAAGTGGTGGCCCAAAACTTTGGGCGGCTCGCACTCAACGGCCTGGCGTTTACCCCGGATGGCCGCCGCCTGGTGCTCACCGACAGCGGCCATCGGGTGATCGTGGTGCTGAAGCGCACGGCCCGGAAACCCTGAACTGACTCCGATGGACGCCCAGCTTACTCATTCGTCGCTTCGAGCCTCCAGTGTCGGCTCCCGATGGTTCGGTGCCTTCTTCGCCCTTGGCTTGACCTGGGCCTGTTTCGCGGGGGCCGGGTTCGCCGTGGCGGCCGCCGCTCCGAAGGGCGAGCCCCAGCACCAGACCTCGCCCGAAGTGACCCCACCGGGGCTGGCTCAATCGGATTGGGAGAGCATCCGGGCGGCTTACCAGGCAGGACGGCTCGGTCCCATCGCCCGGCAGGCTGACCTCAAGGCCGATAATGGGGACGTGAAAGACCGGTTCGGCTGTTCGGTGGCTGTGGATGGCGACACGATGGTCGTCGGGGCAAAATACGAAAACAGCAGCGCGACGGGGGTCAATGGCACACCCGATGTGGCTGCGACCAGCTCCGGCGCCGCCTATGTGTTCGTGCGCCGCGGAACAACCTGGGTGCAACAGGCGTATCTCAAAGCGAGCCAGGTCAACGCCGATGACGAATTCGGCTGGTCGGTCGCCATCGCAGGCGACACGGTGGTCGTCGGGGCATTTCGCGAGGACAGCAGCACGACAGGGGTAAACAGCACGCCCAATGAGAGGGCCAGGGATTCCGGGGCGGCCTACATCTTCGTGCGCCACGGGACAAACTGGAGCCAGCAGGCCTACCTCAAGGCCAGCCAGGTGACCGCGGATGACGCCTTTGGCAAGTCGGTCGCGGTGTCGGGGGAAACGGTAGTCGTCGGGGCGACCAGCGAATTCCGCCGGGATCACGGGTTGTCCCCGGTTCCTGGGGCGGCCTATGTTTTCGTCCGTAGCGGGACGACCTGGACCCAGCAGGCCCGCCTCCAGGCGCATCAGGACGGCTCGGGTGACGAGTTCGGCTCCTCGGTGGCGCTTGATCGCGACACGCTGATTGTCGGAGCCATGAGAGACGACAGCGGCACGGCCGGCGTCAACGGCGGTCCCAATGAGCATGTCCGAGGCGTTGGCGCGGCCTACGCGTTTGTGCGCAACGGGACATTTTGGACCCTGCAGGCGAATCTCATAGCCAGCCAAGTTACCGCTGATGATCGGTTCGGACATTCGGTCGCAGTTTCGGGCGATACGGCGGTCGTTGGGGCATTGTTCGAGGACAGCAGCTCCACGGGTGTCAACAGCGTCCCCAACGAAAGCGCCACGGATTCGGGTGCCGCCTGCGTATTCGTCCGCCGCGGGACCAACTGGACTCAGCAGGCGTATCTCAAGGCCAGCCAAGTCACCGGGGGTGACTACTTTGGCCGTTCGGTGACGGTGTCCGGCGACACGGTGGTCGTCGGCGCGTTTTTGGAGGACAGCGGCACGACGGGCTTCAATAGCGTGCCGGACGAGTCCGCCGTCGGCTCGGGAGCGGCCTATGTATTTGTCCGCCGCGGGACGAGTTGGATTCAGCACACCTACCTCAAGGCACCCACGGTCAAGGCGGGCCACCAGTTTGGTTACGCCGTGTCGGTCTCGGACGACACGGTGATCGTCGGAGCGCCTTGGCACAACGGCACCACCAGCTCTGGGGCAGCGTATGTTTACACCGGACTGGGCCTGCCGGCATTTGCCAAGGTCGTGACCCCCGCCGGGACCGACTGGGTTGCCCGCGAGCCAGCGTGGCGCTGGCGCTCCCTCGCCTCTTCCTACGACGGGCAACGATTGCTGGCGGCGGTGGACGGCGGCCGGCTCCAGGTCTCGACCGATGCCGGCGCGACCTGGACTCCGCGCGAGACCGAGCGTGCGTGGCTGGCCGTGGCTTCTTCGGGCGACGGTTCGCGGCTCCTTGCCGCGGTGGACCGCGGGCCGCTCTTCCGGTCCGCCGATGCGGGTGTCACCTGGGTCGAGTGTGCGCCGGTGCGGGCGTGGTCCGGGCTCACGTCTTCGGCCGATGGCCTGCGCCTGGCCGCCGTGGCGGACGGGGCGCCGATCCAGCTTTCCACCAATTCCGGCGTCTCGTGGACCGCCGTGGACAAGGGGCGGTTCTGGAAAGGAATCGCCTCCTCCGCCAATGGCCACACGTTGGCTGCCATCGTCGAGGATGGCCCCGTGCTGGTTTCCACGGATGGTGGCGGGACTTGGACTCCCCGTGCGGAGGCGAAGGTCTGGACTTCCGTGGCGGCTTCCGCCGATGGCTCCGTGCTGGCGGCCACGGTGTGGGATGGTCCCGTCTTCCTGTCGTCCGACCGGGGGCTGACTTGGAGCGTCTGGACCACCAACCGGTTCTGGCACGCGGTGGCCTGTTCCGCGGACGGCCGCCATCTGATCGCCGCGGAAACACTGGGCCGCCTCCATCTTTCCCACGATTCCGGCCTGACTTGGACGGAGCACCTGGAAAACCACGACTGGGCCGCCGTGTCGTGGTCGGGCGACGGCGAGCGGGTCGCCGCCGTGGCCCGGGACGACCTCCTCTTAACGTCGTCGTCCCTAGTGACGCCTTGCCGCATTTTGGTTCCGGTCCGCGGCGGACCGACCCAGTTGCGGGACTTCGCCGCGGTGCTGACCTCCGGAGCAACGAATGGGCCGGGGCAGCCACTTCGCTGGACCGTCGGATGCGCGAACCCGGACCTGTTCGTCTCGCCGCCGAGCCTCGACGGCGAAGGCACCCTCAATTTCGTCCCCGCCGGCCGGCCGGGACTCGCTCGCTTGATTCTGACCGCCCAAGGTGGCCGCCGCGCCGATCTCAGCGAGCGACACACGGTTGACCTCGACCTGCGGATTCCGGACGCCAAGTGAGGCCGCCAGCGCGGGAGCGCGGCTCTCTGAGCCGCGTCAGGCGACTTTCCATTCAGATGGAATCACGACTCGCGACTCGGAAAGTCACGCTCCGCCGCCGCCGCGGGTTGGAGAAAAGGGCGGGGCCGTGAAGGCCCCGCCCTTTCGAGAGCTTTAGCTAGGAACAGATTTGTCCCCCGGCGGTCACGGGATAGCGCCGCTCAGGCTACTGGGACATTGCAAGCCCGCTGGCGGGCGCGGTGGCGCCACGCGGCGGCCCCTACCAATCCCAAACCGAACACCGCGGCGTATTCGCCGGGCTCGGGGACCGCCGACACGCTCACCTGCACGTTATCAATGCCCCAAGATTCGTCGGCGAGCCCCTGGAGGTTGTAACCTTCGAAGATGGCCCGGAAATCGGTCGAGGTGTGGGCCACCGTAAAGGAGAGATTGTAGACGCTGTCTGCAGGATTCCCTGAGTGGGTAAACCCCAACGGGAGATTCTCCGCCGCACCCGTAAAGCGGGGGTTGTTGGTTACATTGTCGAAGTTACTTGGGTAGGCCTGTCCACGGCCAGGCACGTTTGAAAAGGTGGTATCCAGCACCGCAGCCTGGCTACCCGAATCACCGACGGACAACTTCCAGTTCTCGCGTGCGCCCGGAGAATCAAACGAGTTCCCGTCCCAGGTTCGGATGACGAACAGGTCGAACGAGATCGTCGCCGTGGTGTGCGCCGGCAACCCGGTGAGGTCCAGCGTCACGGCGGTGTTGCCGAACTCGCCGAGGAAGCCTCTGGCTCCAATAGGGGTGGTAGATGTGGTGGTGTTCGACCACTCGCCGCCAACGGGAGCCGCGAATTGTTCGTCGTAAACGATTTGGGCGCGGGCGGAGGCGGCTGCGGCGAGAGCGGCCAGGAGGACGATGGGGAGTTTCATAGCTGGTGTCGGTTCCCGACTGGTGGTGCTGGACGTAACTGTCGCGGATGCGGGGCGGTTTTCGCCCCAGGTTTTCATCTGCTCATCCGTTGCAGAACCAAATCGCGCCGAAGGTAACCGATCTTATTTAGTTAATGCCGAACTTCGAAATGCAGACAGCCGCTGGGCGGCGACAGAGAGTAGCCCACTGAGCGAGCTGTGGGTTTGTAGGCACAGAACTCAACGAGCCGCTGCAGGCGGATTATCATTAGTTGGAACCACGACCCGCGACTGGGAGATTCGCGCGCCACCGCCGACGCGGGTTGGAGAAAAAGGCGGGACCGTGAAGGCCCCGCCCTTTCGAAAGCTTAAGGTAGGAACAGGTTTGTCCCCCCCGGCGGTCACGGGATAGCGCCGCTCAGGCTACTGGGACATTGCCGGCCTGCTGGCGGGCGCGGCGGCGCCACGCGGCGACCCCGACCAATCCCAAACCGAACACCGCGGCGTATTCGCCGGGCTCGGGGACCGGCGATACGGTCACGGTCACGTTGTCGAGGCCCCAAGATTCGTCGCCAATCCCTTGGTTGAGGATTGCCTGAAAATCAGCGCTGAAACTGCTCGAAGTGTGTGCCACGGTGAAGGTGAGGTTGTAAACGGTATCCCGCTGAACCGCGCTGAATGTATAGCCGAGCGTGTTGCTCTCGTCCGCGCCTGTGCGCGGCGCATGGGTGAGCGTGGAAGCGAGTGAATCCGGATAGGCTTGGACCTGAGTTTCGTGGTTCGAAAAGGTAGTGTTCAATGCGTCGGTCTGGGTAACGCCATCCCCGAGCGACACGATGAAACGGTCCTCATCGCCCGGGGTAAGCCCGTTGCCGTCCCAGGTCCGAATCGCAAACAGGTCGAAGGAGATGGTTACCTGGCCATGCGCCGGCAGCCCCGTGAGATCGAGCGATACGGTTTCGTTGCCGAACTCACCGAGGAAGCCTCTGGCTCCAATAGGGGTGGTAGAAGTGGTGGTGTTCGACCATTCGCCGCCGCCGGGAGCTTCGAAGTTCTGGGTGTAAACGATCTGGGCGTGGGCGGAGGCGGCCGCGGCGAGGGCGGCCAGGAGGGTAATTGGTGGTTTCATGGCTGGAGTGGGTTCCCGACTGGTGATGGTGGACCTAACTGTCGCGGATGCGGGGCGGTTTTCGCCCCTGGTTTTCATCTGCTCATTCGTCTCAGAACCAAATTGCGCCGAAGGTAACACATTTTATTTGGCTAAGTTTGCCGTGGTCGCGTTGCTGGGTTGTCGGCGGGACAATCCGCCACCCAACGGAACCGCCATCGGCGGGCGCCGGTTCCGGGAGATGAAGCCATGTGCGAGCGGGTGGACGAACCGGGGAGCGCGGCTATCTGAGCCGCGTGAGGGGGCAATCGGTTCAGGGTGAAGTGGACTTGCGACTCGTAGAGTCGCGCTCCCCCAGCCGAGCGGCCCATGGCCGGCTGGGGAACGCCCGAGGACTTGTGGTCGGGTTGACCCGCAATCCGCAGCGGCCAGGGAAAGCGGTCCGGGGGAAAGCGCCGAAAAGGAGCCAAAGAAAAAGCGTTACCTTCCGGGGAATTCGGTTCTTGGACCTTTGAGCAAAAAAAGCCGGGGAATGGCGAATCCGACGGTGTCTCAAACGCACCGAAAGCAGCTTGAAAGTGGTTTCGCGCGGCGATGCTCGCATGATTTCAACCAGGACTTTGCATGACTGACATATCCGAACAGGAGAGAAAGTTCATCCCAGAGGCCGGCCCTCTGGCGATCCTATGGCGGCACGAGCGGGCGCTGCGGCTGGTCCTGCCGTTGCTGGCGCTCGCGGTCCTGGGTGTCTTGGGGCTGCTGCCGCGCATCTGGACCGTGGGCCTGACTCCCGAGGGGCGGACCCAGCGGATCAGCGGCCTGGACTGGCTGCAGGGCCGTTCCCTCAGTCAGTCAGCGCGGCGGCTGGAAGCGGCCGGGAAGCATTCGGATGCCCTGGCGGCGTGGGAAAATGCCGCCCGGCAAAACCCCGGAGATCGTGAGTTTGTGCTCGGCATGGTTCGCTGTTTGGACCGCGTGCCCGACTTGGCGAGGCTGCAACTTCCGTTCGCCGCGGATCGGCTGTTGCACCTGTCGGATACCAATCGGGAGACCCTCCGGTGGTTGGCCCCGGTATTGGCCCGGCACGCCCAGTGGAAATGGCTGGGAGCCCGCCTCACGGGCGAGGCGGTGGGGGTGGAGGATGATCTGGGAGCGATCCGCTCGCGGGCGCAGTTCGAAGAAGGGGAATATGCCGCCTTTGATGCGGAGCTGGCGGCCTTTCCCGGGCGACTGATAGCTGATGCCGAGCTGGCCCTGATTTCCGCGGGGCGGCGGGCGTTGCAGGCCAAGGGCGCGCAAGAGGCGGAGGCACCGGAGAAGGAACTGGAACTGGCAGCGACCGTGCCGACCACCCGGCCGTTGGCGCTGCGGCTGTTGCTAGATCTGGCCTTTGCGCGGCGTGACCTGTGGAACTATGAGCGCCTGCTGGCCGCCGGCGGGCCGGAGATCGCGACCAACCTGCCCCTCCAGGTGCGTTACTGGCGTCTGGTGCACGGAGCAGGCCAAAGGGAACGGGCGGCCCGGCTGGTGCGGGAGTCCGGGATCCTCCCGGCCAACGGCCAGGACGCCGCGGCGCTGCTCCAGGTCATGGCCGAGTTCGGATTGAGGGAGCCGGCGGAGTTGCTGGGGCAGCAACTGCTGAAACAGTGGGGAAATTCGCCATCGGCCTGGGTGGCCATGGGCGAGGCACTCGTGACTTTGGAAGACTGGGAGGGATTGCGCGACCACGCGGTGCGGTTGCGACAGATCGTCCAGTTTCGCAAGGAGCTGGGCGGACATTCGTGGTTTCTGGATGGCCTGGCGGAGCACCGTCTGGGCCATCCGGAAAGGGCGCGCGTGGCCTGGGCCAACCATCTCGAGGACCTGCCCGTCGGCACCTCCTTGGCGCTGCGGGCCGCGGCCTTGTTCGATCGCTGGGACCTGCCGGCCGAGGCCTTCGCCGTGTTGGTTCGACTCCATCAACGGGGAGAGCCCGAAGATGCGGTGCTGGTCAACCTGCAACGGATTGCCCACCAGTTGCGGGATCTCGAATGGTTCGCCCGGACCTCCCGCGCACTTTACGAGCGTCATCCCAAGGATCCGCGCGTCCTCATCAATTTCGCCGCATCGCTCATGATCCAGGGCGATCGCTCCGCGGAGGTGTTGCCGTTGACGCTCCAGGTATTGCAGACCCTGCCCGACACGGGCGGCGCCACGGTCAACCACGCGATTGCCCTGATCCAGGCGGGGCGTCCCGCGGAAGCGGCCCCATTGCTGGAACGCGCCGAAACCATGAGCCTGGGTTCCTCGGCGGATGGCATGCTGCATTTCGCCAAGGCAGGTTACTTCGCCGCGCTCGGACAGCCCGATGAGGCGCGAAGGCAGGCGCTCAAGGTAAGGCCCGAGGACCTGTTTCCCAACCAGCTCCAGCAATTGGAGGGCATGCTCCGGCCTAAGGTCGCTAGTCGCCCCTGAGAGGACCCGCCTAGCCCGAGGCGAGCACGTGGTCGGGATCATTGGAATGGCAACATCGGCCGACGGCACTTGGGGGCGGGAGTGACCCCGGGGATAAGTCGGGTCCACGGTGGTTTACCCCGATCTCTCCGCCCGGTTAGCCCATAGCGGGGCGGACGATCTCCACGGAACAATGGGCGCGGGCGGCCACTGCGCCGGCGACGCTGCCGAGGTTGCGCTGGGCGCCGTGGTGCAGGCCGTGTGCCCCCAGCACCAGGAGGTCAGCTCGGAAGTCTTCGGCTTGGCGCACGATCTCCGGCTTGGGATCGCCTTCGCAGATCGCCGTTTCCGCGGCGAGGTTGGCCGAATAGAGCAGTTTCGCAAAATGCTCCACCATGTGGCAGATCCATTCGCGGGGCGTGGACTCGTGGCTGCGGGCCCATTCGCTGGGGAAGATACCCGGCCAGGCGATGACACTTTCGAGGCGGGGATCCAAAACGGCGAGCAGGCGGAAGACGGTGCCTGCGGGCCAGGCCCGGCCCGCCACCTGCCGCACCGCGGCGACGCTGTCGGCCGAACCGTCAACGCCGATCAGCACCCGGAACGGCGCCGCCGGGTGGCTGGGCCGCGGCCGGCTGACGTGGACGGAGCAGGTTGCGGAGTTGAGGACCCGCTGCGAGACGGAGCCCATGAGGATTCGGCCGAGGGCGCCCCGGCCGTGCGAACCGACGATGACCCAGTCCGCGGCCGTCTCTTCCGCCGTGCGGACGATGGCCCAACCCGGTGAATCGGCGACGGCGCGGGCATGGACCCGCCAGCGGGGACACAGGGGACGAACCTTCATGGCTCCGCCGTTGGCGATCTCTTGGGCGGCAGCCACCAAGTCGCGAGTCTTGATCCGCAAGGCGGCCAAGCCCGGGGACAGGGATAGATCCACGGCTTCGGCCACGGTGTCCGGGGCGGGCATCCAAATGTCGGCCACGGAAAGGACGGTGAGTTCGATCTCAGCCGGCAGGCCCAGCAGCGGCAGTTCCGCCACTGCGTGGTCCGAACAGGCTGAGCCATCGTAGGCGAGGAGAGCTTTCATGCCGTCGGCAACGTCGTCGGCGTTCCGGTTTGGCGCGCGCGGCCGATTGCCGGAAACTCACCCCGGGTTGCCGGTGCCTTTTTGCCCGATGGCGTGCCCCGAAAACGGGTGTCTGCTGTCACCGCGGATGGCACGTTTTGGAACCGCGCAAGTTACACCTCGCGGCGACTTTCTGTTGGCGGGCCTTTCGTGTTCCCGCTGAGGGCCGGTGTGGGCCGGCGTAACGCGCCCGACAAGCTGTTCCGCTGCACCCGGCTCGACAATTGCCGAACGGTCGCCCCTGCTGATTGGGCGAAAGTCTCTGGAAATCCTCCTGACAGCCGTGGTTGGCAGCCTCGCGGTTGTTGCCACGGGCGCCGCGGCCGGGGCTGGCTGTGAAATTCGCTTGGGCGAACAGCCAGCCGGCGGATGGTTTCCTGCGCCACCGATGGTCCAACGTCGACTACGGAGGGAATGGCTTAACCCGAGGCCAAGGGCAAGAGGTGTTCCGGCGCGATCAAATAGTTCGTTAGGCTCGCGCGGGCATCGGCGAATACGTGGACAGATGGTCGATCGGGTCTCTTTCGAACCGTGGCCATCGCAGAGAAAACCAAACAACACATCTCAATCCCAACTATCGCCCGATGAAATCCCTGTCCTTGTCCTTCGCGGTCTTGAACGCCGCCCTGATCATGCCAACTGCGGTCCATGCCGGTCTGTTTGCCTTCGACTCCTTCGAATATGCCCCCGGTGAGGCGATCCACGGGCAGGGCGGCGGTTCCGGATTTGCCGATTCATGGATCCGGAGCCTCAACAGCGGTCCCGCATCAAACGGCATCTTGAGCCAGTCACTTTCCTTCGGCGCACTTGATACATCAGGGGCTCGCGGTTCAGTTGGCCCACGTTTGGAGTTGGGCAACACCAGCTTCATTTCTCGAACCTTGAGCAGCCCGATCGGGGTGGACAACACCACGGTCTATTTCAGCGTCTTGCTCCAACCGGAAGGGACCCTTGGAGTGGGAATGTTTGATGGATTTTTCGGGATCCAGTTTGACGCTCCGGGTTTCGCCGACCTCGCAGCCGGCTATCCAGGGGGAAGTTTGCCCTGGGGAATTGATCAGATCGGCGGCACCGGGCGAGTGTCCTCGGATGTCCAGCCCGTTGTGGGGACGCCGGCCTTGCTGGTGCTGAAGATGGAGTTCGGTGCCGGGTTCCAAGCCGACCGGATCACCCTTTTCCTCAACCCGAAAAGTCCCACGGAGCCTGCAACGGGTTTGGTCAAGCAGGACATGAACACTGGCCTTATTTCGCGCTTGGCGTTGCAGAGCGGCGGTGCCTTCAGCGTCGATGAAATTCGCCTTGGGACAGACTACGCTGATGTCGTGCCGGGCTTCGCGCCGGTGCCTGAACCTGAGGAATGGGCGGCCCTCAGCGGCGTGGCGCTGGTCGCGTTCGCGTTCGCCCGCCGGCGTCGTTTAAGTCGCTAAGGGCCAAGCTCCGCCGTGCGGAAGAATTGGCGATCGGGGTGGTTGGTGGCCTCGCTGAGGTAGAGCAGCGCGCCGCTGGGGTCGGTGATTTCGAGGCTGGTTTCGGGCCGCCAGTCCGTCACGGAGTCACCGCGGTCCAGCCGGAAGGATTGGTCCGGGGCGCCGAGGAACAGGAACAGTTGCTCGGTGTCCAGCTTCGGATAGTTCGCCACGGTCACGGGTTCGGGGAAGGGGCCGATCTGGGCCCGGAGGATCACGCCCTCGACCCCGGCCGTGATCAGTTGCCCGCGCAAGGTCGTGGCGGCGTAGAGGGATTTGCCGGTGATTAGCGTCGAGTCCTGCGTCCAAGTGACCGCATCGGGGCTGCTGAGGACCGTGCCCTGGTTGCCGACGACAAACCACTGGCCGGCGACGAATTCGACGTCGTTCAGCCAGTTGGTCACGCCCGTCGCCCGGGCAGTCCAGGTGACGGCGTCCGGACTGGTGAGGAGCGTGCCGTTCTGGCCGACCGCGACAAACTTTCCTTCGGCGGCGCGGACACGGTAAATCCATTGGGTCGTGCCGGAGGTGCGGGCGGTCCAGGCAACGCCGTCGGGCGACGTCAGGATCGTGCCGGCATCCCCGACGGCGACAAATCCGCCGGCGTGGCTTTCCAGGCCGCTGAGGAACCGGGTGGTTCCCGAAGCGCGGGGAGTCCAGTTGGTGCCATTGTCGCTGGTGGCCATGAAGCCGCCGGCGCCGCCGATGACGTAACGGCTGGCGGAGGCGGTGGCGGCCTGGAGGTCCAGCGTCGTCGGGCTCGATGACGCATACCACGCCAGGCCCAGTGTGTTCGCCCAGTTGGTGACCACGACCTCGGTGACGACGGCTCCATTCGTAAAGCGATTGGTGCGGACGATCGCCGAGTAATCGACCGGGCTGAATGAGATCGTGCCGCCGCTGCCGACGGCGACGAGTCCGTGTTCGTTGCCAGTCACGCCGAAATAGGTGCGGTTGGTCGCGGTGGCCGGGACCAGCGAGGCTGCCCAGGTCACGCCGTCGTCCGAATTCAGGATCGAGGCCCGATCGCCGGCGGCGACGTAGAACTGGTTGGTCGTCCGATTGGTGGCCCAGGCCAGCGAGCCATACGGCATCGAAACCGAAATGTTGGTGCCATAGGATACGGCCGGCGTGAGGTCGAACAGCCAGTCCCGCCCCGGACTTGGATAGGTGCTCCACGAGATGATGCCGGGAATGGCGCTCGGCTCGCCGTAGGCCAGCAAACCGGCGCGGCCGCCGAGCAGGAACAGCTCGCCGTCCCAGATCGCGCTGAGGAAATTCGCAATCGGGGCCGGCGCGGACAAGCTCGACGAATTCTGGGGCGTCCACACGACCACATTGCCGACCAAGGTGGCATGCCGCACTTCCTGGTCGCCGACGACGAGGCGCGAGGCGTTGGACGCCGCGGCGGCGCCGTTGAGGTCACCGGTCGCGCCGGAAGCCTGCTGCCGCACCCAGGAGGTTCCCGCGGCGTTGCCGAAGATGACCGTGCCGCCATCCCCGACGGCGACGAAGCCGCTGCCGGTCCAGCTGACCCGGTTCAGGTGCGCCCCATTGCCGGAACTGACGGACCGCTTGGTCCACGCGGCTCCGTCCGGGCTGGTCAGCACCGTCCCACTTTCGCCCACGACTACGAAGAAGCCGGGTGCGTTGCCGCCCCAAGTGGCGCCGCGGAACCACGCCTGCTGGGCGGCCGGCAGGGTCCGCCGGGTCCAGTTGGTGCCCGAGCCGCTGGTGAACAGGGCGGCGTTGTCGCCCACTGCGACGAGCGTGGTGCCCGAGGACGCGACACCTTCCAACCAATCGGTGGTGGCGAGGCTGAGGGTCGCGAAGGTGGTCAGGTCATCGCCCCACACCACCCGTCCTGCCTCCCCGGTGACCACCAGGCGATCCCCGTGGAACACGGCGGCCCGCAGTTGCTGGCGGAACCCGAGGTCGTGCTGGGTCCACCGCACGGAGTCCTCGCTCGTGTAGAACTGGCCTTGGTCGCCGACCTGCACGTAGCCGCGATTGGTGCGGTAGGCGAAGTCGTTCACGTTGTTGCCGTGCGGCAGGGGATTCGACCAGAGCCATCGGGGGGCAGCGAGGCAGCGGGAAGCTTCCAGCAGGCCCATCAGCAGGGCGGCAAACAGGGCGAGGCGAATCATGCGTCGGTCGCAAGCTACTGACGCGTGCCTTCGGCGGCAACTTTGGCGCCCAGTAAGATTACGGATGCAAACTGTTATTGCAACCTGGCCGGTTTGTTCAATCACCGGCCGGATCTGCGGCGGTGCCGGAAAGGCTGAGGGAAAACTCCGTGCCGTCCGGACCGGACTGCACCAGCTCCAGGCGCGCCCCGATGCTGGCCGCGATTTGCCGGCTGATGGCGAGCCCGATGCCGGAACCGCCCGCCTTGGTCGATTGAACCGGGGAGAACAGCTGCTGCCGCACGTGAGCGGGCAAGCCTTCGCCGGTGTCCAGCACCCGGATCCGGCTGAGCAACCCGGTCGTTTCCATGATCACCCGGACAATGCTGCCCCGGGGTGAGGCCTGGAGCGCGTTGGTCACGAGGTTTTCGACTATGAGTCCGACGAGGTTGGCTTCCCTGCCGGATATCTCGCAGCCCGCGCCGCCTTCGAGCTGCACTTCGACTCCGCGGGCGCGGGCCTGGTCTGCCAGCCGGCCGGTGAGGGAACGGAGCACTTCACCCAGCGGCACTTCAATCTGGCTGGCAAAGGCATCGTCCCGCAGCACCTGCATCACGCCGTCGATCATCCGGCGCATCCGGCGCGTGGTTTCGGCCGCGTCGGACCACTCAGAGGCATCCGCGGCGGATTGGCCGCTGACGAAATGCTGAAGCCCCGACAACGGATTTTTCAGTCCGTGGAGGAGATGCGACGTGACCGCGCCGATGGCGGCGGTCTTGGCTGCGAGGCTCAGTTCGGCATTGGCCAGCCGCAGCCGTCGGTTGATGGCGTGGATGGCCCGGAACGCGAACCCGAGGGCCAAGGTCATTGCAACGCCGGCGAGGCCGAACGCCCGCCACGCCTGGTGCCGGAGGTTGGCGTCCAGTTCCGCGAATTCCCGGGCGAGGCCGGAGCCGTCGAGCAGCAGACGCGCGAAACCGCTGCGGCCGCCGCCGAGCGGATCCTCGATGGCCAGCACGACCTCGAGCAGCGGGGCCAGTTCCTCCGAGGGCAGAATGGTTTCCGCGGCGACCTCCGCGTGAAGGTTCAGGTGGCTATAGGTGGCGCCGGTGCGGGCGACCTCGATGGCTTCCGGCGCGAGGATGGTTTCCTCGGCGGTCGCCGGGATGGCGGCCGAAAAGCGCCCCGAGGTATCATAGAGGCTCAGGGTGCGGAGGCCGGGCAATTCGGGCAGGTGGGCGGTATCGAGCAACGCGGCGAGCGGATCCACGAGCGCACCTTCGCCGTCGGGATGCAGTTGCTGGCGCAGCAATAGGGCAAAGAGGTTGCCGTCGCGGCGGGCGAGCTGGCCGCGGAGTTCCCGGCGTAGTTCGGACTGGGTCAGCGCAATCGCGCCCGCCAGCAGGAGCAGCGCGGAGGCGATGGCCAGCAGCGGCGACCAACGTGAGTGGACCAAGTGCTTCAAGGTGCGATCCGCCCGGCGGCGGAGTTCTCCCGGCAGGGTTCCCGCCGGGGCCGATGGTGTCCAACCTCCAGTGCGATCCGGCCTAGAACTCCCATTCGAGTCCGCCCTGGAAGGTGTTGGCCGTAAAGTTGTCCTGGCTGACATTGCCTTGGGAGTGA
>JBEISV010000255.1:0-6675 GCA_040375265.1 Verrucomicrobiales bacterium
CCCCCCAGGGAAAGATTCCGTGTAATTGGCGCCAGCGTTTCCCGTAATCCGGCATGAGGCCCACCGCCTCAGACGGGCAGATGAACGATACCAAACATTTTCTCCGCACCAGCTTCGGCCAGTGTCCCAAGTGCCGGAACGCTTCCTCGGTCGCGTTGGCCGGCGGCATCTGCCTGCGCTGCGCCGCGGAACACATCCTCGCCCTGGAGCTGGACGATTCCGCCATCCTCGCGGCGGCTACGAAATCGTCGGCCCCGGCGTTGGTCCCAGCCGCCGCACTTCCAATGCCGGACCGGGTGGGGCCTTACGACCTGATCGAGGAAATCGGCCACGGCGGCATGGGGCGCGTGTTTGCTGCCCGGCAGGCGGGACTGGGGCGAATCGTGGCGCTCAAGGTGATGGGCTTCGGGGCTGGTTCTGTGCCGGCCGAGCTGGAGCTGCGGTTCTTCCGCGAGGCCCAGACCGCGGCGCGCCTCCGGCATCCGGGCATCGTCAGCGTGCATGATTTCGGCCGGGCCGACGGCTTGGTCTATTTCTCGATGGATTACGTCGAGGGCGGCGACTTGGCGCAACGCCTCCGCGAACGCCCGCTCGCCCCGTGGGAAGCGGCCTCGCTCATGCGCAAGCTGGCGCAGGCGCTGGCCTACGCGCATGCGGAGAACGTGCTGCACCGCGACCTCAAGCCGTCGAATATTCTAATGGATGGCGACGAACCGCGCCTGGCGGACTTCGGCCTGGCAGCCCAGCTGGAGGCTGGCGGCGACCTCACCCGGATCAGCGCGGTCATCGGCACGCCGCATTACCTCGCGCCGGAAGCCCTGCGGCACGGCAGCGGCGCCCTGTCGGTCGCGAGCGACCTTTACGCGCTCGGCGTGATCCTCTTCGAGCTGCTCACCGGCCGGACGCCGTTCGCTGGGGCCACGCCGGCGACCCTGCCGGCGTTGGTGGCCGCGTCGGAACCACCTTCGCCCCGCCTGCTGGCCCCGGCGGTTCCGCGCGACCTGGAAACCATCTGCCTCAAGTGCCTCGAACGCGAACCCGCCCGGCGTTATCCCAGCGCGGCGGCACTCGCGGAGGATGTGCGGCGCTTCCTGGATGGCGAACCCATCGTGGCCCGGCCCGCGGGTGCGGCGGAGCGCCTGGTCCGCTGGTGCCGCCGGCGGCCGGCGCTGGCGGGTGTCTGGGTCCTGATGGCGGCGCTGGCAATCGGTTCGACCGGGGCGGCCTTCTGGATCCGGTCCGAACGGGTCCGCGCCGAGGCGGCGCTGGATCGGACGGTGCTTGCGGAATCCGCCGGCCGGGAACGGCTGCGGGAAGCCCGGGTGGCCGAAGCGAAGGCGGTGCGGCGCAATACCGTGCCGGGTCGCCGCGGGCAGGCGCTGGCAGCGCTCACGGAGGCGATGCAGATCCGGCCCGACCCGGGCCTGCGCGACGAGGCGTTGGGCGCGTTGCTCTTGCCGGACCTGGAACGGACCGGGCAGTGGACGCCACCGCTTGAACGGCACGCCCAGTTCGTGCCGGCGCCGACCGGCGACGTGGTTGCCACCGAGGTGCGCCGCAACGACGGCTTCAGCCGCGAGCCCGCCGTGCTTTGGCATTGGGGCGCAAACCAACCCTTCGGCCGGATCTCGACGGCCGGCGCGGACATGGTGGGTTCACTGGTGTTTAGCCCGGACGGAGCGTTGCTGATGGGCCGGCTCGACGACGCCACGCTGCGGCTCTGGCGCACGGGCGAGACGAATCCCACCGTCACGCTCGACCACCGCCCGCTGCCCGGCGGCGGCATCCTGGTCGAGGGCTTCAACACCGACTACGACTTCAGTCCCGACGGCGGGCACTTCGCCCTGGGCGTGTCCCCGCGGGGTTTGTCGGTGCATCGCACGGCGGACGGCGGGGAAGTCCGCCGGTGGGAAGGAGGGCACCTCTTCAACCGCGTCGCCTGGTCCCCGGACGGCCGTCACCTCGCCGCGGCGCGCACGTCGCGGACCGAGGTCCGGGAAATTTCCCTGCTGCGGGCGTCGGACCTGACCCTGGTCCACGCGTTGGAACTGACCGCCGCGGTGAACGCCTTGGCCTGGTCGGTGGACGGCCGCGGGCTGGCGGCCACGCTGACCGACAACACGTTGGTCTTCTTCGACGTGGAGACGGGGCGCACGGTGGACCGCTTCGCGCTCACCATTAGGGATCCCTCGGAACTGACCTGGTTGGGAGGCGACCAATTCGTGGCCGTCAGCGGCGGCTTCGGCCGGGTGGCGCTGATCCACGCCGCGACGGGCCGGGAAGAAGTCCTGCTCGGCGATTGCAGCCCCGCCTCGCTGCGGGCGGCGGCACCCCGGGGCGGCGGGGACGAATTCCGGCTCTCCTCGTTGCAGAATGTGATGACCCGCTGGCAGGTGCGGGCGCCGGTAGGCTGGCGGCCGTTGGCCCCAGGCCGGCCCAATGGTTACAGCGATGCGTTTGGCAACGGCTGCCTCGACTTCACGCCCGACGGCCGCCGGGCCTTCAGCGGGCACGGCCGTTACGTCATCGTTAGGGACACCGCCACCGGCCGGCTGCTCGGCGAACTGGAACTGCCCGACCGCAAGGCCATGGATCTCTCCTCGGTCGCCGTGGCGGACGGTGGCCAGACGTTGCTGCATTGTTCCACCCTCGGCGGCCTGACGGCCGTGCCGGTCGCGGACACGGCGGACGGCCAGGTCCGGTTTAGGCCCCCGGTGGCGCTGGATCCGGAGCCGGGTTTCGCGATCACCGACCACACGGCGGATGGCCGCCGGGTGGTGCTGGTGAACAACGAGACCGGGACGCTGAAGTTCCTCGCAGTGAACGGCAGCACGGTCCGGCGGCTCGCCCGCTGGTCGGCCGACGGGCTCTATTCGGCCGCGGTGAGCCCGGACGGCGAAACCCTGCTGGCGACCTGCGGCGGTGCCGGCGAAAACCCTGCTGCCCAGCGCGTGCGCGTGCATCGGGCCGACGGTTCCGTGGTTCGGGAACTGGCCGGCGACGCGGCCGGCGAAGCCGCCTGGTCCGCGGCTGGCCGCTGGGCGCTGACCTCGAACGGGCCGACCGGCAGCACGCTGTGGGACACGCGGGACTGGCGCGCGGTGGCGCACCTCACGGGCGGCCTGGCCGGAAATGCGACCACCTTCGCGTTGGCCCCGGACGGCAGCCTCGCGGTCATCGCCAGCCAGACCGGCATCCACCTGGTTTCAACCGCGGACGGTTCCCGGCTGGCGTCCTTCGAGATTCCGGGCGTCTCCGGACTGGTGGCGGCCGTGCGGTTCCTGCCGGGCAGCCAACGGGTCGGCGTGCTGTGGCGTGACGGGCGCCTGGACCTGTTCGATGTCGCGGCGCTGCGGGCCGGTTTGGCGCCCCTGGGACTGGCGTGGTAAGCGGAAGCGGCCCGAACCCAGATCTGCCGGGCCGATTTTCTGTGCGGTCGGTCCAATCGGCGGGGATGATCCCGTGACACGCCGATGAACGACGACGCCAGCCTGCTCCGCGAGTTTGCCCAGACGGGCACGGAGTCCGCCTTCGCCGAACTGGTGCGTCGGCACCTCGACTTGGTCCATTCCGCCGCCCTCCGGCAGGTCGCCGGCGACGCCCACCGCGCCGAAGACGTCACCCAGGCCGTGTTTGTCGAACTGGCCCGGCAAGCCCGACGGCTCGCGGAACACCGGTCCCTCGCCGGTTGGCTTTACACGACCGCGCGGCACGTCGCCGCCCGCAACCAGCGCACCGAACAACGCCGGCTTGCCCGGGAACAGAGCGCCCACGCCATGAATGATGTCCCGGGTTCCCCGCCGCCGGATTGGGCCGAGCTCCGTCCGCTGCTGGATGAAGCCATGCACCGACTGTCCGCGGCGGACCGCGAGGCGGTGGTGCTGCGCGTGTTCCAGAACCAGCCGCTGGCCGCGGTGGGCGGCGCCCTGGGCGTCAGCGAAAATGCCGCCCGGATGCGCGTGGACCGCGCCCTCGAACGGCTGCGGCAGGAACTCGCCCGCCGCGGGGTGGTTTCGACCGCGGCGGCCTTGGCGTCGGTGCTGGGTGCCCACGCGGTGACGCCGGCGCCAACCGCCCTGGCGGCCGCCGTGAGCGCTGCGGCGTGGACGATTCCCGCCGCCTCGTGGGGCACGTTGGCCGCGCTCGGCGAGTTCACCGCCACTTTCATGACCACCAAGAAATGGCTCGCGCTCGGCACGCTGCTGCTGACCGGGGCCGCCGTCGGTCCCCGACTGTTGCCGCCACCTGCGGCGCTTCCACCGGCCTTTGAAGCGCAATTCACCGAGCCGGAACCCGCGCCGGCGCCAACGCCGGGCGCCAACCTCGCCGCCGGCTTCCGTTGGGATGCGATTGAGGCTGCCGACTACCGGCAGTTCATCGCCAACCTCCGGGCGAGCGGTGCCCCCGAGCGGCTCATCCGCGACACGGTGGCGCTGGAACTCCTGCGGACCTTCGCGCCCCGCTATCGGGCGGCGGCGGATCCGGTTCCGCCGGCCGCCTACTGGCAGAAGACGGCGTATCGCCCGCCTTCAGCCGAACAGCAGCAACGCCTGGCCGACTTGAGCGCGGAAATGGCGGCGATCCTGCACGGCCTGTTTGGCCCGGACATCAGCACCAACGAGGCGTTCAACCTGCTCCACACCCAGCCCGACTGGCAGCGCGTGGAGTTGGCCTGGCTACCTGCGGAGACCGCGTCCAAGGTCGTGGCCGCACTGGAACCAATCCTGCGGCTGGAGCACGCCCGACAGCAGCGGGAGGAAACCGGTGCCGAGCAAGAGCGTCGGTTGCAACGCCGCCTAGATGCGCTCGAAGCCGTGCTCACGCCAGCGCAGTTGCGGGAGTATCGCCACCGCAACTCGGACACGGACCGGTCGGTGAAGGCCCAACTGCGGCATTGGGACCCCACCGAGCAGGAGTTCCTGCGCCTTACCGAACTGAAGGACCATTCGCTCGTCCGTCCGACGGTTCGCCTGGAAGATTTCCAAGAACGCGAGGCCAAGGCGCAGAAGCTGTTTGGCCGCGAACGGGCGGGCAGCTTCCTGCGCGCGACCGACCTGAGCTACGGCTATGCGGTGGGTTACGCCCGTCAGGCCGGCTTGCCGCCCGACGTGGCCAACCAAGTCTGGCAAATCAAGCAGGCCACCCTCGCCGAAGACGAGCGGCTCCGGCTGAAAAGTCAGTTGCCGGCGGAATCGCTCCAACAGGAACGCACCGCCTTGGTCCGACGAACCGAGGAGGCGATGTCCGCCGTGCTGGGGCCGAACGGCCTGCGTTACCTGCAACAGGACTGGCCCTGGTGGCAGGCCCTGGAAAAACCCTGAACGCCGCCTGCCCATGAAAACTCTTCTCGCCCTGCTGTTGCTGGCCTCCGTCGCGTCTGGGGTGGCCTACCTTTCGTGGCCGCGCCCGCCCGCTTCGCCGGTGACCCGCGTGCCGGTGCCGGCCCGGGCGCTGGCCGAACCGTCGTCACCGTCGCGGCCCGCGTGGTTCCGGGAGCTGCCGCCGCGGGAGAAATTTGCCACGCCGTGGGCCGCGTTGGCCGCCGGCGATCATGCGGGCTTTGTCGCACTGTTGCGGGAGGCGGGTTGTCCCGAGGCGACGGTGCGGGCATTCGCAATCGCCGCCGTCGGTCGCACTCATCAGCTGCGGGTGGAGGAGCCGATCCGCGAGGGCATCCGCCAATCTAAATACTGGCAGCTCGGCAGTTGGGAAGCCGCCGACACCGGCGAACCGCTTTACCAGCGGATCAACCGTGCCCGCATGGCGCTGGACCGGGAGCTGACCCAGCTACTGGGCGTTTCGGCCGCGGAACTCCGCCGCGCCTACCGGACCTGGGGCGACGATGAACCAACCTTGGTTCCCGAAGCCCAGCAGACCGCCTTCGCCGAACTGTCGGCGCGCCACGCGGCGGAGCGGAGCGCGAATGAGGCGGCGTTGGTTCGCGGCGCTTACGGGCAATTGCTGGACGCCGGGGCCCGCACGCAGCTGCGCGACCTGCGGGAACGCCAACGCCGTGAACTCGCCGAGCTGCTGGGACCGGACCTCGCGGCGCAGCACGAACTGCGTTCGTCACCCGAGGCGGATTACGTCCGCAACGCCCTGCCCGCCGCTAAGGATGAGGATGAGTTCCGCCGCCTGGTGGCAGCCGCCCAAGCCGTCGGCGTGGACCGGGAGGACGCCAACGCCGAACAACTGCGGCAGCATGTGCCGGTTTCGACCCGCGGGTCGTTCCCTTCGACCCGGGATGAGGTGATGGCGCGGTTCCGCGAAACTGCCGATCCGGAGCGTCTCGCCGAAATCGAACGCGAACAGGCCGAAACGCAGCGCCTCGAAGAGGAGCAGCGTCAGGCCCGACGCGAGGAAGCAAACCTGAACGAACTCGCCGGCATTGCCCGGGCCGGTGGGGTGGAACTGAGCGACGTGGAAGTCCGCGATCTGGCTGCGGCCATCAAACGGCGCGGCGCCGAATTGGACCGGGAGTGGGGCGAACCTCCGCCCAAGCCCACTCCGGCGGAGACCGCGGCCCTCATGGAGAAGCTGCGCGTCGAACTGGAACGCGTCGCCGTCGCCACGGTTGGCGAAAAGGGCCGGGCCATCGTCGCCGAAATGGTGCGCCAGCAGCAGCCCCGCCAGCCCTGAGCCGCAGTCCGCCGGGACTCAAGCGGGTTCCCGAAA
>JBEISV010000485.1:0-3617 GCA_040375265.1 Verrucomicrobiales bacterium
CTCGGAAGAATACCGGCGGATCATCGCCGAAACACCCCACGTCAAGTTCCGCAACCCGGTCCGCGTTTGGGTGGTCCTCGCATTCCTAATCGTCGGCCTTGTCCTTTTCGGCGCCTACTTCGCCTGGACGGTGAGCGGAATTCGGCGGTAGGGGCTTCACCTGAAGTTGACCGAATCCGCGACGAACCCGCAGCATCCGCCTCGCATGTTCAAGCTCGACGAAAGTTTCCTCTGGGCCTCGTTGGTCTGGGGCGCGTTGGGCGCCGCCTATACCGTTTACGGCTGGCGGCAGAAGGCCCCGGTGGCACTTGGCGGCGGCATCCTGCTTACCTTGGTGTCCATTTTCGTCGGTAACTGGATGGTCATGTCCCTCGTGAGCCTCGGGCTGCTCGGGCTTGTCCATTAGCTCCTGCGCCGCGGGTGGTGACCGCTCCGGGGTTCGCGCCCGTCTGGGACCGTTATGGCCAAACCGATTTGACGGACGTTCGATCCGGGAGACTCTCCGGGGGCGGTTCCCCCTCCCACTCCTCCCTCTGCGCATGAATGTGAATTCCACGGCCACGCCGCCGGATTATGTCCGGCTGGGTTTCGACCAGATCGACCACGACGTCCGTTGGCTCGCCGACAGCCTGGCCGAGGTGCTGGCCGGATTGGGCGAACAGGAGCTGGCCACCTGGATTCCCTGGCGAGGCCAGGCGGGCGCTCCCCAATCCGTGCCGGGGGAACCGCCAGGCCGGCTCGGCCTCGCCCTCGCCCTCGCCTTCCAACTGCTCAACACCGTCGAGGAGCACGCAGCCGAATCCATGCGCCAGCTCCGCGAATCGGCGGAGGGCGCGGAGGCGGAACGCGGACTGTGGGCAGACCAATTGGCTGCCCTGAAGCGCGCCGGCATTCCCGCCGCGACCTTGGAAACCGTGCTGGGCGACGTCGAGGTTGAGCCCGTGTTCACCGCCCATCCCACGGAAGCGAAGCGGACCTCCGTGCTGGAACAGCACCGCGCCCTCATGCAACTGCTCCAGGGGCGGCGCGGCGGCCTCGGCGGCCCGGCGGCCAAGGCGGAACTCCTGGCCCTCCTGGAGCGATTGTGGCGGACCGGCGAAATCCTGCTGGAAAAGCCCTCCGTCGCCGACGAGCGGCGCAACCTGTTGCATTACCTTCGGGAAGTCCTGCCGGGCGTCGTCGGGCAGCTCGACCGTCGGCTGGAGGACGCGTGGGCCGGCGCCGGCCTACCGGGCGCGCCCTCTCCCTGGCCGCGGCTGGGTTTTGGCACCTGGGTGGGCGGCGACCGGGACGGCCACCCGGGCGTAACGGCCGCGGTCACGGCCGAAACTCTGGAGCAGCTCCGGGCCAACTCGCTGGTCGTGCTCCATCGCGAGCTGATGGCGCTCGCCGACCGCCTGCCGCTGTCCGAATGGGTGCAGCCGGCGCCAGATTGCCTGCTGACCCTCCGCGACCGGATCACCGCCCAACTCGGCGCGGCCGCCACGGCAATTCGGCAACGTCATCCCGGGGAACCCTGGCGCCAGACCGCCGAACTCCTCGCCGCCCGGCTGCCGCTGGACCAGCCCCCGGGCCAGCCGGCGCAGGTGCATGATTCGCCCGGCCGCTACGCCACCCCGGCGGAGTTGGAGGCCGACCTTGCCATCCTGGAACAGTCGTTGGCCGAAGCCGGGGCGGGCCGGCTGGCCGAACATGACGTCCGGCCCGTGCGCCGGGTGCTGGGCACGTTTGGCTTCCATCTCGCCCGGCTGGATGTCCGGCAGAATTCCGCCTTCCACGAACGCGCCCTTTGCCAGTTGCTGGGTGCCGCCGGCCTGGATGCTTCCGAGTGGGCGGAATGGAGCGAGGTGGAGCGGCTCCGGTTGCTGGAGCGGGAGATCCGTTCGCCGCGCCCGTTCCTGCATCCGTCGGTTAGTGCGGGCCCCGAGGCGGACGCCGTGCTGGACACCTATCGCGTGCTGGCCGACCAGCTGCAACGGCATGGCGCCGCCGGCGTGGGCTCGTTGATCGTGAGCATGACGCGTCGGGTTTCCGATCTGCTGGCGGTTTACCTGCTCGCCCGGGAAGCCGGCCTGCTGCGCCTGTTCCCGGAAGGCATGGTCTGCCTGCTGCCCGTCGTGCCGCTGCTGGAAACCGTCGAGGACCTCGAACGCGGACCGGAAATGCTCCGGGCGTTCCTCGAGTTCCCGGTCACCCGGGCCAGCCTCCAATTCCACGCCGCGCGGGCCGGGCGTCCAGGCCAGCCTCGCCAGCAGGTCATGGTCGGTTACTCGGACTCGAACAAGGATGCCGGCATCCTCGCCAGTCAGTGGGCCTTGCAACGCGGGCAATCGAGGCTCAGCGAAGTCGGCCGCCAGGCGGGCGTCCGGGTCCAATTCTTCCACGGGCGCGGTGGCACCATCAGCCGCGGCGCGGGGCCGACCCACCGGTTCCTGGAAGCCCTACCGCCGGGATCGCTCGACGGTTCCATCCGGCTCACCGAGCAGGGCGAAACCATCGCGCAGAAATACGGGAACCCCGGCACGGCCCGGTATCACCTCGAGTTGCTGCTCGCGGGCGTCACCGCCACGGCCTGCCTGCACCGCGAGGCGGCCCCGTTTCCCGCCGAACTGGTTCCGCTGCTGGAACGCCTGGCGGACGGCTCCCGCCAGGCCTACCGGCAGTTGCTGGAGACGGAAGGATTCCTCCAGTTCCACCGGCAGGCCACGCCGCTGGATGCCCTTGAAAACACCCGCATCGGCTCCCGGCCGTCCCGCCGAACGGGGCAGGCGAGCCTCGCCGATCTGCGGGCGATCCCGTGGGTGTTCTCGTGGACCCAGGCGCGTTTTTATCTCACCGGTTGGTTCGGGGTGGGCACCGCCTTCAGCCAACTAGACGACGACGAGTTGGCCGTGCTGCGAACGCATCTCCAGTCCTCGCCGTTCCTTCACTACCTCGTCACCAACGTGGAAACGTCGCTGGCGAGCGCCGACCTCGACGTGATGCGCGACTATGCGCAGTTGGTGGAAGATCCCACGGTGCGCGGGCGGGTCTGGGACCGGATCGAAGCCGAGTGGGGGCGGACCGGCGCGGCCCTCGCCCGGTTGCGCGGTGCGGAATTCGGCGGACGGCGGCCCCGGCTCAGCCGCACGCTGGCCCTGCGGGCGGCGCCGCTGCGCTTGCTGCATCGGCAGCAGATCGCGTTGCTGCGCCGCTGGCGCGGCGAACTCCGCCAAGGCAACGATCAGGCAGCCCAGGCGATTTTCCCGGAGCTGCTGCTCACGATCAACGCCATCGCCAGCGGCCTGCGCACGACGGGTTGAACGGGCGTTTCCTGGGTCTGGTCCCGGTTCGGGCTAGAATTGCACGGCCAGCTCGCGCGGAGTGGCGCTGTTGACAAACCGCACCCACAGCAGCCGCTCGGCGCCGGAGTGGGTGAAGGTGGTCAGCGGTTCGGCGGCGAGGCTGACCGACTTGGGCGGACGGTCACAGTGCAGCAGCACCACGGCTTCCGTGTTGGGCACACCTTCGACCGTGAAAGCCACCGAGCCCTCTGGGGATTTCGCCGGCAGCGTCTTGCAGGCGGAGGCCAGCATTCGCGGCCCGTTCCGTTCGGCGCGTTCGAGGTCGAGGAGGAA
>JBEISV010000671.1:0-1876 GCA_040375265.1 Verrucomicrobiales bacterium
GCCAATTGGTCATGAGGGCGGTCAGATCAGTGAACGTCGGGCTTTCCGCGGTGCGGACGTAGTGGCCGCTGGTGCTCACGCCGCAGAGCACGCTCGCGGCATTGTCGAGGCCCAGCAGCTTGCCGAGGCAGAAGCCGCTGTTGAAGTGGTCGCCGGCACCCGTCGTGATCTTGGGCTTCTTGCACACCGGCCCGATGACCACGTCGGCCTTGCCATTCGAGACGGCGAGCGCGTAGGCGACCGGATGCACCACCAGCGTATCCACCTGGATGCGCTGCTGGATCTGCACGCTCAGGGCGGCCAAGCCTTCCCACTCCTGCGCCGCGGAGTTCAGCCCCAGCACCTTAGCGATCTCATAGGCTTCCTTCTCGTTCAGGCCCAGGATGACGTCGAACTTGGTCTGGAATTTCCCGATGAGGTCCAGCGCGCGGGCGATGTCGGCCGGCGTGCGTTTCTCCGGATCGGCCAAGTCAAAGAACATGCGGCGGCGCGCCCCGGCCACCCCGGGCAGCAACTCGCCTTGGATGCTCGCCCAAATATCGGACATGTAGGGCAACATCGTCCAGTTCACGAAGGCGACGAGGTTCGAGCTGGCGAACTGGTGCGCGAACTTCTCCTTCCCGTAGCGGGCGGTGATGTTTTCCCACGACACCTGCTTGAGCGTGTAGTGCTTGCCGACCATCAGCTTGCCGTCCTCGAACTCGAGGGCGTCGGTCAGGCCGGGCTCGCAGATTGTCGTCACGTCGGCGCGGGCCGCGAACGGCTCGAACACCGGGTGCATGGCCGGCCAGCCGAGCGAGCCCACGTAGGTCACGCCGATGCCGAAGCGGGCGAGGGCGTTGGCCATGATCGGGCCGTTGCCGCCGAGCTTGGTCATGACGTTGACCAACTCGACGTTGGTGCTCTTGCCGGCGGCGGCGGCGAGGCGCTGCGCGTAGGCGGCGATGGTCGGCACGCGGTCGTAGCGGTTGGCGTCGTAGCGCTTGTCCACGACATGGAGGATCTCATCCACGAAACCGTCGAGCCCGACGAAGGCGGTGAGCGACGGAACACGGCTGGCGGCGCTGGCCAACTGGCCGGCGACGGAATTGCGGAACTCTTGGGAGGTGATCATTGCGGTAGTTCGGAAATGGAAAACGGGTTTGCTGAGGAAGCCGGCGGCTAATCAGTCGAGGTTCACTCCAAGTATCTCCAGCACCCGGTTCAGTTCATCATCAGAGTAGAACTTTACCTCCACGGTGCCTTTGCCGGCCTTGTAGTGCAGCGCGACCTTGGTGCCGAGCCGTTCGATGAGCTTGTGTTCGAGGTCCGCCACGTGCGGGTCGCGCGGAGCGCTGCCCACTTCAGCCTTACCACTTCCGGATTCCGACTTGAGCGCGGAGAGCTTGGAAACGAGCTGTTCCGTCTGGCGCACCGTGAGGCCGCCGGCCAAGACGCGGGCGGCGGCGCCCTGCTGCGCCGCGGGATCAGTCAGCCCCAGGATTACCTTGGCGTGGCCCACGCTCAGCTTGCCCTCGCGCACGGCGGACTGCACCACGGCCGGCAGCTTGAGCAGCCGCAGCGCATTGGCCACGGCAGCGCGGGATTTGCCGACCTTCTTCGCGATTTCCTCCTGCGTGAGCCGGAACTGTTCGCCCAACTGGCCGTAGCCCAGCGCCTCCTCGATGGCGTTCAGGTTCTCGCGCTGAAGGTTCTCGATGAGCGCCAGTTCCAGAACCTCGCGGTCGGTCGCGGACCGTTCGACGATGGGCGCCTCGGTTAGGCCGGCCAATTGCGCGGCGCGCCAACGGCGTTCCCCGGCGATCAGCTCGTAGGCGCCATTGACCAGACGGACGATCAGCGGCTGGACGATGCCCTGTTCGCGGATGGAATCGGA
>JBEISV010000634.1:0-2335 GCA_040375265.1 Verrucomicrobiales bacterium
CATGCAGACCGGCGGCTACCCGGCCGGCACCGCGGGCTTGCAGGTGCAGTTCACGTTCGATGAAGGCGGCCGGGTGGCCTACGACAGCAGCGGCAACAACCGCCACCTGACGCTGTATGGCGGCGCCAAGCTCACCTCGGCTGACCTGGCCCAGTCGAGTTCGCCCCGTTACCTCTCCCAGACCGCCTCCGTGGGCAGCCGCATCAACCCGCCCGCGGGCGAAGTCGGCAACACGGGCGACTATTTCGCCGGCTACCTCCTCCAGAGCAGTGGCACTTCGTTCCATCCGGGAGCTTACAAGGATCCGTTCTCCGAGGGTTTCACCGACGCCAACGCGGGGGCCATCATCCCGGTGAACGCGATTCCCGGCGCCAACACGCTGGAAGTCTGGTGGTTCCGGCAGAACGCGACCAATTCGGTGAAGAACCCTGGCAACGGCTTCGAGGCGATCTACTGGCCGGCGGTCATCGGGCGCTACACGCTGGCCTGGCCCGACGCGACCGCGAGCGCGATCGTGATGGCCAACAACGCCGGCAGCGGCGGCCTTGAGAGCCTCCAGGCCAAGGGCACGATCTATACGCAGAACCATCCCTCCCAGCCGGGTTACAACCCGAACGAGGAACATGCCCTGATGATCGGCGGCCAGGCCTATGCGCTGCGCGACGACCTTAACGTCGTCTCCGGCGCCGGCTTTTCGTCCCAGCCGTATGTCCTGCTCGACTACACCGAGTCCGACAATCGCCCCGCAATCCGGCCCTTCCGGGTGCTGCGGGAGAATCCGGCGCTCGGCCAGGTGTTTGACTACGTGGTTGAGGCCGGGAAACAACTCCAGGCCCCGATGCCGCTGCCCGTGCTGCCCCTGCCGTTGGAGACCATTACGAACCTGACGGCCACGATGACGAACATTTACGTCACCAACTACAACGCAGAGATCACCGCCGCGAGTGGCGACCTGCCGGCGGGTTGGACGAGCACGGAGGCGGGCGGCCCTTACGCGAACTACACCACGTTCACGCATCGCGACCGCAAGGATGGCTTCTGGGTGATGCGGGGCCAGCACGCCGGGTTGCCGCGCCTTGCCGCCGGCACCTATTCGGCGACGACCAACGGTTTCGCCACGACCGTGGCGGGCGGCGGCAGCCTTAACGCGCCTTCGACGAACTACATCCATGCGTCCCGCCGGGTGGATTCGCTGGTGGTCTCGGTGTCGCCGCAGACGCCGTTGCCGGCAGGGATTACTTTCGGCGCGTTGCCCAACGGCCTGGCCGTTTACGGCACCTGGACGGTCACCAATGCCGGGCCGTATGACCTGAGCATCGCGGACGGCGACGGTTCGCAGGCGACGGTCAGCTTCACGTTCAGCACCAGCAAGTCCGCCCAGGCTTCGTTGGCGGTAAACGGATTCGTGGGCCGCCCGCCGCATCTCGCGGAGACGGCCACCACCACGAACTCCCTCACCATGCGGTTCTTCTACCGCACCCAGGAAGGCTTCGCCTGGCCGAACTACCCGAGCCCGCCGCCCGAGGGAACGATCGTGCCCTACCTGCGCCCGATGGCTGGCGGGACCTATTCCGGCGGAGGTGATTCCGCCACGGCGCCGGCGCAGCCGATCACCTATCGCCCGGTCTGGCCGGGCACGACGCCCGCGCTGGCCTTCGGTGAAACCCTCACCGTCGCGAGCAAGGGCCGCCCGGCCATCCGTGGTCAAAGCAGTGCGCTTGTGCTTTACCAGCAGCCCATCGCGCTGGCGGCGACCAACCGGGCGAACTTCCCGGCCGTCACCCTGCACGATCCCACCCGCCAGAAGAGTTTCGCGCTGAAGGCCAATGCCAACGAAGGACTGACCCAGCTGCCCGGCGGCGTCTATGCCCAGGGCTACCAGGGCAAGACCTACTTCCCGAACCTGCCGCCTCACCTGGCGAACCGGTTCTACTTCGATCCGAACCTCGGCGCACAGGGCAGCCTCGTGTTCAAGGGTGAGTTCAAGGACGAGCCGACCGGCGAAAAATACGTCCAACTCAACCTGCTCACGGGCTCCGACCTGGCCACCATCAAGGCGCTTTGTCCCGGCACCGATCCGGACAAGTCCGCTTGGGACGCCGGAATCGACGGGCTGACGGCGGTGGTGGACACGTTCTACGAGAACCCGGTGATCCCGGGGCAGTTCATCGTGAATCCCGTCGCGACGGTCACCCGTGGTGTCGGCGACCTCGTCACGATCACGAACAACAACACGCCCGTGGACAGCTACGCGCTGAGCGCCGCCGGTCCGGGGCAGGGGTATCTCACGGTCATCGTGGGCAATGGCGACGCCTTCACGCCCCCGGCCGAGCCG
>JBEISV010000347.1:0-5098 GCA_040375265.1 Verrucomicrobiales bacterium
CCAACGGGTCCAGGTCATCGTCGCCCCCATGACCAAGTCAGGCATCGACTTGCCGTGGCTCATGCGCGAACTGGGTCGCATTCCGGTGACCCACCTGCTGGTCGAAGGCGGCGGCGAAGTCCACGCCTCGTTCCTGGCCGCCGGACTGGTCCATCGCGTCGCCTTCTTTTATGCCCCGAAAATCCTCGGTGGCGCCGCGTCTCGCCGCTCGGTCGCGGGCGCGGGTTTCACTTCGCTAGCGGTAGCGCCGCGACTGGTCCAATGCCGCACCCGCCGGTTCGGCTCAGATTTTCTGCTGACTGGCGCGATCCCGACCGCAACCGCGGAATCTGCGTGAGGCCGGCCGCTGTGTTCCGGGTGTATCCGCTTGTCCTTTCGGTCGTTTGAATCTTCGCTCTCCCGCACATGTTCACAGGCATCGTCGAGGAAACCGGCGTCATCGCGGCCATCAAGCCGACCGCGACCGCGATTCAGTTGACCGTCCGCGCTCAGGTCTGCGCGCGCGGCGTCAAGCTCGGGGACAGCATTGCAGTCAACGGGTGCTGCCTCACCGTGACGAAGCTTCGCCGGGGCAAGGCGGGCTCAACCCTGCAATTCGATCTGCTGAAGGAGACGTGGGAACGCACCAACCTCTCCGCGGTCACGCCCGGCGCGAGAGTCAACCTAGAGCGGGCCTTGGCCGTCGGGGATCGGCTCGGCGGGCACTTTGTCACCGGCCACGTCGACGGAACCGGAGTGATCACCCGGTGGGAACGCAGCGGCGCCGACCACGTGCTGGAAGTCAGCGCGCCGAAGGAGTTGCGCCCTTACCTCGTCTTCAAGGGATCGGTGGCCGTCGACGGCATCAGCCTCACGGTCGCGGGTGTGACCAAAGCCGGATTCCGCATCTGGATCATCCCGCACACGCTTGCCAAGACCGCCCTGAACGAACGCAAGGTAGGCGACGCCGTGAATCTCGAGGGCGACCTGCTCGGGAAATACGTGCTGTCGAAAACGCTGCGTCGGTAAGCCCGAGTCCGGGCAACACCGCGACCAAGGACTACCAACGTTTGCTGGATTTCTTCTTACCTGCCTCCGCGGCCTTGAGGGATTTCTCGTCGTCCTCGTTCATCCGGCGCTCCAGCTCCTGAATGTTGCCGGAATTCTGGCGCTGCTGATTCGTCAGATCGGCCAAGTCCTGAGGTTTGGGCAGGATGGTGGGACGGACCAAAATCATTAGCTCGCTCTGCTTGCCGTCGTCGGCCTTACGTTTGAACAGGGTCCCCAAGAGCGGGATATCCTTCAGGTAAGGAACCCCGGAATTGCTGGTGGACTTGCTGTTTTCCAAGAAGCCGCCCAACAGCACGACGTCACCACTGCGCACCGTTACGATGGCATTGGCCGACTTGTTGGAAGTCGTCGGCGGAATTTCGCTCGCCGGATCGGGAGTGCCATCCACCGCATCCACATTCTGGGCGATCTCCATCACCACCAGATTGTCCGGCGTGATGTAGGGTGTGACATCCAAACCAATACCGACGGGCAGTTGCTGGTAGGTGAAGCTCGTCTGCCCGCTGAAAGCAAAGCCGCCCTGGCGGAACGGGATTGAACTGCCGACAAAGAAACTCGCGGGGACCGCGTGCGACGTGATGATGCGCGGGCGTTGCACCACGTCGGCCCGCCCATCGCCGGCCACCGCGCTGATAGCGACGTCCCAGCTCTGTCCGAGTTGAGCGAAATACCCGACGCCGCCGCCGCTGGGATAGGACACCGTGTTGGTCCCCAAGAAGCCAAGTGCCCCTTGCAGTGGATTCGACGTGCCGGACGAATTGTTGACCACCCCGCCGCCCTTGACATCGGAAGTCAGCTGCTTCGGCCGCTGCCCCGCCGCCACGCCAAACTTGAACTCGTTGTTCAGCACCACATTCATCACGATGCCCTCGATCAGCACCTGGGGCAGCAACGTGTCCACCTTCTCCAGCACCTTCTTGATCATCGCCATGTCCTTCTTGCTGGCATAGACGATGAGCGAATTCGACCGTGGGTCGGCAGTGATCTGGGCATCGGTCACCAGCGCTTCCACCTGCGCGCCCTGCCCTGCCCGGCCGGTCTGATTGACCCGCTGCTGGAAGGTCGTGCGCGGGGTGGTGCCGACCGGGTTGACGGCGTTTTGCTGGGGCGAAAGCCCATTCTCCGCCTCCAGGGCGGCCGTTTCCTCGGAGAAAGGCGAAAATCCATTATTGAAGCCGCCCCCGAAGCCTCCGCCGTTGAAGCCAGAATTCCGACCCGCCCGACTGGAATTGTTGAATCCACCTCCCCGGCCCCCACCAAAGCCTTGCGAAGCGCCCCGGCCCTGGCCTTGCCCCAGTGCGCCCCCGCCCAGCCCGCCGGCGCCGCCAACGCCACCCGCAGCGCCACCGCCACCGCCACCGCCGCTGATCACGCTGTTCATCGTCGCAGAAATGTCCTCGACCCGGCCGTAACGAATGGGAATCACCTCAAGCTCCCAGTCCTTCTCCACCTCCACGTCGATTTTCTTCAGCACTTCCAGCATGCGTTTCACGTTGATGGCGTAATCGCGCAGCACCAGCGTCTTGGTCGTCGGGATGCCGATGATGCCATTCTGGTTCTTCGCGAACTGCTTCACCGTGTCCACGGCGTCCTGCATCTCCACGTGCTTGAGCTGCACCACGTGCGTCACGAACTGGCTGGCTTCAGCGTAGTCCTGGCCATCCTTGTCGCTGAACTTGGCGCCTTCAGTCATCGCCTGCGCGGTCGGCACCATCAGGACCGCCTTCTCACCGGTCGGAATGGAGGTGACCCCGTTCAGGGCGAGGATCGTGTCGAACATCTGCAACCGTTCCTCCGGCGTCAGCGTCAGGCCCTCGGGAATGTTGAAGTCAATCTGGGTCTGCAACGGCAGGTTCTGGCCCCGCAGCACGATCCGGCCGGCCGTTTCCTGATACATGCGCAGGAACTGGTCGAGGGGCATCTTGTTGAAGCTGATGATGCCACCCTCGTCGTCCAGTTTCACCGCCACGTCATTGGTATTGGAACCCGCGGCCGCCGGAGCGCCGCTGGGGGCTGCGGGGACGGCCGGACTGGCCGCTTGGGCACCCGCGCGGGGCCGGGCTCCGGGCAAGGTCGGAAAGGCCGGCGGAGTTGAGCCGGCGGCATTGGTGGCTGCCGCACCGGGTCGAGGGAAATTCCGCGGCAGGGCGGCACCGCGCGGCGCCGGAGTGGCGGGCGCATTGGTCGCGGGCACCGGGGTGGGAATCGGGGTGACGGCGGTCGCGGGCACCTGGGTCGCGGGCTTCACCGTGGGCAGCGGCACCGCGCTAGGCAACGGCGCCGGGGCAGGCACCTCCTGCGGCACGGCGGGGTCCGCGGGCGCCGGCTGGGGCGCGACCACGGCGGGTTCGGTCGGCGCCGGGTCTTGGGCGGCCACGCGCAGGCCAAGCAGGCCGGCGATCAGGACGGGCAACAGCAGTTTCACAACGTTCCTTTTACTTCTTCACCGCGGGGCGGTTGGTGGACGCCCCGGGCGCCGGCACCTTGGTTTGGGCCGCGTTCGCCGCGGCGGGCTTGGCCGTCGGCGGCTTCGTCGCGGGCGGCGGAGTGGCCTTGGGTTTCTTCACGAAGCTGGCGGCCACCGACATCTGGCCGGAGAGTTTGGTCTGCGACGGGTCGAGCCGCAGGCGGGTGATGTCCTTCACGCGGATCATCGATTCATCACTGCCGAGCGCATACAGGAAGTTAACCAACTCCTCCTCGCCGGCGACGAAGTCCAGCGTCAGAACGACTTCGTCGAAGAACTGATTGGTCTGGCCGGTGCGGACGTTGGACGGGGTCAGCCGGTTGACCGTGACGCCGTGGGTCGAAGCCTGCGTCCAGACGGTGGACTGCACCCGGCTGGACTGCTCGGCCTCGATGACCTCGGCGCCGGCCTTCTGCAATTCGAGCCGGCGTTTCTCGTAGGCATCCTTCTTGCCGATCTCCGCCAGGAACCGGCCGTTCTGGGTCTGAAGTTTCCCCATCTCGTTCTCCACCGGCGTCCATTCCTGGAAGTAGGGCCAGACGAGCCAGTAATTCAGCACGAGGGCGACCAGGATAAGACCGCCGAGGACCGCGCGGCGTTCTTGGGGCTGGAGATTGAGCCGGTCGAGCCAGTTCATGGTGCCTCCACCTTCCTGAGTTCGGCCTTGATGGACCAAGTGGCGCCGGAAGTGGTCGCCCGTGTCGCATCCACCCGTTCCACCGAGACCTTGGCGAACAGCGGCTGCTCGTTGGCCTTGGTCTCCTGGAGCTTCTTGCTGTAGGCCGTGACGTCCGACTGGTTTTCCGTGGGCACCGTGCCGCTCAGGTCGAGTTGGGCGCCCTTGCGGAAATCGAGCTGCGTCAGGGTCATGGTGGAGGGCAGTTCCTGGACGGCCGCCTGCCACGCGTCGAGCGCGGCAAACTTGAGCCCGACCTGTTCCTGGAGGACGGCGACCTGCGCTTTGAGCTGGAGCGTGTTGGTGTATTGCCGGCCTAGGCCGACCGCGTTGCCCTTGAGTTCGTCGAGCTGGTATTTTTTCCAGTTCAACGCCCCGAGATAGACGAACACCGCGAATAAGTAGGTGACGAACACGCCACCCAAGGCGCGCATCCACACCCGGTCCACGAACGCCGCTCGCTGCCGCGCCGCGGTTTCCTCGGGCACCAAGGCGGTCGGCTGGGACTTCAGCCGCGCACGGACGGACGCCGCCGCCAACACGCTGCGGTCCGCGCGGGCATCACCCTGCACGGGCTGGCCGGACCAATCCTGCAAGGCCGCCGTCAGGGCCTCCGCTTCCTCGGGCCGAACGCGCAGTTGGACACGCGGCAATTGCGCCAGCCAGCCTTCCAGCTCCCCAGCCCACGCGGTCTGGTTCAGGCAGCTGACCAAGCTGGTGGTCAGCGCGGCGCCGGCCGGCAATTGGAACAAGGATATGTCGCGCCAGATGCCCCCGATGAACCAGCCAACGAGGGCCTGGGCCGAGGTCACTTGCGCCTCAACGAAGACCCACACGCCGTCGCCTTCCGGGCGCACGCCCCGAAGTTCGCGGAGCAAGGGCACGTCGAAGCCATCAATCAGGTA
>JBEISV010000180.1:0-8476 GCA_040375265.1 Verrucomicrobiales bacterium
CTTGAACCTCGGGAAATTGGCCTCGAAAACCTCCCGGCTTTCCGGCGTCAGGAGTTCGGGGAGACGGACTTTCCCCTCCACTTCGGCCCGTTCGTATCCCAACCACGTCAGCGCGGTTTGGTTGATGCGCAGGATCGTCCCATCCGGCCCCAGGGAGTGAAGTCCGCAAGGGGCGTTCTCGAAGAGATCGTCCAACAGGTTCATGATGGATCCTCCACGGAAATGGACCGGCCATTTCGGAGCAATGCCCTATTCCCCGCCTCTAAAATCCCACTGCCAGTTTTGTGACGCCAACCTTCGGTTGCGATGTCTTCACCCTTTGGCGCCAAAACCAAGCCGCCGGGCCGGCGAGGGCGACGAATTTCCCGGAAGGATTGGTGGGCGGTGAGGGATTCGAACCCCCGACCAACTGCGTGTAAAGCAGCTGCGCTAGCCACTGCGCCAACCGCCCGACCGTGGTTGCCGACGGCAACGCGCAAACTGGTAGCCAGCCGCGGCGCTGTTGGCCACAGCATTTTCCAACGGGCAGCCGGCCGCGACTTCCCTGACGCAGTGTTTGAATCCGTCCGCCCGCCGCGCTACACCTTGGCCATGAAGCCGTTTTCGTTCGCCCTCGCCCTGTCCATGACCGCGGCCGTCTCGGTCCATTCCGCGGTGGATTTCAAGGAAGCGGTGCTGCCCGTCCTGCAGGAGCGCTGCCTCGAATGCCACGGTGCCGAGAAGCAGAAGGGTAAGCTGCGCCTCGACACCAAGGCCGATGCGTTCAAGGGCGGCAAGAGCGGGAATCCGTCCTTCAAGGCCGGGGATATCGCCGCCAGTTTCGCGATCGCCCGGGTCATCCTGCCCAAGTCCGACGACGATCACATGCCGCCGGAAGGCGAACCGCTCACCGAGGCGCAGATCAAGACGCTGAAGGACTGGGTGACCGAGGGCGCGAACTGGCCCGACGGCGTCGTGATCGCCCCCGCCAAGGCCGCCGCGCCGGTGGCCGCCCCGGTCTCGAACATCCCGGCCAAGCCCGTGCCGCCGCTGCCGGAGTTGCCCAAGGATTTCAAGCCGGCCGCCGGTGAGGCTGCTGCGCTCGCCGCCCTGGCGAAGTCCGGAGCCGAGGCCCGGCCGATCGCGCAGGGGTTGCCCTGGAAAGAGCTGAACCTGCGCCTGCTCGGCACGAACGTGACTGACAAGACCATTGAGCCGCTGAAGGAGCTCACCAGCCTCATCGAAGTTCGCCTCGGCACGACCAAGGTGACGGACGCCGGGTTGGCCTCGCTCCGGAATCTGGCCCAGCTCCAGGTGTTGGGACTGGAACTGACTGGCATCACCGACGCCGGTTTGGCGCACCTGAAGGACCTGAAGAACCTCGTTTACCTGAACCTCTACGGCACCCAGGTCTCCGACGCAGGCTTGGAATCCCTCAGCGGCCTGAAGCATCTCCGCAGCCTCTATTTGTGGCAGACCAAGGCGACGCCCGAGGGCGTGAAGAAGCTTCAGGCAGCCTTGCCCGGGCTGACGATCAACACCGGGGCCGACTTGGTGGCCGCCGCGCCGGCCACCGAGAGGAAAGAGGAGAAGAAGGACGAAAAGAAGTAGCCTGAGGCGGTCCAACCGCGGCTACCGGGCCTTCCACCGTAAGGCCCGGGCGGCCTCACCGGAGCCTTCGCGTCCGGCGAAACAGGCCAAACCCGGCGAGGGCCATTCCGGTAAACAGGGCAAGCTCCCCAGGTTCCGGCACCGCCATGGTCCCCTCGATCCACTCCACGTAGCTGGACACGCGGGTGGAAAAGAAGCTGGCTGCGAGATTGCCGGGGCCGTCGTTCAGCAGCGTGAAGCCGGCACCCGTTTTCCCATACAGCCCGCCCGCGTCGAAGATGCCAGCGGAGAACGAAGTCCCGTTGGCAGACAGGCGGAATTCCGCCTGCACCGCGTAATTGATGCCGGCGAGCTTCCAGATGCCGGCGTCCTGGAGGAAGACGCCGCCGCCCGAGTCGCCGCCCGCCAACGTCGCCTCGTTCAGGCCGCCATCCGCGCTGAAACCGGCCACCAGGTAATTCGCCCCGGACACCGTCGCGACGGAATCCACCTCGTTTTCGCCCCAGCGCCGGACACCGCCGCCGGTGTTGCCCCATTGCCAGCCTCGCAGATCTGTCGGCGACGCTCCGACCACATTGACCTCCGCGCCGCGGACCGCGCTGCGACCGAACACGACCATGCCTTTGCCCACCTCGTCGGCACCGGTGTAAAGCGGCGCGTAACTGGTGAACGTCCCCTCCACCCGCCAAAGCGTGAGGTCCGCCGTCGGATGGTCGAACTGGCCGATCGTCGTGAACGAGTCGCCTTGGTAGGAGAAGGTGTTGCCCACCGCCCCGCCGCCGTGCTTGGCGGTCAGGAAAAAGTTCGGGCTGACGGGGGTGCCCAACAATCCGCCCCAGTTGCCCTGATACTGCCAGCCGCTGTCGGTCAGGGCGCCGCCGGGGGCGGTGGTGTTGAAGGCCGGATCGCCGGAGGTGATGAAGATCAGCGCCTGGGCCGACGGACCGGCTGCCAGCGTGGCAAAGACCGCCGATACAACCAACGAGCGGCGCACACGGGAACCGGGGTGCATGAACATGGCGCGTAGTAAACCAAGCGGCCGGCGGCAGGCAACCGTCGGTCGCGGTTCGCCATGGTCCGGATGGCGTCAGCGTGGTCCGGTCATTTCGCCCCGGTTTCCCGGAACGCAGCAAGGTGGCCCGCGGTTCGCAGAATCAGCGTCTCGCCGACCATGACGGGCGAGGCATGGACCGTTTCACCAAGGTCATTGCGCGCGAGGACTTCGAGAGTGTCGCCGGCTTTCACCACGGAAACGACACCGCGTTGGGAGGCGACATAAATCCGGCCGGCCGCCGCGGTCGGGCTGGCGTAGTAGGCGCCGAGCGGCCCCAGTCGTTCTTCCTGATAGAGGGGCCGGCCGGTCAGCGGGTCGAGGCAGGTGAGCATGCCGCCGTCCTTCACCAGGTAGAGGCGCCCGCGGTAAAGCAGCGGCGAACCGACGTAGGGCAGACCCTTCTTGAAACGCCAGAGCACGCTGGCATCGGAGAGCCGTCCCTGCGCGTCGGGCCGCACGGCGAAGGCCTGGTTTTCCACGCGGGAAAAGATGTCCGCCATAGTTTCCCATTCGGTCCGTTCGACGAAGCCGTTGCGGTTGCCGTCGAGGTGCTTGAAGCGGTCCTTGGCCGGCCCGGGTGGCAGTTCGGCGAAGCTGAACCGGCCGTCGCCGTCCGAGTCGCGCTCGGCGATCACCTCGGCGAACTTCGGCATGAGCAAGTGACTTGGTCCGTGGTCACCGCCCGTGGTCCAGCTTGCGGCGAGCAGCAGACCGTCACCGGCGACCGGGGACGTGCAGGTGATGCGGGCGAGGCCGCTGACCCGCCAGCGTTCGGAGCCGGTCGCCGGATCGAGCCCTTGCAGCCACAGCGTGCCGGGCACGACGAGATCGGTCGCGCCGTCATGGGTCCAGACGAGCGGCGTGCCGAAGCCGCGGCGCATGTCGGGCCGTTCCACGCGCCAGACAACTTCGCCGGTGCGTCGGTCCAGGGCGACGAGATGGGAATCGCCATCCTGGTCGAGCAGTTGGATGACGTGACCACCGGCCAGCACGGGCGACGAACTCGCGCCGTATTCGGTCTGGGTCAATTTCATGGGTCGCCGCCAGAGTTCGCGCCCGTCCAGCGCATAGGCCGCCGAACCGAACGAACCGAAATGAACGTAAACCCGCTCGCCGTCGGTGACCGGGGTGGCCGAGGCGGGACTGCCGAGCGAGGGATGAACTTCCTCGACCTGCGCCGGGGTGAGTTCACGGCGCCAAAGTTCCCGGCCAGTCGCCGCGTCCTGGGCCAGCGTGAGCAGTTTGCCCTCGGCGAATCCCGTCAGGAAAATCCGCCTGCCCCAGACGATGGGCGACGAATTTCCCGCCGGGACTTCCACCCGCCACTGGACGTTGGTCGCCGGCCCGAAATGGATGGGCGGCCGGGCGTCCTCCGCCGCGATGCCGAGGCCGGCGGGTCCGCGGAACTGCGGCCAATCCGGGCCGGCGACGGCGGACGTGCAGAGTCGGGCGGCCACGGTGCCGGCGAGCATCAGGCGGGGGAAGTTCACCGCCCCATGAACGCAGCGCCGATCCGAGTCGGCAAGCGCGCCGGCTGGCCTTGGAAGCGTCTGTCCGTATGCTCGGCCCACCGCGATGTCCGCCGCCGTTAAACTTGTCCCGCTCGACCACACCCGAGCCGCCGACCGCCGGCGTTTCCTAGGCGTGGCCCACCGGTTGTATCGTCACGACCGGCATTGGGTTGCCCCGCTGGACTCGGAAATGCACCGCGTGTTGGCGCCGACGAATCCCTTCTTCCGGCAAGCCCGCATGCAACTGTGGGTGGCGATTCGCACCGGCCGGGACGTGGGGCGCCTCGCCGCGCTGGTGGACGACACGCACAACTCGGTCCACGGGGAACGCACCGCCCACTTCGGCTTCTTGGAGAGCGAGAACGACTCCGCGATCACCGCGGCGCTTTTTGCCGCGGCCACGGATTGGGCCCGACAGGCCGGGATGGACCGATTGCTGGGGCCGATGAACCCGTCCATCAAGGACGAGTGCGGCCTGCTGGTGGCCGGCTTCGATTCTGCCCCCGCGGTGATGATGAGCTACAACCCGCCACACCTGCCGGCGCTGGTCGAGGCGGCCGGATTTACCAAGGCGAAGGATCTCCTCGCCTTCCACATCAATCTCGCGACCGCACCGCAGGCTCGCCTCGACCGGCTGGCCCAAGGTTTTCGCCGGCGGAGTCCGCGGCTCATCGTCCGGCCGGTCACGAAGCAGTCGCTGGCGGCGGACGTGCCCAAGATCAAACGCATCTACAACGAGGCTTGGGAGAAGAACTGGGGCGCGTTGCCGCTGACCGACGCTGAAGTCAGCCTGGTGGCGGAACGACTCGCGCCGTTGTTGGTGCCTGGATTGGTCTGGCTCGCGGAACAGGGCGATGAAGTTGCGGGCTTCCTGATGGCGCTGCCCGACGCCAACGAAATCTTGCAGCCGCTGCGGGGGCGGATGCTTTCGCCGGGGATCTTCCGGGCCCTGCCGTATCTGCTGGGTTGGCGGCAGCCAAAACTGTTTCGGCTCGTGGCACTGGGCACGCAGGGCGATTTCCGGCAGCGCGGCCTGGAGGCGATGATGTTCGCCGAAACGCTGCGCGAGTCCCGGCGTCTCGGTTTCGTCGGCTGCGAAGTGTCGTGGGTGCTGGAGGACAACGCGCCCGTGATCCGCCTGCTCGGTGCCTTTTCCGCCGTGCCCTACAAGACCTACCGGATTTACGAACAGGCGGTGGCCTGAGTCGGGGTATCGCCTTCCGGCCGGCGCCGCGTTAGACTGTTCGCATCATGAATCCTTACGCGTCGCTCGTGGCCGCCTACGCCCGTGGTTTCCGGGAAAGCAAAGCCTATGGCCTGGGGGGCTATGCCCCGGCCGCGAATCCCCCGGTGCCCGCCGGTGCGCCCAAGGCGCTGATCTTTTCGCCGCATCCGGATGACGAGTGCATCATCGGCGCCCTGCCGCTGCGGTTGCGGCGCGAGGCGGCGTGGAATGTGATCAATGTCGCCGTCACGCAAGGCTCGGCCAAGGCCCGCCAGGCGGAACGGTTGGCCGAGCTGAAGGAAGCGTGCGGCTACATCGGCTTCGGCCTCATCCAGACGGCCCCGAACGGACTGGAGAAAGTCACCCCAAAATGCCGCGCCGAGGATTCCGCGCACTGGGCGGGCATGGTGAAGGTGATCGCCGGCATCCTCGCCTCGGAACAGCCGCGGGTGATCTTCTTCCCGCACGAACACGATTGGAACGGCACCCACATCGGCGTGCATTTCCTCGTGATGGACGCGCTGGCGCAACTGGGCGCGGGCTTCGCCACGACCTTGGTCGAGACAGAATACTGGGGCCAGATGACCAAACCGAACCTGATGGTCGAGGTCAGCGAACAGGGGCTCACGGATCAGGTCACCGGCACCTCGTTCCACGTCGGCGAGGTGCGGCGGAGTCCCTTCCACCTCCTGCTGCCGGCGTGGATGCAGGACAACGTGCGCCGCGGCAGCGAACTGGTCGGTGGCCAGGGTGGCGCGGCCCCGGACTACGGCTTTGCGACGCTCTATCGGCTGCGCGCGTGGCGCGGCGGCCAGGTGGTCGAGGTGCAAGGCGGCGGCCGGAACCTCGGCCTGGCGGAAAACGCGGCGACGCTGTTTGCCTGAGGCCTCGGAGCTGGTTTCAGGCCACGGAGTCAGTTCAACCGCCGGGGAGCTTGCAGCTCCGTCACAGTCCCTGGCGCCGGGCCATGGCGGAAGCGCAGTCGTGAGCCGGCGGGAAAGTTGGTCACACCGGGCAGGAGCACGAGACCGGCCTCGCGGGAAGGAATTGGAACCGACGCCTGTGCACCTTGCGAAAGCACGTTGCCCTCCGCGTCCACCAGTTCCACCGCCGTGAAGGTCCGCGGCTTGAGCGAACGGGTGGCCGGCGAGTAACTGGCCAACCAAAGCATCACGCTGTTGGAATCAGCAACCGGCACGTTCAGGGAATAGTGGCGCCATCCGAGCCGATCCCGTAACGCCAACGGGAGCCAAACAAACGGGCGTCGCCCAGACCATGCACCGGTCGAGAAGGCGTGGTTGGGTCCGACCGTCGCGGCCAGCACCCGCAGGTAGGTGCCGTCCGCCAATCGCACGCCGGCCGGGCGCAAGGCGAGGCCGGCCAGCAGCGCGAAGCCGACGACGAGCAGGACAATCCTGATCCACCCGTGGCGCATGTTGTCGTGTGTGGTGAAACGGCCGAATCAGTTCAGCAATTCCTGGATCTCATCCCAGCTCAGCTTCTCGGTGAAGGCTTCCTCACCGGTCAGTGTGGCCTCGATGATTTCTCGCTTCTTGCGCTGCAAGGTCAGGATCTTCTCCTCGACCGTGCCGCGCGCGATGAGTTTGTAGCTCGTCACCACGCGGGTCTGGCCAATCCGGTGGGCGCGGTCGGTCGCCTGGTCCTCGACCGCGGGATTCCACCACGGATCAAAGTGAATGACGGTGTCCGCGCCCGTGAGGTTCAGACCGACGCCGCCGGCCTTCAGCGAGATGAGGAAGACCGGGATGGATTCGTCGGTCTGGAACTTCTGCACGACTTCGCCGCGGTTGTTCGTCGAGCCGTCGAGGTAACAGTGCGTGAGTTCGCGCGCCTCCAGTTCCTCGCGGAGCAGCGCCAGCATGGAGGTGAACTGGCTGAACACGAGCACGCGGTGGCCGCCGTCCACGATCTCGTCGAGCAGTTCGCCGAACAGTTGGACCTTCCCCGACGCCTTGTCGGCCTTGACCGGTTTCTCGGCGGTTTCGTCCGGCTTTTGAAGCAACCGCAGGTCGCAGCACACCTGTCGCAACCGCAGCAAAGCCGTGAGCACGAGCATACGGCTCTTCGCCAAGCCCTGCTCGCCAATGGCTTCGAGGACCTCCTTGCGCGTGTGGGCGAGCAACTGCTGGTAGACCGTCCCCTGTTCGTCGGTCAGATCGCAGAACGACACCTGCTCCAGCTTGGCCGGCAGTTCCTTCACGACATCGCGCTTGAGGCGGCGTAGGAGGAACGGCCGGATGCGTTTGGCCAGTCGCGCAATGGTCGCCGCGTCGCGTTCCTTGGCGATGGGCACTTCGTAGCGCTCGCGGAAGTCCTGCGTCGTCCCGAGGTAACCCGGCATCAGGAAGTCGAAGATGCTCCACAGATCCAGCACTGAGTTCTCCAGCGGCGTGCCGGTCAGCACGAGCCGGTGCTGCGCGCGGATGGCTTTCACCGCCTGGGCGTTCTGGGTCTGGCGGTTCTTGATGTGCTGCGCCTCGTCGAGCACCACGGTGTCGAACTCCAGTTCACGATACCGCTCCGCGTCGCGACGGATCAGCGCGTAGCTGGTTATGATCAGGTCACTTTCCGCAATCCGGGCGAACTCCTTGTGGCGGTCCGGTCCATTGAGCACGAGCACGCGGAGTTCCGGCGTAAACTTCGCCGCCTCCGCCGCCCAGTTGAAGACGAGCGTGGTGGGGCAGACGACCAAAGTGGGAACTCGCAGTTCGGAGTTCGGAATACGCCGGTCGTTCGGCGCGACTTCATTCCGCATTCCGCATTCCGCATTCCGCAATGCCTTCAGGTGCGCCAGCACCTGCAGCGTCTTGCCCAGGCCCATTTCGTCCGCGAGCACGCCGCCGAAACCGTTCTCGCGCAGGAAGCGCATCCACGCCACGCCGTGCTTCTGATATGGCCGAAGCACGTCGTCGAGTTTGCCGAGCGGCGGACACCCCAGCGTCGCTTCGCCGGTCTGCTGGCGCACCCGTTCCTTCCACTGCGGCGGCGCGGCGAAGGTGAAGCCCTGTTCCTCCAGCGCCGAGTCGAGAAAGCCCGCCTGCGCGGCGCTCATCCGGTAACTCGTCCCAAGACCAC
>JBEISV010000606.1:0-2565 GCA_040375265.1 Verrucomicrobiales bacterium
CAGTTCCTCGTCGTATTCCTCGACGGGGAAACGGGCGATGCGACCGCGACCGAACTGCACACCGGATTCCGCGCCGGGGCGGCCAATGGTTCGCTGGCCCTCGTCCGGCCGCAGGGCGCCGCCCTGGCGGTGGTGGACTACGTGGACTACGCCACGGTCGCGGCCAACGCCTCGCTCGCTTCGCTGCCCGATGGCCAGCCGTTCGTCCGCGAAACCACCACTTCGCCCACCCCGGGCGCCTACAACAATGGCACGCCGCCGAACCACGCGCCGGTGCTCAACCCGGTCGCGGCCCAAGGCGGACCGGAAGGTGTCGAACTCACCTTCACCGCGACGGCCAATGATCCTGACGCGGGCCAGGCACTGGCCTTCTCGCTGGAAGGCGTGGTGCCGACCGGAGCGATCCTGACCGCCGCGGGCGTGTTCCGGTGGACTCCGACCGAGGTGCAGGGCCCCGGCAGCTATCCGATTACCGTGGTGGTTACCGACAATGGCAGCCCGGCGCTGAGCGCGCGGCAGACGGTGCAATTTACCATCACCGAAACCAACGCCGCCCCGAATCTGGGCGTGACCACGGACAAGGTGCTGGCCGAAGGACAGGCCTTGAAAGCCCAGTTCACGGCGACGGATTCCGACCTGCCGGTCAACACCCTGACGTATGCCCTGGTGGCCGCGCCGGAGGGCATGACCATCAATCCGGTGACCGGCGAAGTGAAGTGGACCCCGGGCGAAGCCCAGGGACCGGCCGCCTACACCATCATCGCGCGGGTTACCGACAACGGTTCGCCGGCAGCCAGCGTGGAACGGTCGTTCGAGCTGACGGTCACGGAAGTGAACGTCGCGCCTACCCTGGCTGGCCCGGGCTCGGCAACCATTCCGCCGCTCCAGCAGTGGATCGGCCAGTTCACCGGCGCCGATTCGGACCTGCCGGCCAACACCCTGACGTATGCCCTCGCGAACTCACCCGGTGGCATGACCATCGACGCGGTCACCGGCGAGGTGAAGTGGACCCCGCAGGCGATCCAAAGCCCGGGGACCTATCCCGTTACGGTGCGGGTATCCGACGGCGCAAACCCGCCGGGCACCGCGGAACACAGCCTGACCCTGACGGTGGCGGACCTCTCGGCTGCGCCGACCCCGAAGCCGGAAGCCCGTGCCGACGGCACCGTCGCGCTGCGTTGGGACACCGTGGCGGGCGTCACCTATCGTGTCGAAGTGGCGGACGGTCCCGCCGGGCCGTGGCAGCCGCTGGCGACCGTCGTTGGCGACGGTCAACCTAAGACCGTGACGGACAACCCGGGCGCGCGGAGTGAGCGTTACTACCGCAACGTGATTCCCTGAGTCCCTTCTCCGTTCGCACGTTTCACGCCGCCCCGGCCCAGCGCGGGGGCGGCGTTTCCTTTGCGAGGAGGCGCCTCGGATGAGTCCGACGATTCCATTGCCTGGGGAAACGAGATTGTGTTCGACGTTCCCCTTGGGCCGCCGACAGCATCGTCTGCCCACTATGAAATCAAACCTCCTGCTTACCCTCACGCTGCTTGCGCCCGTTGCCCAGGCGGCGACGGTCCCCAACGGCTCCTTTGAAACCAACACCACCGACGGTGGCACCACCTACCAGACGCTCTACGTCGGTTACACCGGCCTGCCAGGCTGGCAATTCAGCGCGCCCGAGTATGGGGTGCTGATCGGCACGGCCGACGAAGCTTACCTCTACAAGACCCCGTTTGGCACCTGGCAACTCGACCTCAGCGGCTCGGACAACCTCACTGGCGCGTGGATCCAAACCGACGTAACCGACCTGACACCGGGCCTGCAATACCGGCTCGATTTCGCGATCGGGGTCAGTGTGAACTGGCTCGCCCCGAGCGGCAGCCCTTCGCTGAAGGTGCTCGCCGGCACCACCGAGACCACGTTCACCGCGGCGCCGACCGGCGTCATCGACTGGTTGAACCGCGGGGTCGTCTTTGAAGCCACCGCGCCGACGATGACCGTCCGTTTCGAGAACACCTCACCGATCGGCACCGGGCTGATCTCGGTGGACAACGTCTCGGTCACCGCCGTGCCCGAACCGGCCGAATACGCCGCCGTCGCGGGCGTGGCCCTGGTGGTCTTCGGCCTGTTCCGGCGCCGGAATCGCTGACCGAGTCTTGCTCCGCACGCCCCGGTGCCTCGCGCCGGGGCGTTTTACTGGGCGGGTCCCGCTTCGCCGGGCCAATTGTCCAGACCGGAACCCGGCTTGCCCGGTGGCGGCGGTTCCGCCAGCTTCGCGCCATGACGCCGTTCCAGATCATCTTCAATCCGACCAGCGCCGCCGAGCTGGCCAAGCTGCCGAAGGATCTCCAGCTCCAAATCCTCGGGCAGTTCCGCGGGCTGCCGCGGGAGTTGCAACGGGACGACACCCACTTCGGCCACCTGACCCGGCAAAACCGCTCGCTCACCCGGTATCGGCTGGGCGACTACCGCGTCTATTTCGAGCGCCATCCGCTCGGCGTCGTGGTGCACCGCATCCTGAGCAAACATTCGCTCAAGGACTTCATGTTCCGCTCGAACCTCGACGGCGACGAA
>JBEISV010000654.1:0-2099 GCA_040375265.1 Verrucomicrobiales bacterium
CTCGTTCGCCTACAATTCCGCGAACGTGGTGCCGGACCGGTTTTTCTATTCCGTCCAAGTGGCCGGCACTGGCGCCGGCAAGGTGGCGGGGCTCATCGTGCCGGACCGTGAGGCCAGCGTCGGCGATTCCAAGGATCAGGCTTGGGAAAAGGTGAACGGTGATTGGAAGAAGCTCGAACTGAGCGAACGGGCGCCCAAGGTTCGCTATGAGCGCCACGGCAAGCGGAACAAATTTGGCGTGAACCATCGCCCCCGCAGCCGTGTCCGCGTGGAAACCGTCGGCCACCTGCAAGAAGCGTGGCGTCTGGTCACCGAACTGGAGACAGACGACAACGGCGATGTCGAATACGAGACGCCCGAGGAGGAGGAAGACGACCAGAAGTTTTACCGGATGGTCGCCGACTGAAGAACCGTCCTCCCCGGCGCAAACCTACTTGGAAGCACCGAACGATAGGTGCTTCCAACAATAGCCGACGATGCCGCCGCCCACGGCGGTGATGGCCAACATTCCGAGCCCGCTCAGCGGCTGACCGTAGAGGAAGAACCCGCCGGCAAAGATGAGCGCCCAGATGCCGGCCGTCGCGGCGGCCGATGCGAGCAGGCCAATGGGCAGGTCGGACTTCATCTTGGGATCGCGAATCTGTTGGCGTTCGTGCTCCGCGCGATCGAGGACGTAACGCCAGCCTGGGCCGCCGGGCTGGATGCGCCGGTAGAACTCGCGGAGCTTGTCCTCGTCCGTGGCCTTGGTCACCAAGGCCACCAAGATCCAGGAGGCCGTGGTCACACCCACGCCCCAGATCATCTGGGTGACGCCAGACGGCGGGGTGCCGCCCGACTTCTTCCAGACGAAAAACAGCACGGCCATCGCAAAGGAGACCACCATCGCGGTGATCTCGGCGGCGGCGTTCACGCGCCACCAGAACCAGCGCAACAGCATCAGCAGGCCGGTGCCGGCGCCGACCTGGAGCAGCAGTTCGAAGGAGCTGAGCGCATCCTGCAGCACCAGCGCCACGGCGCAGGACACCGCCATGAGCCCGACCGTCGCAAATCGGCCGAACCAGACCATCTGCCCCTCGGTGGCGCCGGGATTCATGAATCGCCGGTAAACATCGTTCACGAGGATACTCGAACCCCAGTTCACTTGCGTGGACATGGTGCTCATGTAGGCGGCGATCAGGGACGTGACGACGAGTCCCAGCAGTCCGGCGGGCAGGCGGGTGAGCAACGCCGGGTAGGCCAGGTCATGCGCGATTTGCTGCTCGGGCATCTTCGGGAACGCGGAACGGAGGGAACTCACCCCGCGGGCCGCGAGCCGGGTGGCTTCATCCACCTTCTCCTCGCCCCCGGCGCGGCTGATGGCCGTCTTGGCCGCGGTCACTTTGTCGGGCGGGTCCATCGGGTAGATGATGAGGGACGCCAACGCGACCAGGATCCAAGGCCACGGCCGGAGCGCGTAGTGCATGATGTTGAAGAACAGCGTGGCGCCAACGGCGTGGGCCTCCGATTTCGCGGCGAGCACCCGCTGAACGACATAGCCGCCGCCGCCGGGTTCGGCCCCGGGGTAATAGGCGGACCACCATTGGATCAGCAAAGGGAACAGGAAAACCGCCAGGAACGCCTCGCTGTGGATCTCGCCGAAGTCGGGCACCATGGCCAGCTTGGGCACCACGTCGGGATGCGACACCAGCTTGGCCAAGCCCCCGACTTCCGGCAGGGCCACGATGAAGTGCGCCGCCCACACCGAGCCCACCATCGCGACGGCAAATTGCACCAGGTCGGTCAGCAGCACGCCGGTGAGCCCGCCGACCATGCTGTAGGCCACGGTGATCACCGAGGCGATCAGGATGCTCTGGAGCGGAGTCAGGCCGAGCAGCACGCCGCCGATCTTGATGGCCGCCAGCGTGACGTTGGCCATGATCATCACGTTGAAGAACACGCCGAGGTAGATGCCGCGAAACCCGCGGAGAAACGCGGCCGGCTTGCCGGAGTAGCGGAGTTCGTAGAATTCGATGTCGGTCAGCACGTTGCTGCGCCGCCAGAGCTTGGCGAAGAGGAACACCGTGGTCGTGCCCGTCAGCAGGAACGCCCACCAGACCCAG
>JBEISV010000551.1:0-3036 GCA_040375265.1 Verrucomicrobiales bacterium
ACCCGCGCCGCCGCCTGGGCATCCCTGGCCGCTGCCGACAATTCCTTCGACACCGTCTGGCCGTCCGCCAGCGCCACGCCGGCCACCCTGACCGACTTGCTGGGCGGCATCCCGTTGCTCAACGACGCCGACTTCCGCGCCAAGGCCTACGCCTCCGTGAAGCCGCTGGTCACCGGTGACTCGCCGCTGACCAAGGAAGCCGCCGGCAAGGGCGGCGCCCGTTACGTCCGCATCGAATTGCCCCGCAACGGCACGCTCACGCTCGCCGAAGTCGAGGTCTTCGCCGGTGGCCAGAACGTCGCCCCCAAGGGCACCGCCCGGCAGTCGAGCACCTCGAACGGCGGTGACGCCGCGAAGGCGATCGACGGCAAGACCCACGGCATCTTCGGCATGGGTTCACAGACCCATTCGCAGGAAGGTGAACGCAATCCGTGGTGGGAAGTGGATCTGGGTTCCGAACAGCCGGTGGAAGCCGTGTCCGTCTGGAACCGCACCGAGGACAACCTCGGCAAGCGCCTCGACGGCTTCACCCTCACGCTGCTCGACAACGCCCGGCAGGAAGTCTTCGCGCAGAAGGCCATTCCTGCGCCCGCCCAGAGCGTCCGCCTCGTCGCCGCCGTGGATGCCGCCGGCAGTCTCCGCCGCGCCGCCATCCGCGCGTTGCTGGCGATGAACGACAAGCCCGAGGAAGTCTTCGCCACGCTCGCCGGCCTCGTCGCCAAGGGCGACCTCGTCAATGCCGCCGCCCAGGGCCTCCGCCAATTGCCGCGCACCGCATGGACGGCCGGTCCCGCCGCCAGCGCTGCCAATGCCCTCGTGAAATGGGCCAAGGCCGTGCCCACCGAAAATCGCACCGACCTGAACTACGTCGAGGCGCTCCAGACGGCGGCCGACCTCGCCGGCCTGCTGCCCGAGGCCGACGCGAACGTGCTTCGGGGCGAACTCAAGCAGCTCCGCGTCGCCGTGTTTGTCGTCCGCACCGTGCGCGAGCAGATGCGTTATGACACCCCGCGCATCGTCGTGGAGGCGGGCAAGCCCTTCGAGATCGTCCTCGAGAACGACGACTTCATGCCGCACAACATGGTGATTGTGAAGCCGGCGTCCCGCGAACTCGTGGGCGCCGTCGCCGACACCATGCAGCCCACGGCGCTGGACGGCCAGGGTCGGGCCTTCGTGCCAGCGAATCCGAACATCCTCGGCGCCACCCGGCTGCTGGAATCCGGCACCCGCGCGACACTCAAGCTCACCGCGCCCACCGCGGCCGGTGACTACGAATACGTCTGCACCTTCCCTGGCCACTGGCCCGTGATGTGGGGGCGCCTCATCGTGACGTCTGACGTGGACGCCTACCTGGCGAAGAATCCCTTGGCCCCGGCGGTTGGTGCCGGCCACGGCCACACGCCGGGCGAATAAGCCGCCGGACCAACGTTAGCAGCAGGGGCGGGTTGCGCAGGCAACTCGCCCTTTTCATTTGGCCCGGGCTGGTCTTGAAGCATCCACGCCGAACGAAAACCACCGCCGGAGTCGCCGCACCAATTGCGGTTCACGCTTCCGCGCCAATTCGTGTTCCCAGATGCGGAGGATGCGCCACCCCGCGCGGCGCAGGGCCCGGTCAGCCCGCCGGTCCCGGGCGACGTTGGCGGCGAATTTCTTCCGCCAGAACGCCGCGTTGCCTTTCGGTTTCGTGCCGTGCTCCGGGCATCCGTGCCAGAAGCAGCCGTCCACGAACACCGCCAGCCGGAGTTTCGGGAAGATGAAGTCGGGACGGACCTGGAACTTCGCGCGGCTCGGCGAGCTGGATGGCATTCTCCGGCCACGCGCTGCGGGTGCCTCGCCGCGAAGGGCGATCTGGCGGCGCCAGCCGGTGATCCGATGCGCCCGAAAGATCCGCACCAACGCCAGTTCCGTCCGCGCGTTGCCCCGCGAACGGATCCGCGCCATGAGCTTGGAGCGCTGGGCTTGCGAATAGATGTCCGCCACGGCCGTGGTGTAGCCGCAGGCGACCGCCGCGCCACGGAGAAAGCACGCTTCGCGCCTGCCGAGCAACAGCTTCACTCGGGTCGGGGATTGCCGACTGACTTGCGGCGGGCATTGTTGCGCCGGATTCCTCATCATGTTCCCAGGCCGATCCATGACCGCCGCGGTCGCCGCGCTGCTGCTTTGCGCGGGCGCTGGGTCGTCGCGGAGCGCCGAGCCCATCCGCTTTTCCCGCGAGATACTGCCGCTCCTTTCGGATAACTGCTTCGGCTGCCACGGGCCGGATGAACACGGACGCAAGGGCGGGCTCCGGCTCGACACCCACGAAGGCGCTTTGGGCAAAGGGAAGAGCGGCGCACCGGCCATCGTGCCGAAGGACAGCACCCGCAGCGAAATCATCCGCCGCCTGCTCACCACCGATGCGGACGACGTGATGCCACCGCCGAAATCGAACCGAAAGCTCACGCCCGCCCAGGTGGACCTGCTGCGCCGCTGGATCGATGAAGGCGCCGGGTGGGGCAAACACTGGGCCTACGAAACGCCGGTGCGGCCGGCCATTCCGGAAATTCGGAATTCGGAATTCGGAGTTCGGAACTCGATTGATGCCTTCGTGCAGGCGCGGTTGGCGAAGGAAGGAGTCACGCCCTCACCGGGAGCGTCACCCGCCACGCTCATCCGGCGCGTGACGCTGGACCTGACCGGATTGCCCCCGACGCCGGAGGAGGTGGCGGCGTTTGTGCGCGAATGCGCGGAGGAGGAGAATCTGGAAAACAGGAAGACAGGAAGGCGAGCGAACGGGAACCGTTCCAGTTCTCCGCCCCGTCCCCTTTCCGGCTTTCCTGCCTTCCAAATTAAATCGCCGAGTTCTGCCTACGACCGCCTCGTGGACCGCCTGCTCGCCTCGCCTCGGTTCGGCGAACGCATGGCGTGGGACTGGATCGAGGCCGCGCGTTACGCCGACTCCAACGGCTACCAGGGCGACAGCGAGCGCACCATGTGGCCTTGGCGGGACTGGGTGGTGGACGCCTTCAACCGCAACCTGCCCTTCGACCAGTTCAC
>JBEISV010000527.1:0-3243 GCA_040375265.1 Verrucomicrobiales bacterium
AGCTTGGCCGGGGTGAAAACCCTGACCCGCAAGTTCGGTGCGGCGCTCTTCTACGAAGACTTCGACGGCTTGGCGCTGGTGCCCCGCAAGGACGAGAGCAATGCCGCCACCGAAGCCTTTGAGCAGGGCTGGACGAACCGGGCGCCCGCCGGCTGGATCGTGGACAACAGCCAGTTCCTGGCGACGATCATCAGCCCGGAAAATCCCGATGACGACGCCGACGGTTATGCCGACCTCGATGGGCGCACCGAGTGGGCTGGCTGGAGTTTCGCCAACAAGGATTTCTGGTTGGCTGCCGACAATCAAACCCGCGATCAGTTCACGCTGGCCTCCGGCAATGTCGCCATCGCCGATCCTGATGAATGGGATGACCAGTCGCACCTCAAGAGCCTCTTCAATTCCTTCCTGAAAACTCCGGAGCTGTCCCTTTCCGGGATCGCTCCCGGCACTGCGTTCCTCAAGTTTGTGTCCAGCTGGCGACCGGAAGGTTTCGACGACGTCAGCGCCGCGGATTCCACCACCGGATTCCCGTCGCTGAACAACGACGGCACCACTGCGATCAACAACCAGACCGCAATCGTGACCGTCAGTTTCGATGGCGGCGCCCCGATCCAAATCCTTAAGTATGACTCGAAGGAAGGCAGCCCGACGTTCAAACCGGATGCCCAGAACGAGCAGATCCTGCTCCCGTTGAACAATCCTGCCGGCGCCCAGAAGATGGTGCTGTCGTTCGAAATGCGTGATGCTGCCAATGACTGGTGGTGGGCCATCGACAACGTGGTGGTCAGCGCGGGCGCGGCTCCGCCGACGATCGCCACCCAGGCAACCGCCGTCGAGGCAAATGAAGGAACCGCCGCCGCCCTCACGGTTGTTCCGACTGGCGACTCGCTGGCCTTCCAATGGTATAAGGGATTTGGGGTCAATCGCACTCTCGTGGCCGGGGCCACCACTGCTACCCTGAGCTTCTCGCCTCTCAAGGTTGAGGACGCGGGTTATTACTCGGTCGAAGTGAAGAACACCGTCGGAACCGTGACCAGCAACCCGACCAAGGTGGCCGTGTTGCCCGTTACCGAGGGCCGCCTCACGCTGCTGACCGAGGACTTTGAGTCCTTGGTGCTCGGGCCTAATCAGGACGAAACCACAGTGGATGAAACCGCTTGGACCCACACCACCCCTGCGGGCTGGGTCATCGACAACACCGGTGTTCCCGGCGCGGGCACGGAAAATGACGGCGTCACCGAGTGGGCCGGCTGGAGTTTCGCGGACAAGACGTTCTGGGCCACCGCCGGTGGCCAGAACCGCGCCGCGTTCACCAAGGGCGTGGGCGCAGTGGCCGTGGGTGACAGTGACGAGTGGGATGACCAGGGTCACGAACCCGGCAACATGGCAACCTACCTCAAGACCAAGGAAGTCTCCCTGGACGGCGTGAAGGCTGGCTCCGTAATCGTGAAGTTCGATTCGAGCTGGAACCCCGAAGAACCCCAGAAGGGCAACGTGGTCGTGTCGTTCGACGGCGGCGCACCCGTGGAAATCCTCCGGCTCGAGTCCGGCAAAGACAGCGCCGGCTACCGGCCGGCGGAACTCAGCGAAACCATCGCGCTGCGGGTGAACAATCCGGCCGGCGCGAAGAAAATGACCATCACCTTCGGTTACTTCGACACGCTCAACAATTGGTGGTGGGCGTTCGATAACCTGGTGGTCCTCGGTTCGCCCGCCCCGGTCTTCGCGGAGAACTTCGACGGGCTGGTCCTCGGACCCAACGTGGAAGAGGGCATTACGGTCAGTCCGACCCAGCAATTTGCCGCCGTCTGGACCAAGACCGCTCCTGCCGGTTGGTCGATTGACGACACCGGAGTTCCCGGCGTGGGCAATCCGGCCACGGATGGCGTGACGGAATGGGCCGGTTGGAGTTTCGCGGACAAGACGTTCTGGGCCAACGCCGGCGGCCAGGATCGGGCCAAGTTCACCAAGGGCACCGGCACCGTTGCGGTTGCGGATTCGGACGAATGGGACGACAGCACCCCGAAGCCGAACGCGGGCAACATGGCGACCTTCCTCGCCACCCCGGCCATCAACATCGCGGGCAAGACCGCGAACTCCCTGCATCTGACGTTCAGCTCCAGCTTCCGGGCGGAGGATCCTCAGAAGGCTTCGGTCAAGGCGTCCTTCGACGGCGGTCCGGCCGTCGACGTCATCCAGTGGGTTTCCAGCCCCGAAACCGATCCCAAGTTCCACAACAACTTGGACGAGACGGTCACGGTGCCGTTGTATAACCCGGCCGGGGCCAGCACGGTGAAACTGACGTTTGGCTACTTCGACACCCGCAACAACTGGTGGTGGGCGGTGGACAACATCGAAATCAACGTCGGCGCCGTGGTGAATCCGCCCGCCGGCCCGACGGTCAATCCGGCTCCGAACATTCCGGGGCTCACCGGTGGGGCATTTACCGATGTCCAGACGGACACGGGTGCCAAGACCATCTCGGCCAAGCTCCCCGTGACCGGCGACCAAGGCTTCCTGACGATCACGCCGGGCGTGAAGGTCAAGACTGTCCAAATCGTCGGCGACCGCTTGGTCATCAGCTACGAGTAGTGGCTGCACCGCCTGCCGGAGCGGTTTGCCCCGGCAGGCGACAATTTTCCGCCCCTGAGTGGGGGCGGTCACTGGCGGGCTCGGGCGGTGTAATCCGTGTGTCACCCCCGAGCCCGCCTTTTTCTTTTCCGATCCGACTTTTCCCCTGCCATGACCGCCAATTCCAACTGGTCCACCGAAGGTGACGTCAACACCGCCGACGCCCGCCGTGACTGGACCCGCGACCAGGTGGGTGCCGAGACCGCGGCCCTGCTGCTGGCTGACTCGGAATGTTTTCTCCACCAATCGCTTTCCTCACCGTGCCTGAATGCCCTCGCGGGCGCGGAGGGTTCCTGGCTGATCGACGTCGAGGGCCGCCGTTATCTCGATTTTCACGGCAACAACGTCCACCAGGTGGGCTTCGGTCATCCGCGCGTCATTGCCGCCGTGAAGGCCCAGCTCGATGCACTCCCGTTTTCTCCCCGCCGCTACACCAATGATGTGGCCGTGCGTCTGGCCCAGGAACTCACCGCCTTGGCGCCCGGCGACCTCAACCGAATCCTGTTTGCCCCGGCCGGCACGATCGCTGTCAGCATGGCCCTCAAAATTGCCCGGCTGGTGACCGGCCGGTTCAAGACGGTGTCCATGTGGGATGCCTTCCACGGGGCCACC
>JBEISV010000244.1:0-6870 GCA_040375265.1 Verrucomicrobiales bacterium
CTGCAAACCTACACCTTCGTCTTTGTCGCCGGCGTCGCGCTGGTCGTCCTGCTCGCCCTCAAGTAGCCCGCCATGTCCTCGCTTACCACGCTTCTCCTGACCCCGTTCATCGGTGCGCTGGCTGTGCTGGCCGTGCCCGGCAATTACCGGGTCATCCTGCGCGCCATTGCAATGCTCACGGGTGCCCTGACAGCGATCCAAGCCGTCGTGCTATTCTCTGGCTTCGAAGCCGGTTCCGCAGAGATGCAGTTTGTGCAGCTCGCCCAGTGGATTCCGTCGGTCGGCCTCAACTACCATGTCGGGGTGGACGGCCTGAACATCGGCCTTGTCCTGATGGCCGCGTTGGTCTCGTTCGCGGCGATCTGCGCCGCTTGGGAGATTGAGCGGCAGGTGAAGCTGTTTTACTTCCTCTTGCTGGTGATGACGGGCGGCGCCATCGGGGCGTTCGTCTCGCTGGACCTGTTCTTCCTCTACTTTTTCAACGAACTCGCGTTGGTGCCGACCTTCCTGATGCTCGGCATCTGGGGCCGCGGCGAGCAGAAGACCTACGCCACGTTCCAGATCACCCTTTACCTGACCCTTGGCGCACTGGTGGCGCTGACCGGACTGATCGCGCTCTACGTGATGTCCGGCGTGAACACCCTCGACGTGACCGCCCTCAAGGCGGTGCTCGCGGAGAAACCCCTCGGCGAATCCGCACAGAAGCTGATCTTCCCCTTGCTGCTGCTCGGTTTCGGCACCTTGGTGGGGCTGTGGCCGTTCCACTCGTGGGCCGCCTTGGGCTACGCGGCGGCCCCGACGCCGGCCGCGATGATGCACGCTGGCGTGCTGAAGAAGGTTGGGCTCTACGTGCTGATCCGCGTGGCGTGGCCCTTCTTGCCGGCCGCGGTGCAACCATGGATGCCGACGTTGGCGCTGCTTTGCTTGGGCAACATCCTTTACTGCGGCTGGGTAGCAATGCGGCAACGGGACATGGCACTCCTGCTGGGTAATTCAAGTCTCGCCCACATGGGTTTCTGCTTCCTCGGTCTGGCCAGCGTCAGCGTGGTGGGGATCACCGGCGTCGTGGTCATCATGGTCGCCCATGGCCTCCTGGCCGCGCTCAGCTTCGCGCTGAACGGTTACCTTTATCAGCGCTGCGGGACGACCGACATGGACAAGCTCGGCGGACTCCTGCGGCAGATGCCCTTTGTGGGAACCGCCATCGTCATGGCGTTCATGGCCGGCTGCGGCCTGCCCGGTTTTGCAAACTTCCCGGGTGAACTCAGCGTGATGTTCGGCGCCTGGAAGGCGTTTCCTTGGTTCGTGGTCGCCGCCGCTTGGGGCGGGTTGATCATCGGCGGTGTCTACATGCTGCGCGCGATTCGCAGCGTGGTGCACGGTCCGGCCAAGGCGGAGTTCAATCACGTGGGCGATGCCAACTACTGGCGCCGGCTTCCCTTCCTCGTCCTGCTGGCCGCGCTGCTTTGGTTCGGCATCCGTCCGGACTCGCTGGTCGCCTGCATCCGCCCGAGCGTCGTCGAAATCGTGAAGGCGGCCGCGCCCGCCCAACCTTCCGGAACCGCCCCGGCCGCCGTGGTTGCCGCCCACTGATCCTTTTCGCCCGATGAACTATTCGCTCCTGACCATCGAGATTCTGGTGACCCTGCTGGCGCTGGGCGTGCTGCTGGCCGACCTTTGGGTGCCCGCGGGTGCCCGCAAAGTCGTCGGCTACGGGGCGGCTACCCTCCTCGGCATCATCCTGACTTACGCGACCGGCGGGGCGTCGCCGGCCGACGGCACCGCGTTTGGCGGCATGTTCGTCGTGGATGCGATGTCGAACTTCTTCAAGGGTTTCTTCCTGCTGGCGGCGCTGGTGGTGCTGCTGCTGTCGCTCGACTGGTCGGAAAAGCTCGTCGGTTACGCGGAATATTGCGCACTCACGCTGTTCGCCCTCGTGGGCATGCTGTTCGCGGCCTCGGCCAACGACTTCATCCTCATGTTTGTCGCGCTCGAACTGATCACGATCACCTTTTACATCTTGGTCAGCTTCCAGCGAAACAAGGCGGCCTCCATCGAGGCGGGCGTCAAATACCTGATCCTCGGGGCACTGGCCTCGGGTTTCATGGTCTTTGGCATCGCGCTGATCTTCGGGTCGGCCAATTCGACCAACTTCTTCGAGATCGCCGCCAATCAGGCCGAACTCGCCAAGTCGCCGCTATTCGTGACCGGCCTCCTGCTGACGGTCGTTGGACTCGGCTTCAAGATTGCTGCGTTCCCGTTCCAGATGTGGGCGCCCGACGTTTACCAGGGCGCACCGGCTCCGACTGTCGCCTTCTTGGCAACTGGCTCAAAGGCGGCAGGGTTTGCCCTACTGCTGCGGATTGCCTTCGGGGTTGTGCCCGAGCTGACCGCCCAATGGGGTCGGCTGTTCGTCGGCTTTGGCATCGTCACCATTCTCTACGGAAGCCTGTGCGCCATCCCGCAGCGCAGCGTGAAGCGGATCATGGGCTACAGCTCGATCGCCAACGCCGGCTATCTGCTCCTCGGGGTTGGCGCCGCCAGCCTCAACGGTTCCGCGGCCGTGATGACCTATCTGGGCGGCTACATTTTCACGGTGCTGACGGCCTTTGCGGCGATCAGCGTGGTGGTGGCCCACACGGAAAGCGATGACCTCAGTGCCTTTGCCGGCCTAGGGCAGCGTTCGGCCTGGCTCGCGACCGCGCTAACGGTAGGCATGGTCAGCTTGGCCGGCATTCCGCCGCTGGCCGGATTCTTCGCGAAGTTCTACCTCCTGCGGGCCGTCGCGGAGCACGTGGCGTCGGACAAGCTGTTCCTGGTCGCCCTCCTCGTCGCGTGCGTCGGCGTGGTGATTTCGCTGTATTATTATTTCGGAATCCTGCGCTCCGCCTTCTTCCCCCGCATCGCCACGGACCTGACCCGGATTCCGGTCAGCGGTGCGACCAAGATTGCGATCATCCTCGCCATCGCGGGGACCGTGTATCTCGGCCTTGATCCCGAGCCAATGGTCAAAGGCGCGAAGCAGGCTGCCGCCGGTCTGACGACTTTGCCGGACGCCCCGGAGACCGCGGCCAAGTAGGATCGGACCGTCCCACGGCTGCAAATTGATGCCCGAACGGTCGGTCGTGGCGGTCGTGGCGGTTGTTCGGCTACCTCTCCTCAGGCGAACACTCCGACCAAGTCAGCCCGAAGCGCGCCAGATACTTGGTCAACCGGTCGGCGTCATTGGTGTGTTTGCGGCCGAGCCGGGAGACCTTGAACAGCTTCCTGCCGGCGTCGGACTGGCTCTTGGATTCGCGGCAGACGCGGACCACGTAAGCGAGCTGCGCCTGATCGAAGGGGTCGATCTCGGTCATCCGTTTCGGCCCGAGCACGGAACTGAGCGGTTCCGCTTCGTCATCTTCCATCTCCGGCGCCGCCCAGGCGGCGCGCAGCCGGGCCAGTTCGTCGTCGAGCACCGCCGCGGTGATCCGTCCGCCCTCGGCCAGCGTCGCCATGCGCGTGAGGGCAGCGTTCAAGTCGCGGAAGTTCGCGCTCCAGCGCGCTTCGGGTAAATGGGCGAAGGCGAGGAACCGTTCCCGCACTTCCCTGCTCAGGGTCACGCGTGTGCCGTGCTTCCGGGCGAATTGCTCCAGCTCGTAGTCGAGGTTGGGTTCGATGTCCTCGGGGCGTTCGCGCAGGCCGGGCAGGCGGAAGGTCCACAGGTTAAGCCGCGCCAGCAGATCCTCACGGAACCGCCCTTCGCGGGCCCGTTCCAGCAGGTCGCGATTCGTGCCGGTGATAAGCTGGAAGTCGCTCGTCACCTCATGGTCGCCACCGAAGGGCGGGAAGCTCTTTTCCTCCAGCGCGCGCAGCAGCATGGCCTGTTCGTCGAGACCGAGCTCGCCGACTTCGTCCAGGAACAGCAACCCGCCGTCAGCAGAACGCAACAACCCGGCGCGGTCCTTCAGCGCCCCGGTAAAGGCGCCCTTCACGTGGCCGAAGAGTGCGCTCATGGCCGCATCGCCGCGCAACGTCGCGCAGTTCACCTCCACAAACGCGCCGGCGATCTGATGCCGCGCCTTCTTCAGTTCGTAGATTCGCCGCGCGAGCTGCGACTTGCCTGCGCCCGTCGGCCCCATGAGCAGCACGGGATGGCGCGAGTGGATGGCCACATGCTCGATCTGTTCGATCAGGCGGTTAAAGCGAACGTTGCGCGTCTCGATGCCGGACTTGAGGAAGCTCCGGGCCTCGCTGGCCTCCTTGCGGAACCGGGCGGCAATGCGGTCGTAGCGCGACAGGTCTAGGTCAATGAGGCTGTAGTTGCCGTCGGGCGACCTCACCTTCTTCTCCTTCGGCGACGTCTGCACCAGGCGACCGGGGAAGTGCCGGCTCTCCGTCAGCAGGAAGAGGCAGATCTGCTGGACGTGCGTGCCGGTGGTGATGTGGACGAGATAGTCTTCCTTGTCCGGATCGAAGGGATAGCCGCGGGCGAACTCGTGCAGGGCGCCGAAAACCTCCTCGAAATCCCACGGATCGCGGAGGGTTTGCGGATGCAGGCGAACTTCGGTCTCCGGTGACACGCGGGCGATGTCGGCGGCCACGCAGCGGGCGATGTCCTGATGGGGCGGCAGGTGCAGCAGCTCGAACCGGCTGACGACGAGGTCCTCGTGCTGGCAAAGCGAGACGCTGGGCCGCCACTTCTGCCAGCGTTCCTGATGGAAGCCGGAATCCAGCACGCTGCCCAAGATGCCCAACACGACGGTTTTCTTCATGATTCTTCGGTGTGGCGGTGCTGCCGTCGCGCTCAAACGGGTCGGCCGCTCATTGCGCCCGATGGGAAACATGGGCTGCGGAGCACCGCAGCCCTGCCCGGAAACGGTGCCCTCGGCCGTGACTCGCTGTAAAGCGTGCGTTATAGCGGATAAGCGACGATCGCCAGGGCTGTGATATCGCCTCATGCGCAGATTCCCAAGCAAAACGCCCACTTTCCGCCCGTTCTACCGGTTGGCACACCTGCTGCGATAGGGGGCCCGAACAGAACGAAAGATTCGATATGGCGAACAAAACCCTCTTCCAGACCTTGGCTGGAAAATTCTCCAAGGCGGACACGGTGAACGAGGCCGGCGCCAAGGCGTTTGCCTTCACCCCGAAGCACGCGCTCGCGCAATACGCGGTCACGGGCTGCCTGAACGGAACCTTCTACGCCGACGCCGAGACCCAGTTGCAGCGGGTGCTGGAGCTGGCGAGCGCGGCCGGCCCGGAGTTCACGGCCAAGGTCGCGGTTTACGGCCGCGAGCGCGGCCACATGAAGGACATGCCGGCGCTGCTGTGCGCGGCGTTGAGCGTGCTCGACGCGGAGAAGTTGAAGGCGGTGTTCCCGCGCGTCTGTGACGACGGGAAGATGGTCCGCAACTTCGTCCAGATCCTGCGCTCCGGCGCGGTCGGGCGGAAGTCGCTCGGCTCGGTGCCGAAGAAGCTCGTCCAGCAGTGGCTGGCCAGCCGCACCGACGAGCAGCTCTTCCGGGCGACAGTGGGCCAGAGCCCGTCGCTGGCGGACGTCGTGAAGATGGTCCACCCGCGGCCGGACTCGGCGCAGCGGAAGGCGTTCTACGGCTGGCTGCTGGGCCGGGAACATGACGCGGCAGCGCTGCCGGAGTGCGTGCGTGCCTTTGAGGCCTACAAGCGCGGTGAGTCGAAGGACGTGCCGGAGGTGCCGTTCCAGATGCTCACGGCGTTGAACCTCGGCCAGGCCGAGTGGACCGCGATCGCGCGGCGGGCGCCGTGGCAGATGACGCGGATGAACCTGAACACCTTTGCGCGGCACGGCGTGTTCAGCGACCGCAAGGTTACCAAGCTGGTGGCCGAGCGGTTGCGGGAGCCGGCCAACGTGCGGCGGGCGCGGGTCTTCCCGTATCAGCTCATGGTGGCGCACGCCCAGGCGGAGGAATCCGTTCCGGGCGAGGTGCGGGAGGCGTTGCAGGACGCGATGGAAGTCGCCCTGGAAAACGTGCCCGAGATCGCCGGCCGGGTGGTGGTTTGCCCGGATGTGTCGGGGTCCATGCAGTCGCCGGTGACCGGCCACCGCAAGGGCTCGACCACGGCGGTCCGGTGCCTCGACGTCGCGGCCCTCGTGGCGGCGGCGCTGGTGCGGAAGAACCGCGACGCGGAAGTCCTGCCGTTCTCGGACGACGTGGTGCCGGTGCGGTTGAACCCGCGCGACTCGGTGCTGACCAACGCGAAGGTGTTGGCCGAACTGCCGAGCGGCGGAACGAACTGCAGCGCGCCGTTGCGCGAGCTGAACCGGCGGAACGCCGCGGCCGACCTCGTGGTCATGGTGTCGGACAACCAAAGCTGGGTAGACGGTGAAGGTGGCGGCCGCAGCACGGCGACGATGGCGGAGTGGGAACTCTTCCGCCGGCGCAACCCGGCCGCGCGGCTGGTGTGCCTGGATGTCCAGCCCTACGGCTCGACGCAGGCGCAGGAGCGGGCCGACATCCTGAATGTCGGTGGGTTCTCGGACGCGGTGTTCGAACTCCTGGCGACCTTCGCCAAGGGCGAACTCAACGCGACCCACTGGGTCGACGTGATCGAAGGCGTGGCCGTGTGAGCCACGCGCACGGGAGGGCGGGAAGCGGCCTCGGGCCGGCAACCCGCCCTCTTGGAAAATGGAATCCTCCGCCTTCGAGCTGCGCCGGTTGACTCCCTCTCTTCCACGCGGAGTGGAGGAGAGGGGCGGGGAGAGGAGGTGCCATTGAGTGCAGGGTGTTGGCCACAACCCCAACCACAAACCCCACCAGCGGGGGGGGGGAGGCGGAAAAGAAGGAAAAGACGGGCCGGAACAAATAAAAAAAAAAACAAAAAAAGGGGCCGAAAACAGGACGAAAAAAA
>JBEISV010000127.1:0-10608 GCA_040375265.1 Verrucomicrobiales bacterium
AACTGTTCTGTTGGTTGATGACCTTGAACACGAGGGCGTTGACGCCCGGCTTCAGCGTGAGCTTGCCCTTGTCCTGATCGAGCATCAGGGGACGCGCCTCGGTGAAGGCGTAGATGTCCACGCCGTTGAAGTAGAGCCGGCCCTGGTCGTTGCTGCCCACGGCGATGATCACGTCGGGAATCTCCCGGTCGCACTCCACGTAGGTCACCATGAAGCCCGCGGACTGATCGTTCTGGGTCTTCAGGACGGCGTTGAAGTCGAAGTAGTTGGTCGCCGCGGTGACGGCTTTCCACGTCAGTTGCCGGCCACTGACGGTCACCACGTCGCCGGCTTTGGGCTTCAACTTGGCTTCGTCCGGAACCTGCGAACGCAACAGCAGGTCTCCGGCATCGGCGCCTTCCGGCAAGACGATCGGGGCGAGCATGAGCCAGTCGCGGATGTAGCCTTCCGCGTCAAGGCCCGTCGGGTCGGCGGCGCGGACGGGCAGACTCGCCGTTCCCAAAAGCGCGAGCAGACCAAGGATGTGAGTCAGCTTCTTCATGATCATTCGTAGTTTTCGACCTTCCGCACGGGCACGGTGATGCCGTCTTTCGGCGGCGTCTTCAACGTGGCGAGATACGACAGGATGTCCTCCAACTCCTGCTCCTTGAGCAAGGCGCCGAGCGGCGGCATGGGCGAAATCGGGAGGCTCTCAAAGCCCTTCGCGAGCTTCGCGTTGGGGTCCATGAGGCTTTCCAGAATGTAGGCCCGGTCGCTGCGGATGGCGACGCCGTCGAGGATGGGGCCGACATCGCCGCCCTTTTCGCCGACCCGGTGGCAGGCGGCGCAGGACGCAGTGGGGCTGGTGAAGAAGAGTTCCTCCCCTCGCTTCGGATCACCGGCCGTGACTTTCACCTCGTTCTCGCCGACGCCGGTCACCTTGTGGATGCGACCCAGCAGAGTGACGGAGTCGTTCAGGAAGGGATCGCTGCCGTTGACTGCGGTGCGCGGCAACTGGGCGACCACCGTCTGGATCGCCGGGATGGTGGGGAATTCCAAGAGCTTCGCGAAGGCCGCCTGGCGCGTGATGAGGTCGGGATCCTGAACCACCGGGCTGCTGAAGAACAACTGGCGTCCGGCGTCGTCCGCCGGCAGAGCGCGGATGGCGTTGCGGCGCACCGCCGGATCCTTGGACAGGAGCGCCGCCTGATGGGTGTCCTTGTCGAGCGCACCCAGTCCGGCCAGCGACCACAGGGCGTGAATCGCACCTTTCCCGCCGGCGGCGGAACGCACGCGCTTCTTCAACGCCGTTGCGGCGGCCGCCACCTTGTGGTCAACGATCAGGCCCTGCGCGGCGAGGCACCAAAACTGGTTGCCGCTGTCGAGCGCCGCCACGAGTTCGGCGGGTTTCGTCCGGTCGAGGGATTTGATGGCGCTTCGCGGAGCATCCTTCCAGACCACCCGATAGATGCGGCCGTGGGACTGGTCGCGGAGGTTGTTCTCCGTCTGGTAGGCGCCGCCGCGTCCGGTCGTGGCTTGCACGCCGGCGGACTGAAGACTCGGTGTCGGATTGTGCTGGATGATGAAGCTGTAGAAATCGATCACCCATACGGCGCCGTCCGGCCCGACGTCAGCGAAGATCGGCGACATCCATTCGTCGGTGCTGGCCAGGAGGTTGCCGCCGTCGGTGGCCTTGTAGCCGCCGCCATCGGGCTGAATGTCCACGATGCCGATGAGCTTGGCGGTCGGCTCCGTCACCAGCGCCTTGCCTTGCAGGCGTGGCGGCAGCGCATCGCTGACCATGAAGGCGTGTCCAGCCGCGGCAGTGTAGCCGCCGAAGTTGTCCACCATGCGGACGTTCGGCGTGTTTGGATGCATCCGCATTCCCGGAGCCAGTGACTTGGCGGACGGCAGTCGGCGGACATTCGCGGTCGGGGCCGGCGCGTCACCCGGCTTGTCATCGAGCCGATAGCCTGGACGGAAACCACCGCCACCGCCACCACCGCCCCCTCGGCGGCCGGGGCCCGGTTGCGTCGGGTTCAGGATGTGCGCGGGCAGATAGCCGTAGAAGCTGGGATTGCCGTTGGCCGTCGAGCCGAAGACGTCGCCGTGGGCATTGAGGCCGATGCCCCAGGCGTTGTTGTTATATTGGTGCAGGAACTCCAAGGCGGAGCCATCCGCCCGGAAGCGGAAGGCGCCCTGGCCGAACTGGAGGTCCTTGCCGCCAACGGTGCCGCGGAAGTTGGAATAACCCACGATGCCGTAGAGCCAGTTGTCGAAGCCGCGGGCGAGGTTGTTCTGCATCGCGTGGGTGTCACCGGTGCCCCACCCGGGCAGGCTGGCTTGGCGCACGTCGGCCTTGCCGTCGCCGTCCGTGTCCTTGAGGAACAGCATGTGCCGCGCTTCGGACACGAGGATGCCGCCGTTCACGAACACGAGGGAGGTGGCGAGGTTCAACTTGTCGGCGAAGACCGTGAATTTGTCGGCCTTGCCATCGCCGTCCGTGTCCTCGCAGATCTTGATGCTGTCATGGCCCGGCTCGCCTTCGGCTACAAGGCCATGCGGATAATCGCGAGCCTCCACGACCCACGCTCGGCCCCGCTCGTCCCACGCCATGTAGATCGGCTTCACGATGTCCGGTTCCGCGGCGAAGAGTTGGAGGTCGAAGTCCGCCGGCACCTGCGTGTAGCGCATGCTGTCCGCCGGCGAGAGCGGGGCCTGGTATTTCACGGGCTCGGCGCGGCGTTCGTAGTTCGGAACCTCGCCGGGCAATCGCTGCAACGGCGGACGCGCCGCGAGCGCCGCTTCCCAATCGGCTTTCGCCTGCTTGCTGACGCCGCCAAGCACGGCGTCGCGGAGGACACCCTCCGCGGGACGCTGGCCATCGGCATACTTGATCAGGCCTTTGCCCGCGCGCTTGAAAACATCGAGCAACTGCTGCTGGTCCGGACCCACCGCGGCCTCGGGCAACGTCTGCACCACGGCGTCGAAGTGCTTCAGATACACCTCCGTGAGGTTGGTGACGTCGGCGCGATGGTCGAAATAGATCGCTTCGGGCGCGAGAGTCTGGCCGGGCAGGTAGACGTAGTTCGTGCGCGAGCCACCGCCGCCGAATCCGCCACCGCCGGCGTTGACCGAGCCGAGGTAAAGCACCCGCAACGGCCGATCCGGGCTGTCGGCGGCCAATGCGGCGAACGCGGTCAGTCCGCCCGTGAGCAGCGTGAGCAATGGTTTCAGTTGCTTCATGATCACTTGGCGGTCGGCTTGAAGATCTGTTGGGAAAAGTTGAAGAGCGCCTTCTTCCAATGCTGGAAGTCGTGCGCGTGTTCGTCCACGTGCCAAACGTGCGGGACGTTCGTCTCCTTGAGGTAAGCGTGGACGCCCTGGCTGATGCGGATGAGGCCGTCCTTGTTGCCGCAGGAGACGTAAAGGAGCTTCAACTGCGCCTTCGCCTTCGCGGGATCGGGCACGAGTTCGGCCGCTGGCTTCGTGTTCGGCGCGGACGAGAAACCGCCGACCCACGCGAAGGTGTCGAGGTTGCCCAAGCCGAAGTTCAACGACTGGCCGCCGCCCATCGAGAGTCCGGCCAGCGCGCGGTTCTCCCGGTCAGCTTTCACGGAATACTTCGCCTGGATGAACGGGATCAGGCTGCCGAGCAGATCCTGGTCGAACACGCCGAAGGCCGGCGCGGTGGCCATGGCGTTGGGACCGGGACGGTCGTCCGCCTGCGCGCGGCCGTTGGGCATGACGATGATCATCGGCGTGGCCTTCTTGTCCGCCAACAGGTTGTCGAGGATGACATTAGGTTGGCCGCCCCGGCGCCATTCCTCCTCATCGCCGCCAATGCCATGAAGCAGGTAGAGCACGGGATACTTCTGGTCGGCCGAGTAACTGGGCGGCGTGTAGACGAGCGCCTTGCGTTTCGTGCCGACGGAGTTGGAATCGTATTCGACCATCTCCAGCTTGCCGTGGGCGATGCCGTCGCGGGCCTGATCAAAGCCGGCCGGTGCGTCCGGAAAAGCTGCCTTGTCGTCGGGCCCAAGTTCAATCGGGCCGCCGAAGCCTCCGCGTCGGGGACGTGGGGCATCGCCGGCCGCCGGAGCGGGACCGACGCGCGTGGCGAGGAACTCCTGGCTCCCGAAGTCGCCGGCCTTGCGCGTGAACTGGATGCCCCGGTCGCCGAGCTTGCCGGTATATTCGATGCGGATTTCGTTGTCCTGAATCTGCCGCATCTCCACGAACGTGATCGTGTCTCCATCGAGCTTCGGCTCCTTGAACTCCACGTCACGTTTTTCCTCGCGGGCCTCTGCGACGGCCTTGGCGGTCAACTTCCCGTCCTTCACCTGAAAATCGAACAGGTATTTCTGGAGGCCGATCCGCGAGTCGAACTCACCCTGCCACTTGCCGGCCGGACTCTTGGCGGCGGTCGCGGGTTTCTCCCGTTTGGCGACGAGTTCCTCCGTCGCGAAGTCACCGACTTTGCGGGTGAACTTGATCTCATCGCCCGTGAGTTTGCCGGTATAGCTGATGGTCAGTTCGTTGCCCTGGAACTCGAACATCTCGACGAACGTGACCATGTCGCCGACCAGCTTGCCGTCCTTGAGGTCCACGGTCCGCTTGTTCTCGCCGTTGATGTCGCCGGTCGCCTTGCCGGTGACCTTCTCTCCCTCGGCTTTCAGGTCGTAGAGGTAGGTCTGTTTGCCAGGTTGTGTGTCGAACACGGCCTTCCACTGGCCGGTGAGATCGGCGGCCAGGCAGGGCAGGGCCGCGAGGACAAGGGTGAGGAATGTCTTCATGGTGGGTGCTTTCAAAGGGTTCGTCTCAGTTCTTGAACAGGAGCGGCGCGAATTCGCGGAGACTGCGACGCCAGGACTGCCATTCGTGGGCGGTGTCGGGGGAAACGTAGAAGAGGCTGTTGATGCCCTCCGCCTTGAGCGCCTCGGTCGTGGTCTTGGGATCGCCGCCGCGGTTGTTGCCCAGCTCCTTGCTGCCGTAGCTGACGAAGACCAGCTTGTTCTTCGCTTTGAACGCGGCCATGTCCGTGATGTTGGTCACCGCGATGCTGCCGCCGCTGAAGAGGCCGATGTGGGAGAACGTGTCGAGGTTCTTCAGGGTGATCGTCTTGGTCTCCATGGCACCCATGGAGAGGCCGGCCATGGCCCGGTTCGGCTGATCGGAGAGCGTGCGGAAGTTGGCATCGATGAAGGGGACCAGTTCCTTGACGAGGACTGTCTCGAAGGGGCCGATGTCGAAGTTCCTCATCCCGCCCATCCGGGTTTCGTTCGTCATGCCGTAGATCATCACGATGATGATCGGCCGGGCTTTGTTCTCCGCGATCAGGTTGTCCATGATCTCCCGGGCGCGGCCCTGGACGCCCCAGCCGTATTCGTTCTCACCCCAGCCGTGCTGGAGATACAGGACCGGATACCGTTTGTCCGGGTTCTGGTCATAGCCGGGCGGTGTGTAAACAAAGGCACGGCGCTGTGAGTCGGTGCTCTTCGAGGGAAAGAAGACCTCGCGGAGCTGACCGTGAGGCACATTCTTGAGTGCGTAGGAATCTTGGTCCTTGGCCGGGACCTCGACTGCGCTGCCCCAGCGCTGGGCACCGAAGAACATCATGCTGTTCGGGTCTGGCACCTCCGCCCCGTCAATTTTGATCAGGTAGTAGTGAAACCCTTCGTCCAGCGGCCGGGTGTGGCCATACCAGGCCCCGTCCGGACCCTTGGTGAACTCACTGCTGTCCCGGAAGGTCACGCTAACGTTCTGGGCGTTGGTCGCGACGATCCGGAACTTTACGCGGCCCTCCGAGTTCACCTTCGGATATTCCTTTCCGGGCTGGTTGGATGAGGCGGGCTTCCAGTCGTCGGCCGGGGCGTTGGTGGTGATTTGAGCGAAGCCGGATGATCCGGCCATCGCCGCTAGCAGCACGAAGGGGAGTATTTTCTGTTTCATGACCGACGGGATGTGGTGGTGACCGAGGGGAACGGAGGTTGGTTTCAGTTTCTTGCCGTGGCGGGGGGATCCGACTGCGGCTTGCCGTCGGCATACAGCGCCTGGATTTCCGCGGCATTCAGCGCCCGTCCGAAAAGGCAGAACTCGTCCATGACCCCGCTGAAGTTGCGGATCAGGAACGGGTCGTTGCCCGGGAAACCGACGGCGTTCCAGTTGCCTAGCTCCGCCGTTCCAATCCGGAAGGGCGGGGCAATGCGCACGGAATGCTGGCTGACGGGCTGCCCATTTACGTAATGGATGGCCCGCTTGGCCCGGCCGTCGAGCACGACGGCGAGGTGCGTCCAGATGCCGAACTGGTCCACGGTCAGCACCGGCGGGCTGGCCAGGATCTGATGTCCCGCTAGGGGGCCGATGACGGTCAGGCCCAGGACACCGTCATTGCGGATCACCCAGTGCACCGTGCCGGGTGCGAAGCCGTCGGACATGAACAGCGAATTGATCGGCCGGTCGAGGCCCTGCACTCGGACCCAAGCGGCCAACGTCAGCGAGTCGCTCGCGTCGGGCACGCTTAGCCGGACTCGGTCGCTTACGCCGCGGAACTCCAGCGCCGGCTTGGTGGCCCAGCGGCCTTCCTGCCACTGGCAGCCCACGATGGTGGCGTCGGGCACGGTGGCGCGCAGGCCTCCGGCATTGGGCAGACGCCAGTCCGAAGGCGCGCCATGCTCTAAGTCAAAATGCACCCACAGGGACGCATCCTGGTTCAGCCGGCGGTTCGCCTCGCGCCATTGGTCGTAACGCCGAGCGGCGGCGGCCACCGACTTCGCCTGAAGGTCGAACAGCGACGCAAACCCGGTTGGGTCGGCGGCCACGAGCCGGGGCGCGCCCGTGCCTTCCGCAACGGCGCCTTTCCCCGCGGCCAGATTTCGGTTGGTGGCGCCGCGGTCGGCGCGGAATTCGACCTGGCCCTCAAAGACATGCAGCTCGGTCCGACCGCCCGTGATGTTCAGGCCGAACGAAGTTCCCAAGTCGGTGACGTCTAAGCGCGGGGCGACGACGCGAAATCCCCGGGCCTGCGGCGGAACTTCCGCGGTCAACTTGCCACCGGCACAGGTCGCTTCGCTGGAGGACACGAGCTGGAGTTCGGCCGGACCTTCGATTACCACCCGGGCACCGTTGTAGAAGACGATCTGGGCCAGACCGGACTCTAGCCGGAGGCGGCCCGGCTCCAGCGGCGCGCCTAGCCGCGGAGGGCGGTCCGCGGGATTCCAGCGGGCATTGACCGCGCGGTTGAGCATAGCGACGGCCCGACTTGTCGCACCCCGGCGATCCCCGAAGAGGCCGTGCCGCAGCCACCAGCCACCCATCAGCAGTAGGACCAAGCCGGCGGCCAGTGCCAAGGCCCAGGTGCGTCGCCGAATGCCCGCCGGGGCGGCCTGAAAGTGGTGCGGGAACACCATCCGAGGATCCGCGCCGGCGAGGGAAGCCGTCTCGCGGTTCGCCGGAGCAAATAGGTCCGGATCCGAGGCGAGCCGGGAATGCAGTTCGACCCGCAGGAGGTATTCGTCCCGGGCCGCGGGATTCTCCCGTAACAACCGATTCAAGCCGCGCAGCAGCTCCTCCGAAGCGGTGCCGTGGCAGACGGCGGCCACCGCCTCGTCGAATGCGGGGGAGGGAAAGGACAGCGTCACGGCAGACCTCCTTCCGGTTCCGCGGTGTTCCCGATGCAGGCTTGGAGGTTTTGCCGAATCCGCTGCAACGCCTTGTAAGCCGATGCCACCGTGCGGCCCGACTGGCTCGCGAGCTGGTCGATTTCCTCACGACGGTAGTAGTAACCCTCAACCAGCGCGCGCTGTTCCTGCGGGAGCCGTCCCAGGCAGCCCTCCAACCGCCGCAGCCGGGCTTCCAATTCGGGACGCCGTTCCTCCCGGCGGCGGGCCAGTTCCTCCGCCAAATCACCCTCCAGCAGGTTGCGCCAACGCTGGTGCCGTTCGATCCATTGGCGGGCCTTGTTCAGGGCAAAGCGACACGCCCACGGGGTGAACGGCTGGGCCGGGTCGTAGGCGTCGAACTTTTCCCAGAGCGCCAGCGCCGTCTGCTGCACGATGTCCTCCGCATCGGCGACGTTCGGCACCAGCGCCGCCACGTAGCGAAACATCTCCCGCTCGCTGCGCAGGAACAGCGAGAGAAACCGCTGTTGGTCGGCGGCGGGATCGCGGGTAGAGCGCGGCGGATCCGGAAGCATTGCAAAAGGATTTCGCGACTACTTCCCGCCAACGTCGGATTTTGGACAGGAAATCTTCTAGGAAATCAGCGCGAGGCCGACCGGAAGCCGGCGCCACCGCCTGTGGGCCATTTCAACCTTTCCCTGCGGGCCGGATTTCGGTTTCCGTCGACCCGTGCGAGTCATCCTGATCACGGGCGCCAACGGCGGCTTGGGCCGCGCCGTCGCCCGGGCTTTCCTGGCGGAATCGGCGACCAACCAGCTTTGGCTCGGCGTGCGGCGGCAACGCGGCGAGGCCGAGGCGTTGGCGACGGAATTTCCAGAACGTTGCCGGCTCGTGGACCTCGACGTCACCGATCCGACGGCGTGGACGGCGGCGGTCCGGCTCATCACGGGATTGCACGGGCGCCTTGACGTTCTGGTGAACAACGCCGGCAAGCATGACGACGCCCTGCTGGCAACCATGCCGCCGGCGGCGTGGTCAGGCGTGGTGGCGGCCAACTTGGATGCGGTATTCCACGGCTGCCAAGCGGCCCTGCCCGCGATGATCCACCAGCGCGGCGGACGGATTGTGAACGTGGCGTCGCTGTCCGCGCTCCTCGCGCCGGCCGGCCAGACCAATTACGCCGCGGCCAAGGCCGGGGCGGTTGCCCTGACCCAGTCGCTCGCCAAGGAAGTCGCCCGGATGGGCATCACCGTGAACGCCGTCTGTCCCGGCTACATCGAAACTGAGGCACTGGCCCAGCTGCCGCCGGAACGGCGGTCCGCCGCGTTGGCCCAGGTGCCCATGCGCCGGTTCGGGCGTCCCGAGGAGGTGGCCGCGGCCGTCTGTTTCCTGGCCAGCCCCGGGGCCTCCTACGTCACGGGGGCCGTGCTGAAGATCGACGGCGGTATCTTCTGAGGCGTCGTGCGTGCTTTGGATTGAGCCGCGGCCCCGATTTCCGGATGCTGGCGCCCACAACTGGATGAACCACGACACGACAGCCGCCCTGCGGACCGAACTGAAGGCCCTGATGGTGGAAACCCTGATGCTCCAGGTTTCCGCCACCGAAATCGGGGACGAACAGCCGCTGTTCGGTCCGGGCGGATTGGGGTTGGACTCGGTCGACGCGCTCCAGCTGGTCGTCGCGTTGGACAAGAACTACGGCTTCAAGATCGCCGATTCGGCGGCGGCCAAGGAGCTGCTGGCCAGTGTCTCCTCGCTGGCGACCGGTTTGGCGCAGCATCAGGCCGCCAAGGCGATCGGGGCGTAGCCGCCGGTTTCGGAAAGCCAGCCCGACCTCCCGGGGCACATCGGGATACTGCACCCGATGAGGTTTGGGGACCTCCTCACCCCGGCCCTCTCCTTCACTCTGAGTGGAAGAGAGGGAGACGCGGGAAATTTCGACGGGCGACTGGTTTCCCGGCCCGGTCAATTTCGCGGTTCATTCCGCCGCGGATTCCCGGCAGACTCCGCGACATGTCGGCTGACCGCCAATTTCGCAACCTCGCGCTCGTGGGCTTCATGGGCACGGGGAAGTCCACGGTTGGCCACGTCCTGGCGGACCTGCTGGGCTTTGAGTTGGTGGACACCGACAAGGTAATCGAGCACCGCGCCGGCAAGCGGGTGTCCGAGATCTTCGCCGCGGAGGGCGAGCCGGCGTTTCGGCAGCGGGAATCCGACTTGGTGCGGGAATTGGAGTCCGCCTCGGGCAAGGTGATCTCGACCGGCGGCGGCATGATCGTGAATCCGGACAACTTGGAGAGCCTGCGGCGGCATTCGCTCGTCGTCTGCCTGTGGGCTTCGCCGGGGGTCATCTTCGAACGGGTTCGCTACCAGGCGCACCGCCCCCTGTTGCAGACGGAGAATCCGCTTGAGCGTATCCGCGAGCTGCTCCAGGCGCGCGCGCCCTACTACAAGCAGGCGGACGTGCTGGTGGGCGTGGACTTCCGGGCCCCGATCGAGACCGCCCGGTTCATCGTGGCCTCCTACCGGCGGCAGCAAGCGGGGCAGGAACAGGCCGCCGAAGTGAGGGCGTGATCGCGGCCGCGATGAAATCCCTCGTCCAGCAGCGGGCCCGCGAACTGGGTTTCGATCTCTGCCGGATCACCACCGCCGCGCCGCCGGCGAGCGCGCCGCAGTTCCACGCAGCCGTTGCCGAAGGACGCCATGCCGGGATGGAATGGCTGGCCCGCAATGCCGACAAACGTGCCGACCTGCAACTCGTGCTGCCCGGGGCGCGCAGCCTCGTGGCACTCGCGGTCAGCTACGCGCCATCGGCTGAAACGCCGGTTCGGGAGGGACGGGGCGTGGTGGCGCGCTATGCTAGGTATCAGGATTACCACGACGTGTTGGCGGCACCTTTGCGCGAACTATCCGCCCTACTCGATTCGTTCGGTGGCGCCGGCACACGTTCGCTGTGGTATGTCGATACCGGCCCGATCCTGGAGCGCGACCTTGCCCAGCGAGCGGGGAT
>JBEISV010000072.1:0-14385 GCA_040375265.1 Verrucomicrobiales bacterium
GGCAATCTACGATTTGGAAGGCCTCTGGGGTGATGCTCCCCTGGTTCCGCGGCCCCGCCCCCGCAAGAAAAAGGCCGAGGCTCCGGCGGAAGCCTGAGGCGCCGGCGCGGTTGCTAGTCCTCCTTGGCCCCGTTGGCTACGGTCCCGGAATCCTTAGTTCTGGGCCGACGCCGATACTGTTTTCCATCCGTCGTCGTCGTGGCTGTTGCCTTGGCGGCGCGAATTCGTTACACACCGCCAACCTAGTTTCCGTGTAACTGCCGCCCCGTTCGAATCCACGTGCCCGCCTATCCACCCAACAGTCCGCCGCCGAGGCGCGGGCGCGTGAGCGCCGGTCTGCTGATGTTCCGTCGGCGGAACGGGGTGTTGGAAGTGTTCATCGCCCATCCGGGCGGCCCGTGGTTTCCCCACCGTGACTTCGACGTCTGGACTATTCCCAAGGGCGAGATTGAACCCAACGAGGAACCGCTGGTTGCCGCGGTCCGGGAATTCCAGGAAGAAGTCGGACTGGAGCCCAAGCCACCGTATTTGCCGCTCGGCTCGATCAAGCAGCGCGGTGGCAAGACGGTCCACGCCTGGGGCTTCGAGGGCGACTGGGACGAGAGCCAACCCATCCGCAGCAATCGCATGCAGGTGGAGTGGCCCCCGGAATCGGGCCAGATGACGACTTGGCCGGAAATCGACAAGGCCGCGTTTTTCACGGTCGCGGCGGCCCGGGAGAAACTGAAGCTTGCCCAACAACCCTTGTTGGACCGCCTGATGACCGCGCTCGCCCAACAGGGCGCGGCCTTGCAGGCGGAGGCCGCCGCCCGCAAGGCCGCGGCGGCCTGAGTCCCAGGACGGTTTAGTCCTTGGTCCAGAAATCCACGACAAACACGTCGGCGAGCAGCGAGCCGACCAGTTTGCCGAATTCCTTGTGATCGGGATGCACCAGGTAGGCGTCACGATCCGCATCACTGCCGAACGTCAGGACCCAAGCGTGGGTGCAGCCCTTGTTGAGTCCCTCGGGACTATTGTTCAGGCCCCAGACGAGCTTTTTGATCTGCGGAATCTTGGATTTCAGCGCCCGGAAAGCCTCCTCGACCTTCTTGACGTCCTCCTTGCTGGCCGAGTCCTTGAACTTGAACGAGACGACGTGCAGCAACTGGGATTTGGCCGGGCGGGCCGCCTCGGATTTCTTGGCTTCGGTCTTCTTCTTGGCGGACGCGGCTTCGGCGGCGGTGGCTTTCATGGGCGATAAACAGAGGGCCGCCAAGGTGACGGCTCCGACGAACGGGGTGAAATTCATGTGTTGTGCGCGCGGAGCCTAGAAACGGGTTCCCGCCGCGCAAGTTTCCGACGGCGGATTCCGTGCCCGGATTCGCCTCAGCCCGGAGTTTTTAGCCAGAGCGTCACCACCGCCACCGCCAGCAACGCGCACAGGCTCACCGGCAGCAGGCCGAACGGTGACACGGAGCGTTTCACGCCGGAGCGCGGCCGCTCGAAGCAGGCGACCAGGCCGACAACGATTCCGGTGACGGGAAACATGAGGTTTAGGAGGACGTCGTCCCCTTCCATCCGCGGCATTCCGCGGCTGTTCTGGTTTCGCCAATGGACCGCCACAGTGAGCCAGCCCAGCGCGGTCACCAGCCAAGTGATTAGCGCGAGGGCGATTTCGTTGCGCCGCTCCGGATTCATCGCGGTGGGACGCTTCGGCCCTACGCCAACGGGGCGCGTTCGCAATGCCAACCAGTGCTCTGTTCATAGGCATGCGCCACGCGGAACATCGTTTCCTCGCCGAACGGCTTGCCCAGCACCTGCAGGCCGATGGGCAGCTTCGGCGACTGTGTGAACCCGCACGGAACGCTGATGCCGCAGATGCCCGCCAAGTTGCAGGAGATCGTGAAGATGTCGCTCAGATACATCTGGAGTGGGTCGCCCGATTTTTCGCCGACCTTGAAGGCCGCCGTCGGCGCGGTGGGCGACACGATGGCATCGACCTGCTCGAAGGCCTTGAGGAAGTCGTTGCGAATAAGAGTGCGAACCTTCTGCGCCCGCAGGTAAAAGGCATCGTAGTAACCGGAACTCAGCACGTAGGTGCCCAGGATGATGCGGCGCTTCACCTCCGCCCCGAAGCCGGCGCCGCGGGTCTTGGAATTGAGCTCCTCGGGATCACGCCCGTCCACGCGGGCGCAATAGCGGATGCCGTCGAAGCGGGCCAAGTTCGCCGAGGCCTCGGCCGGCGCGATGATGTAGTAGGTCGCCGCCGCGTAGTCGCTGTGTGGCAGCGAAACCTCTACGATCTCGGCGCCGAGCGACTCCAACTGCTTCACGGCGGCCTTCACCGCTGCATCCACCTCAGGATCCATACCGCCGATATTGAACTCCTTCACGATACCGATGCGAAGCCCCTTCAGGTCGCCCGTCAGCGCCTTGGAGTAGTCTGGCACGGCCTGCGGCACGCTGGTGGAATCGCGCCGGTCATGGCCCGCAATGGCTTGCAGGACGGTCGCGGAGTCCCGCACGTCCTTGGTGAACGGACCGATCTGGTCCAGCGAACTGGCAAATGCGACCAAGCCGAACCGCGACACCAACCCATAGGTCGGCTTCACGCCCACGATGCCGCAGAGCGACGCCGGTTGGCGGATGGATCCGCCGGTGTCGGAACCGATGCTGGCGAAACACTCGCTGGCCGCGACGCTCGCGGCGCACCCACCCGAGGAACCGCCGGGAATCCGTGTGGTGTCCCACGGATTCAGCGTGGTCCAGAAGGCCGAGTTCTCGGTCGAGCTACCCATCGCGAACTCGTCCATGTTCAGCCGGCCGAAGACGACCGCGCCGGCCGCCTTGAGCTTCTCCACCACCGTGGCGTCGTAGGGCGAGACGAACTTGCCGAGGATCTTCGACGAGCAGTTCAGCGGCTGGCCCCGCTGGTTCAGCACGTCCTTGAGCGCGATGGGCACCCCCAGCAGCGGCTTCTGCGCGTGCGTCACCCCGGCGGCGAGGTCGTGGTCGGCGGCGTCGGCCTGGGCCTGGGCGTCAGCGACATCGTAGCTGAGGAAGGCCTTCACCTGCGGATCCACCCGCGTGATCTGGTCCACGCAGGTTTGCAACGCGTCGCGGGCGGAACACTCACGGCGGGCAAGCTGGCGGGTGAGTTCGGAAATGGAAAGCTGGCGGAGCATCGGACCCGCGCAGTGGAACCAAAAAGTCGGCCGTGTGCGAAGATTTTCGCGCCGGGAAGCCCCCCGTCAGCGATCTCCGCGGGCGGGCAGGCGTCAGAAAAATTTGGCCGGGCTGGAAAAAGGACTTGTCGGAACGGGCGCGTGCGCCTACTCCCTCCGCGCTGCTTTGTGCGCCCGTGGCGGAATTGGCAGACGCGCTAGATTCAGGTTCTAGTGAGTAACATCGTGCAGGTTCAAGTCCTGCCGGGCGCACCAATTCGAGCAAGCACTTCAATCGCAACGAGTTACACCAATTCAGGCTGCACGAAAAACCCTGGGTAAGACAGACTGGTAGGACAAACTCCTCAGCTATCAGGGATGTTTGGGGGTGTTTGAGGCCGCCCGGTGCAGCAGCGCGAACCGCGGCCAACTGCCAGAAAGGCGCCGAGAAAACCTCTGGTTCCGCGACTGCAAACGCGCTTGGCTCCATCCCGTTCACCCTTCCGAAAGGAGTTCCAGAGGTCAGGTTCTGACACCGCTCCCCGGGGAGGGTTGCCCCTGCACCGGTCGTTGCTACGGCGGGTGGTCGCTGGTTGCCTGGAGGGTTCCGCCAACTGAATACGCGAGCGTGCGTGGCTTCGGAGGCGACGTGATACGCTGGCGCCAATGAAACGGGCACATTGCCGCTTGAGAGTCAGATTCGATGCCAACGGCAGCCGACTAAATGCAAAGCAATGAAGTTTCCTCGCTTTTGCGGGTTGGACTGTGGTGAAGACCATGACCCCCATGAACAGCAACCGAAGAACCGGCCGGCGCTACGACCGGGAGTTTAAGAACAACGCCGTCGCGCTCGTGCAAGGCGGGCGCATCGTCACCGAAGTGGCCCGGGATCTGGGCGTCTCGAAGTGGTCGCTCGGCCACTGGACCCGCGAGGCCAGGAACGGACAGCCGCTCCCGGAGCCGGGAACCCTGAGCGCCGCGAGCGCGGAACAGCGGGAACTGCGCCGGCTCCGGCAGGAGGTCGAATATGTGAGCCGCCAGCGTGACATCCTAAAAAAGCCTTGGGCATCTTGTCAGCGGAGGGGTCGCCGCACGCTTTACGCTGATGGAAAAGCTCCGTGACCAATATCCCGCCGGCTCCCTGGCCGAGGCGCTGGACGTCAGTCCGAGCGGCTTAGCCTCCCATCGCCGCAAGCCCGGACGGTCGCGGCGGCGCCAGGATGACGAACTGCGGCCGCTCATCGCGCAAAGCTTCGGGCAGAGCCGGCGGACCTACGGCTGTCTGCGAGTGCGGCTCGACCCCCAGGATCTGGGCCGGCGCTGCGGCAAGACCGTATCGCCCGGCTCATGCGCGAATCCGGCCTGAGGCCAAAGCAAAAGCGGCGCTTCCGCCCCCGCACCACCGACAGCCACCACTCGCACCCGGTCGCCGAAAACTGGCTCGCTAAGGTGCCCACGCCGGATCGGCCCTGCCTCGTCTGGCAGAGCGACTTCACCTATCTCGAAACGGCCGAAGGCTGGCTCTTTCTAGCCTTCACCCTCGATGCCTGCACCCGGCGCTGTGTGGCTCACCACTGCCGCCCCGACATGCGCGCCGAACTGACCGCCACTACCCTGGCCCTGGCCCTCCAGCGCCAACCGCCACCGCCCGGCCTGCTTCACCACAGTGATCGCGGCGTCCAATACGCCGCCGCCGGCTTCCATGATCTCGCCGCCGCCCACGGCCTCACCCTGAGCATGAGTTGCACGGCCAATCCCTACGACAACGCCCTGGCCGAGAGCTTCGTCGCCACCCTCAAGGCCGAATGCTTCGCCGCCGATATCCCGCCCTCACATGCCACCGCACAGCTCATGGACTTCGACAACCGGCGCCGCCGTCACGGCAGCCTCGGCGACCTGTCCCAAGCCGAATCCGAAAACCATCTGTCCTCCACTTCCACAAACCCATAGTCTCAATCGCAACTCATCAGCCCAATCCACGCTTGCGAGGAAAGATCAGCAACGAATAGTGCCGAATGATTGAGGGAAACCATTGCCTTGTGAATCAGTGATCCGCCAACTTAGCGTCGGTGCCGGCGGCTCATACTGATGGCTGAATTCACTCCCATTGCTAAAAAAAAGAATGCCACGACGGCGTCCGAGTCGCGCAGTGTGGCCCTGGATGGCTACCGGGCGCTGGCGATCACCATCGTCATGCTGAACCATGCCCGCTTTGCGGTGGGCTATCCGGATTGGCTGATGTCCATGGGCGGTTTCATCAGGGGCGGCGTCACCGCGTTCATGGTGCTGAGCGGCTATCTAGTCACCCTGTCGCTGCTCAACGAGGAAACCCGATCGGGTGTAATGGGTGGTTGGGCGTTCTTGCGCCGGCAGGCGGTGCGGTTGTATTTGCCGGCACTGGCGTATCTGGCGGTGGTGTGTGTGTGGTTTTCTGATCGTCCTGGTTTTTCGCTTTGGCAATCGGTCCGCGTGCTATGGGCCGATCCCAACACGGCCAAGGCGTTTTCGTGGGGCGGTCATCTCTACAGCTTGGCCGCCCAAATCCAGTTTTTCGTCTGGTGGCCGCTGCTGCTACGAGTGATTCCACGGGGCCATCGTCTGTTGCCTGTCACCGTCCTGATGGTGCTAGGAGTTGCGTGGCGGACGTTAGGCAAGGAATGGGCCACCCAAGAACATGGCAACTACCTGAGGACGGATTTTGTCTACGGCTCTTTGTTGGTGGGGGCGTGGTGGGCCATTTTGGTGCAGAAGGGGCGAATGGAATGGATTCTGCAGTTGCGGGGCTTCCAACTGCTGCCGCTGGTCGCGACCGCAGTGTTCGTGCTCGTATTCACCCGGAGTCCTTCGCAGGTGTTGGGGGGCATTTCGGACGACTTAAGGGACTGGGTGGCGCCGTGGCGGGAACGGTTTTCGGTCGTGGTGACAATCCGTGCCTTGGTGGCCATGGCCGGAATGATGGCATTTGGCTGCCTGTCGTTCCTGCTGCACCGCGGCCGGCCCGCCCGGCTGGCCGGATTGTTTTCGCTGCCGGCGGTCACTTGGCTTGGGCGCATTTCGTTCAGCGTTTATCTGTGGCAGAACATATTCTGCTTTGGCGTCACGCAGACGTGGGCCGACCGATTTCCGCTCAGCCTCCTGGCTTCGGTCGGCTGCGGTTACCTGACCTACCGGTTTGTCGAATTGCCATCGCTGCGCTGGCGGAGCCGGCTCAAGCGGCCAGGGAATCCCGCCGAAATCCAACCTAGGGAGTCCGGCGGAACCGGGTGAGGTCGCCGCCGTGCTTGCCTCCAATGACCATGCCATTCCCGTGGCCCCGCCTGAACTGACCATTGCCGTTTGCACGCACAGTCCGCTGCGGGACGTGCTGGCCCGAGCGTTGGAATCCCTCCTGATCTCATTGGCTTCGGGTCTGCCATTGACCCTCCTGGTCGTGGATAACGCCTTGACTCCGCTCCTGACCGACGCGGAGTCGGAGCTCGACCGAATTCCCCATCCGACACTGGTGTTTCCGGCACGTGAGATTGGTTTGGCACGCGCCCATTTGTCTTGGCTTCACGAAATCTGGCGTAACCTGCTTCGCCACTTGGAGGATCATGGCTTGCATAATTTCAATCTTCTCAAGTGGCCTAAGCCGCCTTCGTTCCGCGCAACTGGCACGCGCTGGCGCTGGCTCAACTACTGCGGGCGGCATTTTCGCCGTTGGTTGCACTCGCTGAGCCCATCGGCCATGGCGTCCCTTGGCCGATTCAGTCATAAGGAATCGCAACGAGTCTCCGACTGGGGGCTACGCCCCCCTAGGTTCGAGGTGACGGAAAGGCTGAGCGGTTGGAGTCTAATTCCAGAATCGTGAATCCGCCCGCTCCAACCTTGCCGTCGGCCCGTCCTCCACGCCTCGCGCTGATCTCCTCCGGCGCGGGTTACACGACCCGGGGGATCGAGATGTGGATGGTCGAGCTGGCGCGCCATCTGCCGCCTGCGATGGACGTCGAGCTGATCACTGGCGGACCGATGCCTAAAGTTCCGCGCACCCGCCGGCGGGTTTGGTCGCTCAACCGGGACGCCGGCGTGCTCCGGGGACGCCCTTGGGCGCGCCGCTACCAATGGGAGCAGCTCTCCATGCTGCCGGGCCTCATCCTCACGCTGCGATGGCGCCGGCGCACCCTCGCCTACTGCGGTGATCCGGTGCTGACCTGGCACCTGAAGCGGTTTCAACCGCTGCACGGCGCGGCGGTGGTGTTCATGAACGGCATGCGTCTGTCGCCGGGCTGGGCGCGCCATCTGGACGGGGTGCACCTGTTGGCCGACCCCTATCTCGAGCAGGCGCGCGCGGAAGTGCCTACCTTCGCCGAGCGCTTTTTTGCGGTGCCGCACTTTGCCGATACCGAGAAGTTCCGGCCCGCGACGCCCGAGCAAAAGGCGGCCGCCCGCGCGGAATTGGGACTCCCCGCGGAGGCGCTGGTCGTTGCCACGCTCGGGCCCATCGGTTCCGTGAGTGGCAAGCGGCTGGACTTCCTCGCCGCCGAAATCGCGGCCTGTCCCGGTGCGGTGCTAGCCCATGGCGGCGGCGTGGAAGACGGTGCCGAGGCCGTCCGTTCGCAGGTCCGGGAGGCCCTCGGTGAACGCGCCTGGATCTTGGGCTCGTTGGACCGTCCGCGCGTGGTCCGGCTTTTCCAGGCCGCCGATGCCTACTCGCTTGGGTCGTTGGCGGAGCCCTTCTCAATCGCCATCCTCGAAGCGATGGCCAGCGGCCTGCCGGTGGTGCATCACCACGACGCCGTGATGCGGTGGCAGACCGGCGCCGGCGGGTTCGCGATCGACATGGAGCGTCCGGGTGCCGCCGCGGCCGCGTTCGCAAGGTTGCAGGGCGAGCCGGCATTCCACCGCCAGTTGTCGGAACAGTCCCGACGCGAGGCGGACCAGCGCTACACTCCGGACAAGGTCTGCGCCCAACTGGGCACGGCGTTGGCGCAAGTCCGGGTCCGCCGATAAGGAGACCGGGTGAACGTCGCCTTCCTCAACGAGAACACGCTGGGACACACGAGCTACCTGCCGCGTTTTGCCGAGGCATTCCGTGCCCGACCCGAACTAGGCGTCGTCCCGCACGTGATTGACGTGCTGCCGCTGCCACCTCACCTGCGGAGACTGGGGGACACTTCAATCCGCGGCCTGCGCAAGGTGGGCTTGGATTTCCAAGGCACCCGCTGGCGGATCGCCATCAGCCGGCATGCCCGGGAACAGTTGGATACCCTCCGCCGCCGGACCGACGTCGATGCCGTCGTGGTGAATACCCAGAGCACCGGCCTTGCGCTGGCTGACCTTCCCGGAACTGTGCCGACCTTCGTGGCCCTAGACGCCACCTTCCGGCAACTCGCGGATTCGCCCTGGTTTGCGCCAAACCGGATGAGCCATTGGTTGCAACCGCTGACCTTGCGGAACCTGCTTCGGCGCGAACGGGAACTCTTTGCGGGCGCCACCCGCTTGCTGCCGTGGTCCGAACTCGCAGCGGAATCGCTCCGGACCGAATACGGCGTCCCGGATGGGAAAATCACTGTCTTGCCGCCGTCATTTTCCCCGCCGCCCCGGAAGGAAACCCACACTTGGCCTGGCCGTCCGAAAATACTCTTTGTTGGCGGTCACTTCGCGCGTAAGGGCGGTCCCTTATTATTAGAGGTGTTTCGTCGTCACTTCTCCACCAGTTGCGAATTGCATTTGGTAACCGCCACTGACGTTGCAGCCGAGCCGGGGGTTTTCGTTCATCGCAACATCATCGCCGGAAGCGACGCGTGGTGGCGACGGTGGCGCGAAGCGAACTTGTTTGTGTTCCCCTCAACATTGGAAACCTTCGGGATCGTGCTGTTGGAAGCGCTCGCCTTTGAGGTGCCCATCGTGACATCCGCCGCTGGGGCCGCCCGCGAAATCGTCGCGGATGGCAAACTGGGAACCCTGATCGGGAATTTAACTGCCGAGTCACTTCGCGAGGCGATCCAGTGGATTACGGACCATCCGGCCGAAGCCGCTTCGCTAGCCCAAGCCGGGAGAGTTCACTTCGACGGGCGATTTGACCTCACCGCAAACACTGCTCTGCTCGCTGAGCAGTTGGTGAAGTTCAAACCCGGGAAAGGAAGTAAACGGAGTTTTCTTCCTCCAAGACCTTAAAGCCCTCCGCCCGAAGATCCCCAATCACCTTCAGTGCCTTTTCAACTCCCGTTACCGCCGGGTGGAGCTCGATCAATATTTTCCTGATTTCCCCGGGCAGGCTCCGAAACGAGATGAGTGTTTCCGCCCCCTCGACATCCATGATCAAGGTATTCGGAACGAAGCGTAGCTGCCGAATGAGGGACTGGAGTGTCATTGCCGTGACCGGCACGGTCGAATTGTTCCGGGAGTTGGCATGCACCACCGAATTGCCCCAGAAGACCCCACTCACTTCCAAATCCACGACTCCATCCTGGGCTGCCAACGCCACCTGGAATAAGTTCGGTTCCAGACGGTTCAGCAGGTAGTTACGCCGCAACAGTTCAGCGGTAGCCGGATTGGGTTCGACGACGGCGTAGCGACCCACGCCGAGGGCTTTCTGGCAGAATAGACCGACAAATCCGACCGCCCCACCCACTTCAAGAATTTGGTCGCCGGAGTTGAGGTGCTTTTCTGCGAAATCGCATTCGATGCGTTCGTAATTCCCGGTCCAGAAGAAGTTTTTGATGTGCCTTGGGAAACTTGAGACCTCCAAAACGACACCGCGCAAATTCACCCGACGCAGAGTCCTTAGCGTGACTTGAAAGCGCCAAAAGAGTTCGCACCGCTCAATAAAACGTGACCACGACATAGGCTGTGTATCCAAGGCGGACACTAGGCGACTTCTTCGCCCAGTTCGACATTCCAGTAAGCGACATCGAGGAAATGCTTCCAGGAGTCGTGGACCGGCGAGCCGAGCGTGACGTGAACGAACGGACGCCACTTGGGCCGCTTGGGCTTGCGGACCAAACGTAGCCCCGCCTCCGCCGGCGAATGATTGGCCTTGCGGGTGTTACACGGGATGCACGAGCAGACGATGTTTTCCCAACTGGTCGGCCCACCGCGGTCGCGCGGGATCACGTGGTCGAGGTTGAGGTCCTTGCGATCAAGGATCCGACCGCAGTATTGGCAGGTGTTCTTGTCGCGCTCAAAGATGTTGTGCCGGGTGAACTTGACCTCCTTCTTCGGCAGGCGGTCGAAAACCATCAGCAGGATCACGCGGGGCACCCGGATCTTGAATGAGATGGTGCCGACGGTGTCGTCGCCGTGGGCAAGGGCGTCCGACAGGTCCCGCCACTGCTGGAAACTGTAGGTCCGGAAATCTCCCTCGTCGTCACCGAAGACCACTTGGGCATGGCCCTCGAAGAGGAGGGTGAGGGCGCGACGGACGGAGCAGACATTGACCGCCTGCCAGAGGCGGTTGAGCACGAGCACCGGTTGGTTCAGAGCGAGGCCCATAACGCAGTTACGCGTAATTGCTGCGGGGCAGTAACCGACCTGCGGGCTGAAGTCAACGGTCGGTCGGGTTACGATCCTCGCGCAGGCGTTTCTTTTAGGCCGTCGCAATGGGCCGGCGACACTCGTCAATTCGGCGGCTTAGGAACTCGCGTTCCGACGCGAGCGCGGCTAGGTCGTGGGCGTGCTGGAACTGATCGCCGGCTTCGCGGAAACGACCCAACTCGGCGAGGAACGTGCCGCGAACCGCGGGGAGCAGGTGATACCCGTTGAGCCGGTGGCGGGCCGTCAGTTCATCCAACGCGGTGAGTCCGGCCGCGGGCCCGTGAACCCGTGCGACGGCGACGGCGCGGTTGAGGGCGGTGACCGGTGACGGCTTCAGGACGAGGAGTTGGTCGTAGAGCCGGAGGATGCGTGCCCAGTCGGTGGCGGCGTCGGAGGTGGCCGTGCTGTGGCAGGCGGCGATGCCGGCTTCGAGATGGTATTCGCCCAAGGTGTCGCCGGTGCCGGCGAGGCCCAGGTAATGGATCCCGCGCTGGATCATCGCCGGATTCCATTTGGAGCGGTCCTGTTCGCGCAGGAGCAGCAGGTTGCCGGCGTCGTCGGTGCGGGCGGGCAGCCGGGCGGCGTTCAGCAGCATGAGCGCAAGCAATGCGTGGGTCCGCGGCTGCCGCGTGGCCGGATGCCGGGCCAGCAACAGGCCGAGCCGGATGGCTTCGTGGCAGAGTTCGGCGCGCACCAGCCGGTCGCCGGCCGAGGCCTTGTAGCCTTCGTTGAACAGCAGGTAGAGCGTTCCCAGCACGCCGTCGAGGCGCGCGGGAAGTTCCGCCGGGTCGGGCACGGCGAAGGTGAGGCCCAGTTCCCGGATGCGTTGCCGGGCGCGCACGAGGCGTTTGTTGATGGCGGCTTCCGTGCCCAGAAAGGCGGCGGCGATTTCCGCGGGGCTGAAGCCGCAGAGCGTGCGTAAGGCGAGCGCGGTCTGGGCCTCTGGCGAAAGCTGCGGATGGAAACAGACGAACAGCAGCCGCAGGGTGTCGTCGGCAAATGTCCCGGCCGCGTCCTCCCCGGCGGGCGCTGGGCTAGCCAGCCAGCGTTCGTGGGCGGCGGCAATGCCGGCTTCTTTGTCCTGCCAACGCTGCTCGCGGCGCAGTTGGTCCAGCGCGAGGTGCTTGGCGGTCTGCGTCAGCCACGCGGCCGGATTGTCCGGCACGCCGCGGTAGGGCCAGGTTTGCAACGCGCGGATCAGGGCTTCCTGCACGACGTCCTCCGCCAGTTGCAGCCGGTGCACCCCGAGTTGGGCGACCAGCAAAGCGACGAGCCGGGCGCTTTCGTGCCGGAATAGGTGGTCCGCCAATTGGGCGGCACCCAGCTCTCCCGCGGAACCGTCCGCCGCTGGGTTCGCCGCGCTCACGCGGGCATCGCCTTGACCTCCGCCATCGGCCGGCAGAGATCCGCGACGGGGCGCACCTCGATCTGCGCACCGTAGGCCAGGATCGGGCAGGCCTGGGCCAGCCGCACCGCTTCGGCCAAGTTGGGCACAGCCAGGAGGAAATAGCCGGCGATAGCTTCCTTGGATTCGGCGAAGGCGCCGTCGGTGACCGTCGCGCCGCGGGCCCCGGAGACGACCTTGCCTTCCTCCATCAGCGGTTGGGCGCCGCGGTGGACCCCGAGCTGCGTGAGGCCGTCCACCCAGGCGTAGAAATCGGTCATCACGCGCTGGAGTTCCGCAGGCGACAGGCCTTGGTTCCAGTGCGTGCCGCGGATGAGCAGGAGGTATTCGTCGGTGGGTTGCTGGGGATTCATGGGACGAGGCTGAGGTTCAGTGGGCAATCAGGCGCACGTTTCCGCCATCACGATGACCATCCACATGACGCCAAACCGGTCCGTCACCATCCCAAACGACGGCGAATAGAAGGTCTTGCCCAACAGCATGATCACCTGCCCGCCGTCGGCCAGCGCGGCGAAGGCGTGTTCGCTGGCGGCAATGTCCTTCACCGTGAGGGTCAGGGCAAAGCCGGAGAAGTTCGGCTGGCCCGAGCATTGTCCGTCCGACGCCATGATCACGGTGTCGCCGATGCGGAACGCGGCGTGCATGACCTTGTCGGGCTGGATCTTCCCGCCGCAGTCCCCGGTTGGTTCGGGGCCGTCCTGGTAGCGCATCAGCGCAGTCACCTCGGCGCCAAGATTCTCCCGGTAGAAGGCGAGCGCGGCGTCGCACGCGCCCTCGAAGAAGAGGTAGGGTTGGACGACGGTGGACGAAGTTGGGGCGGTCACGGTGTTTTACTTTCGTTAAGGTTGATGTTCGCAGTGACGACGAACGGGACGGGTGTTTCAGGACAACTCGGAGAACGATTTCCCGCCGTGAGGCTCACGGATTCCCGCGAACCGGCCAACGTGGACTTCCTTCTCCAGTGAATAGGCTGTCCACGATTGGAATTCGCGACGTCCGCTCAGTGTTTCTGCTCAACGATGGTTTTCAGTTCGGCCAAACCCTTCTCGAAGCTGCCGCCCACCATCTTGTCCATGCTCATGAACAGGCAGACGGCGCGGGAGATGAAATTGTTCTTCCCCGACATCGTCCAAGTGACCGTGGTGCCCTGGCCGTCGGGCTTGAAGGTGAACAGCGTGTCGCTGACGCCCGCCATGGGCTTGATGAACTCGAGGTTGAAGCGGATGCGGTCGTTCGGCTGGCTCTCGGTGACGGTCATCTTCCCTTCGCCGACATCGCTGTTGCCAACCCAGGCGTAGGCGGCCCCGACACCAGCGGTTGGGCCGAAGTAGGTCAGCTTCATCGCCGGATCGAGCTTGCCCCAGGGGTTCCAGGCCTCCCACTTGCGGGGTTCGTTGACGTGCGGGAAGACCGCCGCCGGGGCGGCCGCGACGGTGGCGCTGCGGGTGACACTGAAGTCGGCCGGCTGCAGCGCGACGACGACGAGGAACACGACAAGGACGGCCGCAAGGCCAAGGAGGATCTTTTTAAGCATGGGCAAAGGGGGCAGAGGTTGGGTCGGCAATGTCCTGGCATCGCATGAAGCGCAATGCCGGGACATTGAGAGATCTCGGGTCCGCGGCGGATGGCGGCCGAACCGGGGTCAAGCCGGCGCCCGTCACCGGTGAACGAGCGCGGCAAAGCCGCCGTAGGCCATCTTCTTGACGTCGAAGAGCGGATTCTTCGGATCACACATGGCCGCGAGGCGCGGGTCGGCCATCACCTTGGCGTTCACCTGGTCGCGGTGCTTGCGGGATTTGTAGACGACCCAGGCGAAGATCACGGTCTCCTCCGGCTTGGCCTTCGCCAGGCGCGTGAAGGAGAGCATGCCCTTCACTTCGAGGTCGTCGCCGACGCATTCCCAATAGTCGAGCGCGCCGTGTTCCTTGAAGATTTTCCCCGCCTTGCCGGCCATGGACCGGTAGGCCGCGAGGTTCTTGGTGGGGAGGGGCATGACAAAACCGTCAACGTAGTTGGGCATGAGTGCGAGGGATCGAGGTGGTGTTGCGGGGAGGAGAAAACCGGATTGGGAGGGAGTTTGGAAAACAGGAAAACAGGAAAGGACGGATCGTCCGTGCCGTTTGATCCTCCTGCTTTCCTGCGCCCCAAATTCATCGTCTTGCAATCGAAGGTTCAGATTCAAGCCGTCGCTTTCGGCCCCAGCCATTCCGTGAGGCGGACCGTGGTGGCCCAGTTGCGGAGCGTTACGTCTGTCTGGAGCAACCGTTCGAGGTTCAGCTTGTCGAGCAGGTTCTTGGGCACGTCCTTGCGCTGCCAGACGTA
>JBEISV010000476.1:0-3765 GCA_040375265.1 Verrucomicrobiales bacterium
CGGAAACCCTGCGCCAGATCTGTGCCCTTAAGCACTATCTCGCAGTCCGCCAAAGCGACGGCGACTTCGACGCCTTGGACGGATGGATCGAGATGGTGGCGCTGAACCGCCTGACCGGACATTCGCCGGGATTTTTTTCGGTTTACACGCTGCCTCCCAACCAGGCGGTTTCGCTGCAATCCCAACGCCGCATCAATGCGCGCCGCAAGCAAACCCCGCCGCTCCGCGACGTGCCCAAGCTAATCTTGAGGAAGACAAGCAGCCTGCTGGCCGACTGCACCGAATCCGACCGGGCACGGATGGCCGAAATCGCCCCTGAAGCCCGATTCTTCACGAAGTCATGCGAGGACACTCCCGAGATTGCTTCGAACACTGTGGACCTAGTGGTCACCTCGCCACCGTTCCTCAACGTTGTGGACTACGCAGCGGACAATTGGCTGCGCTGCTGGTTCCTAGGGTTCGACGCAGCTTCGGTGAAGCTCTCGATCCATCGCCGGCCGCCAGAATGGCGGGCCGCCATGACTCGGGTTTTCACCGAACTCCACCGGATGTTGCGTCCAAGAGGACATGTTGCCTTCGAGGTCGGCGACGTGAATGCCGGCCGGGTTCTCTTGTAAGAATTGGTAGTTCAGGCCGGTGTTGTTGCCGGCCTCACGCCGGAACTGATTCTGATCAACGACCAGGAGTTCACCAAGACGGCGAACTGCTGGGGCGTTTCCAACAATACCAAGGGCACCAATACCAACCGGATCGTGGTGTTCCAAAAGCCGTGAACCGTCATCTACGCTCCATTTTCTCGCTGGTGTCAGCGTTCGCCGTCGGATTCCCAGCACTGGCCCAGCCCGCGCCCAAGCTCGATTCGCTTTCCGCCACCTGGTTCCAACGCGGCACGACCAATGAGGTGACCCTCAGGGGCGACGCCCTCGGTGGCGTGGAGGCGGTGCTGTTGACCGGCGCCGACTTGGGCGGGGCGTTGGCGGCCAAGGCGGCGCCCAGCGTGACCCTGGAGGGGGCGGCGGGCGGAATCTCCGCGGGCAACGCCGACAATGCCAAGACGCTCACGCTCCAACTGGTGGTCGCGGACAACGCGGCGCTGGGAAGCCGGGAACTGCGGCTGGCTGGGCCGAACGGGGTTTCCAATCCGCTGACGGTGAACGTGAGCGACGTGCCGGAACGGTCGGAGCAGAAGCCGAACAACGCGGCGGACAAGGCTCCGTGGCTGGAATTGCCCGCCGCCGTTTCCGGTGTGATCGGCGCCAGCACGGAGTCGGATTTCTACCGCTTTAAGGCCCGGGGCGGCGAGAAGCTGACCTTCGACGTGCAGGCCAACCGCTTTGGTTCGCCGCTCGACGCGACGCTCGTGATCCTGGGAGCGGACGGCAAGGAGCTCGCCCGCAGCGAAGATGCCCACGGACTGGATCCTTTCCTGGAGTTTACGGCCCCGGCGGACGGTGAATATGTCGTCCAGCTCCACGATCTGCGGTTCCAGGGCGGCGGGGATTACCGCTACCGCCTCGTGGCCGGCACGCTGCCGTATCTCGACTTCCTGTTTCCGTTCGGCGGCCGGCGTGGTTCCCCGGTCGAACTCCAACTGAAGGGCCGCAACCTGGACGGCGCGGACAAGATGCCGATCCGCATCGCGCCCGACGCGCCATTGGGCCGCCTGGATATCCGGGCGCGCACACCGCGTGGTTACTCCAGTCCGCTTCCCTTTGAGGCGGGCGACCTGCCGGAGTTCATGGAGTCGGAACCAAACAATGCGGCGGATAAGGCGAACGCGGTCACCGCGCCTGTCGTGATCAACGGCCGCATCGGTGAAGCGAAGGATGCCGACGTTTTCCGCTTCAAGGCGTCCGCTGACCAGAAGCTGGTGATCGAGGTTCGCGCCCGGCAGTTTGGCTCGCCGCTGGACGCATTGCTGACCCTCTCTGACACCAACGGTGCCGTGGTTCAACGCAACGACGACGCCAACGGCCCGGACGCCCGGATCGAGTTCGACGCCAAGAAGGACGCGGAATACCTGATCTCGCTGCGTGACCTTACCGATCGCGGTGGCGAGCGGTTTGGTTACCGCCTCACGGTCCAACCGCCGGACACGACGCCCGATTTTGGCGTGCGGGTGGCGGGCGGCCGCTTCCGGGTGCCCCGGGGCGGCGCGGTGGCATTACGCTGCGAGGTGGACCGCCGCCACGGCTTCGACGGCGCCGTGCGGGTGACCGGTGACGCCCTTCCAGCCGGCGTGACAGCTTCCGCGCTGGTGCTTGGAGGCGCGCCGAACTTCGGCTGGCTCATCCTTTCGGCGGCGGCGGATGCCCCGCTGGGCTACGCGCCCTTGAAGCTCTCGGCGACGGGCGAACGGGCAGGCCAGGCCTTGGTGAAACCGGCCCAGTTTGGCGAGCAGGCGTGGCTCACGGTGCTGCCGGCGGCGCCCTTCTCCGTGGACGTCACGCCGGCGACCGCTTTGACCGAGCAAAACGCCGGCACGGCTTTGGACGTGAGCGTCATCCGGCGCGACGGGTTTGCCGGCGAGGTCAAGGTGCTGGCCGAGGATCTGCCCGGCATCAGTATTCCGGCAGTCACGCTGGCTGCCGGCCAGGCGCGCGCGAAGCTGGTCCTCAACGCCGCCTACAATGCCGAGGTCGGCACCCGTCCCTTGATGGTGCGCGCCGAAGCGGTGATCGAAGGGAACACCGTCGTGCAATATGCGCCCGTCCCAGTGCCGGTGACCACGCAGGGCATCGCGATGTTCCTGACGGCGATGCTGCCTGGCTCTTCCTTCTTCAGGACGGATTCGTTCAAGCTTTCCGCCGTGGCGTTGCCGGAGGGCACCAAATCGGAAGCGAACCAGACCGAGTTCGTGGTGAAGGTGGATCGTCGTGGACTGCCCGGTGAAATCGCGTTGGCGCTCGAAGGATTGCCGGCGGGCGTGACGGCGACGGTGAACAATATCGCCGCCGACAAGAACGAGGCCGCGATCAAGCTCGTCGTGTCCGACAAGGCCGAGACGGGCAAGGAACTCAGCTTCAACGTCGTGGGCAGCGCCACGCACCAGGATCGCATCTGGCGCCAGAAGACCCAGGCCGTGAAACTGATCCTGACCGCGCCCGAGAAGGAGACCGCCGCTGTGGCCACCCCAGAGCCCGCGCCCACCGCCAAATGAATTCAATGCGCTCACGTGTCATGACTGATTCCTCCCGTTGCCTGCTGACAAGCGCCGTGGCCATTGCGTTTTCCGCCTCGTCAGCCGTTGCCGCCGAAGCCCCCGTCTCCTGGTGGCGCGACGTCACGCCGATCTTCAAGCGTTCGTGCAACGGCTGCCACAACCCGAACAAGCTCAAGGGCGAAGTCGACACCTCGACCTACGCGGGCTTCCTGAAGCCGGGCAAGCACGGACCGAACTTCACGGCTGGTGAGCCGACCAAGTCACTGGTCATCGAATCCGTCAGTGGCAAGGAACCGGACATGCCGAAGGAAGGTGATCCACTGACGGCCGCCGAAGTCGCACTGATCACGCGCTGGATCAAGGAGGGCGCGAAGGACGACACGCCGGCCGACGCCTACTCGACCAAGCTCAAGGAACTGCCCGTTTACACCACCCCGCCGGTGGTCACTTCGCTCGCCGTTTCGCCCGACGGTTCCCGCCTCGCCATCGCCGGTTACCATGAGGTGATCCTGTTCGACACGGTGTCGCTGTCGCAGGTGGCGCGACTGTTGGGCGAATCACCGCGCGTCGAGGCATTGGCCTTTTCGCCCGACGGCAAACGA
>JBEISV010000047.1:0-17486 GCA_040375265.1 Verrucomicrobiales bacterium
GATGGGCCGGGCTCGGCAGCGGAAGTTCGCGGACAATGCTGCCAGTGGCGGGGTCGAGTTCCGCCAGGCGCCCCACCCAGCCGCTGACCGGCGTCTCAATGAGCAATGCGAGGAGGTTGGTGTGGCCCGGCCAGGCGGCGATGTCAGCCACGTTCAGCGCGGGGGCTCGGCCGGTCACCAGGCTGAGCGGGTTGGACGTGCCGGTGAATTCACCCAAGGTGACTTCCAGCACCGTTGCGTCGCCGGAACCTTCGAGGGTCACGGTCCCGGCGAATTCCCCGTTCACCAACGGCAGCGAATCGGAGGCGGCCGCCACCCGGACATTGCCAAACGTCTTTGAAACGCGGACCTGGACGGTTCCGGAAACTCGTTTGGGCCTGCCGGTGGCATCTCGGAGCGTGATCGTAATGGGGACGGGCCCGGGGCCGAAGGCCACGGCCGGGACGACCACCGACAGGGCGTCAATCCGGTGATCGTCATCATGCATTTCGGTCCCCTTGCACTCCGCCGTGAAGTAGTCCGTTTCCGCACAGATGAGCGGCGATTCGCCCGAGTAGGGAACGGCATCGTCGGGGGCCTCAATCGAGAAGGCCACCCGGTTGGTCCCGGCCGGCACCACCAGCTCCGCCGGTATCCGCACGGCCGTTCCACGGACCGACAACCGGACGGTCAGCGGGCGATCGGGCGCCGCATTGAAGACCACGGCTCCCGCGGCGGACTTCCCTTCCAGGACCGATTGGGGCAGCTCAATCCGGAAGTCCGGGAATTGGCCATCCTCGACCCGGAGGCTGGCGACGGCGGTGGGCCAACCCGGCATCGACGCGGCCACGGTATCCCGGACCGGGGGAGGGTTGAAGCGCGGGTCATCGAGCACCCGCACCGGGAAGGAGGCGGACACCGAACCTTGGGCGATGACCACCGTCGCCGGTGCCCACAGGCGGCCCGAGCTCGCCAAGGCGATCTCGGTATCATGGTTCGCCGGGGCCGCGAGCGAGACCGAGCCGGTGCGCGTGAGCAGGCCGACCCCTTCCGCGGCTTGGCCAGGAAGTTGGACGAACAGCGGACCTGCTTCGTTGTCGTCTTGGGTCAGCATCCACGAGGCCGCGGCATATCCCGCGGCCGAGGCGGTCAGCCGGACCCGGGCGCGGCCGTCGGCGAGATCATCGTCGAGGTTGCGGATCGCGAATTCCGCCGAGGTCGAACCCGCCGGGATGGGGACCGTGGCTGGGGCATCAAATTCGCCGGCTGCATCGAAACGCAGGGTGACCACCAAGGCTTCCCCGAGCGTCGTCCCGGGCGGTAATCCGACTTGGGCCAGGGCAGTGCGCCCCGGGGCCGCCTCGCTGGCGGAGAGGGCGCCTTCGACGAGCCGGAGCGAGAGGGCGGGCGCGGGCGGCACCGGAATCGGGCCGGACTCCCACAGCAGATTGTCCGGGGAAAACGCACCCAAAGTCCACGGGCGGTTTGCCTCCCCGGAAACGGCCACCTCGCCCCGCCAGAGTCCGTTGGTCAGGGTAATGGTGACCGGTGCGACGATGGCGGCTGTCCGGGCACCGACCCAAGGCAGCCGCAGACCGGGATTGGGGCTCCCCACCGTGTTGGTGCCCGCGACCCAATCCTGGGCGGCGAAACGGTTGGCCGAACCCACGCGGCGAATCGTTCCGCCGGTCAGTCCGGCAAGGCTGACTGGCGGCCCGGCCCAGCGGCGTTCGCGGCCCGATTCCAGTTCGGCAAGCAACAGTTGGTCAACCAGACGGCCCGCGGAGTCCCGGATTTCGATGTCGGAGGACCGCGGCAGCGGGAATGGCTGCGGATGACGAATCAGGGGAAACGCACCGCCCGCGTCCGTGCGGGAACTCCAGACGGCCACTTCCCCCGGCGCCAAGACCGCCGGTCCTTGGATCACATGCACCGCCGTCCCCCGTGCCTCATACCGACCCTGGCCGGCCGCGAGGATCCATCCCTCGAGGTCGACGGGATCGGAACCCGCATTGGTCAGCTCGAATTCGGTCCCGTCCAACGCGACTTCACTGACGACCACGCCGGCGGAAGGATGTCCGTAGGCGCGGAGTGCGGTGGTGAACGTGGCCTCCGGCACCACGAGTCCGGCACCATCTACTGCCCGGACAAGGACCGACGCCGATCGGCGGCCGGCGGCATCGGGCGGCGCGATATCGGCGACATCGATGACCAGTCGGTGGACTGCTTGGGCGTGCGCTGCGGCCATGGCGAGGGCGGCGAAGGTGGACGCGAGAAGGCGACAAGCGGCGTTGGTCATGTGGAGTTTCGAAACTTTTGGCCGGCGACGGATTGGGTGCCAGCACGAATTGGCCTGGATTCGGACATGGTTTCACCGTGATTGCGGCGGTTTGGAGCCCCGGCGAGTGGGCGGGTTTTTGGCAAAAAACTGTAAGCAGGCGGGGCCGGCTGGATTATCGTCGGCCCCGTGAATGCGACAGGATCCACTCCAACTGGACCACGCCGCTCGGGGTTTACCCTGATCGAGCTTCTGGTCGTCGTAGCCATCATTGCGGTGCTGGCCGGGCTGCTGCTGCCTGCCATGTCGAAGGCGAAGTCCCAGGCCAAGAAGGCCAACGAGATGTCGTCGTCGCACCAGCTCATGCTGGCGTGGCAGATGTATGCCGATGATCACAACGACCGCGTGCTGCCCGGCTACCGGCATGGTTTTGAGGCGTCGGACATGGACGGGCACCCGGTTCCGTTCCCGATCAATGCCCGCTACCCGTGGCGGCTGTATCCGTATCTCGGCAAGAGTTTCCAGGTCATCTACGCGAACGAAAATCGCCCGCTGCTGCAGCAGTTCCAGCGGATGGAGGACAAGTCCATCGGCATCTACGCCGCCAGCGTGTTCCCTTCCTTGGGCATCAATTCGACCTTCGTCGGCGGCGACGACAACGAACTCGCCCCCGAGGGCAAGGCGCGGGAGGTGTTTGGCGATTTCTGCGTGCTCAAGACGAGCAACACGCGGCGCCCGAGCGAACTGATGGTGTTCGCCTCCTCGCGCGGGCCGTTTGAGGGCAAGATCGTGAACGGCTTTTATCTGGTGCGTTCACCGTTCTTCATGGCGCGCCGTTGGTCGCAGGACTTCAACGAGGCGGACGGTCCCGAGGCATGGGGCCACGTGCATCCCCGGTTTTCAAATCGGGCCCTCGGCGGGATGGTGGACGGGCACGTCGAGGCTCTCAGCAAACGCGAATTGCAGGACATGCGGCACTGGGCGAACCAAGCCGACCGCGACGACTGGAGCCTGCAACGGCCCGCCAAGTAGCGGGTTGACCGCATAGCGGATGCGCCTTGAATCGTTGCGGGCTTCAACCTTGGGCGACGCGGCCCGCCGTGCCGTCCGTTTCCGGCCTGCGGAACCCTTTGAGGCCTCGAATCTGGGCGGTGACCGCGGACTCGACGCGGGCAGCACTTTACGGCGCCGATTTCCTCGTGGCCTTCCGGCCCTTTCGGCAACAGGCTTCGATCATGATTTCCCGCGGAATGATCGCCTTGGGCCTGCTGCTGACCTGGGGTGTTGCCAGCGCCCAGGAACTGACTCCCAAGCAGGGCGCCGCGCTGCTCAAGACGGATCTGCTCGGCGTGTTTGCCCATCCGGATGACGAGACGGGCATGGCCGGAACCTTGGCGCATTACGCCCGGGGTCAGGGCAAGGTGGTGGCCAACATTTACTGCACTCGCGGCGAAGGCGGCGGAAACATGGTCGGCACCCAGGGCGGTCCCTCTCTCGGCGTATTGCGCGAGGCCGAACTGCGCGATTGCCTCGGCCGGTTGGGGGTTCGCTACTGCTACTTCCTCGACCGGGAAGATTTTGCCTACACGGAGAGCCTCGCGATCACGCTCGAGAAGTGGGGGCACGAAGAGACCTTGCGTCGCTTGGTCCGCTTGGTTCGGTCGCTGCGTCCCGAGGTGATGGTGACGATGAACCCGGCGCCGAACCCCGGGCAGCATGGCAACCATCAGGCGGCCGGCCTGCTCGCGGTCGAGGCCTTTGATGCCGCCTCCGATCCTAACCGCTTTCCGGAGCAACTGGGCAAGGAAGGGCTCTCAGTCTGGCAGCCGCGCAAGCTCTACTACGGCGGTCCCTCCGGCACCGGGGCCACGCTCGACCTGAGTCAGCCACTGCCCGACGGCGGCACCGCGGGTGCCGTGGCTGGCCAGGCGCTGGCCCATCATCGGTCGCAAGGATTCGGCGACTTCGCGAACTCGCCCTGGCTGCGGCGACCGCAAAGCTTCACGCTGGTGAAGAGTGTCGTTCCTTTCGCAACGGACGAGACCGACTTGTTCCGCGGATTGCCCGCCGCCCCCAGGCCCGGCCGGCTGCTCGCCGCCGGGGATGAGCCGCCGGCCGCCGGTTTCCAACTGCGCTTCGTGCCCCGGCCCGCGGTGGACCGTTACCAGCGCTGGGTGGCGCAGGAACGGATCGGCCATGTGGCGGCGCAATACGCCACGGACCTGTCCGTGGTCGCCGGCCAGATTAACGACCTGTTTCTCTACACTGTGAACCCGACCACCAATGGCGTGAACACCACGGTCCGCTTCACTGTGCCCGAGGGGTGGAAGCTGAACTTCGACGAAGTGAACATGCGGTTTTCGCCGGGTCGCACGAACCTGATGCGGGTGGTGATCACACCGCCGGCCGGCCGTCCGGCCGATGGCGAAATCACGTCGGTCGCCGTGGTCAACGGGCAGGAATTACGTTCGTCCGCGCGCCTGCACGTTGTGCCCTTGCTCAAGGCGCTGCGGGTCGCGGAGTTGCCGCTGACCGGTGAGGAATCGCCGGACTGGCAGCGGTTGCCTAGCCAGGCGATTGCCCCCGCGCTGACCTGGCAGGGCACTGTGACCAATGCCGCCGACTGCAGCGGTGAATTTCGGGTCGGCCATGACGGCACCAACGTGTTTGTTGAGGTGCGGGTGCGCGATGACCGCGTGGTGAGCAACATCGAGCCGAATGACATCCGGGGACATTGGCGCAGCGACTCGGTGGAACTGTGTTTCGACCCGCAGATGGGCGCCGAACACACCCTCGGGTGCTACAAGGTGGGCATCTTCCCGTTCGACACCGCCGGCCGGGTCCGCGCTGCGCGGGATGCGGATGCGAATCCCGGTGACGTCGCCGAAACCGCCCCGGGAACCCAGCTCGTCTCTTGGAAGACGGCGGACGGTTACGCGATCCGGGCGCGTATTCCGTTCGCGGAAATCGGGCTGCACCCGACCAAGGATGAACGCCAATTCGGGTTCAACGTGCTCCTCTACGACGGCGACAAGGCGGACGCCGCCAAGGGCGAAAACATCAATCGTTCGCGGCTCGCTTGGGCGCCCCGTTCGGGTGTCCAAGGCCGGCCGGAGGATTGGGGTCGGGCGAGTTTGGAGTAGTCACCCACGCCTGGCGCCCTTCGCGGGGAGCATTGAATTGGCGGGCGCAACCTCCACTTGCCCCACCGATTGGATTTGCCATTTCTTCCCGTGAACATTTGAAACAATCCCGCCGCCAGCGGGTCAACACAGCGTCCGACAGGAGATATCAACATGGCTACAATGCACGAGATCGACTTCAAGATTTACGGGGATGACATGCAGTTCGTGGAGATCGAACTGGACCCGTTGGAGGCCGTCGTCGCCGAGGCCGGCGGCATGATGTATATGGAAGACGGCATCGCCATGGAGACGATCTTCGGCGACGGCTCGCAGCAGAGCAGCGGTTTCCTCGGGGCCCTTTTGGGCGCCGGCAAGCGACTGCTAACGGGGGAATCCTTGTTCATGACTGTGTTCCAGAACCGGGGCGTCGGCAAAAAGAAGACCGCGTTCGGCGCCCCGTATCCCGGCAAGATCGTGCCGGTTCACCTGTCGGAACTGGGTGGCGAATTAATCGCGCAGAAGGACTCGTTCCTGTGCGCAGCCAAGGGCGTCAGCGTGGGTATCGCCTTTAACAAGAAGATCGGCACCGGCCTGTTCGGCGGCGAGGGCCTCATCATGCAGCGCCTCACGGGCGACGGCTGGGCCTTCGTCCATGCCGGCGGCACGATGGTGAGCCGCGACCTGGCGCCCGGCGAGGTGCTGCGGGTGGACACGGGCTGCGTGGTGGCGTTCACGCCCACTGTGGATTTCGACATCCAGTTCGTCGGGGGCGTGAAGTCGGCGCTGTTCGGCGGCGAAGGCCTGTTCTTCGCGACGCTGCGTGGGCCCGGCCGGGTGTGGCTGCAGTCCCTGCCGCTCAGCCGGATGGCGGATCGAATCGTGATGGCTTCGCGGGTGGCCGGCAGGGGTGGGCGTGAGGAGGGATCCCTGCTCGGGGGCTTAGGGTCGCTGATCGACGGCGACAACCACTAATCGGCAAGGGCGATCGCTGGTCCTTGCTGCCAGGCGACCTCGTAGACTTTCACGGCCTGCCGGAAGCCTTTCACGGTGACCGGCTCCAGCGGCCGGCATAGGGCGGCGACTTCGGGGGCGAGCAATTCCAACTCCCGGAAAGTGCCTTCGCCTATGATGATCCGGCTTCTGCCGGAAACACCTTCGAGCCGAGAAGCCAGGTTCACTTCCCGGCCGAACACGGTGTAATTGACGATATGGGCGTCGCTGCCCATCAGGCCGACGGTAGCGGTGCCGGTATTGATGCCGGTGCCGAGGGCGAGCAAAGAAAGGACGGGCAACGCCGATTCACCCCGGGCAAGGCGGTGGACGTTCTCGGCCTCGCGCCGGGCGTTTTCTTGGGCGCGGTTGTCGTTGAGCCGTTGAATGGCGCGCTGGGCATCGATGGCGGCCAGAACACCGTCCACCGCGTGTCGCGGACTGGTGGTCGGGGCTCCCCAGAATGCCATCACACAGTCGCCGATGTATTTGTCGAGGGTGCCGCCGTGGGCCTTGATGACGTCGGCAATCGCGGCGAGATATTGGTTGACCGTGCCCAGCAGCTCCTCGGCTTGAGCATCGAAGTAGGCTTCTTGCTCCGCGCTGGCCAACTGGTGGGTGCGAACATGGTCTTCCGCCGCTGCCTGGACACGGTCGGTCATCTCCGTGAAGCCACGGACGTCCGCAAAGAAGACGGTCACCCGCCGCCGCGCCCCGCCGAGGCCGAGCCGCTCGGCCTTCAGCAACTCCTGCACGACGTTGGGGGAAACGATCTTCGCGAACACGGACCGAACCCGCTGCCGTTCTTTCTGCTCGAAGACCGTGCGATAGGCCAGGGTCACCCCGTGGCTCAGGAGCAGGCCCGCACCCAGCGGATGGGCGATGGGCAGCCACAGCTGGGATTCGATGAACAGGAGGACGGCAGCGACGAAATAGACCGCTCCTGCGCCCAGGACGGTGAACACGGCCACGCTCGTCCGAAATTTCCAGGTAACTACCCCGGCGAGCAGCGCGAATAGGCCAGCAAGCACCCCCTCCTGCCAGACTTCGAGGCGGGTGATGAAGCGGTTTTGGATCAGCGAATTGGCGACGTTGAGGTAGACCGCGACCAAGTAATCGCGTTTGTCCAAGGGGGTTGCGCCCCGGTCGGTCAGGTTGTCTCCGGTGGCGGTGGAGCCGACCAGCACGAGCTTGTCCTTCCACCGGTCTGGCAGGTCACTGACCTGATTGCTTTGGCGCACTAGGTCGTTCGCCAGAACATCCTCGAAGTTGCGAACCGGCACCTCCGTGGCGGACAGGCTCCAAGTGATCAGCAGGTTGTTGGAACGATCAACCGGCAGGCGGACGGGCGAGCCGTTGGTGGACGGCACCTCAATGAACCCCGGAACCAGCCGAGCCGACGTCAGGTCCAGTCCTAGGCGACTTGCTGCCATGAGAATGCCCATGTTCCAGACCCGGTTGGTTGCGAGCGCCGGCAGCTCAATTCGCCCTTTCGACAGATTCGTGATTGAGTCCTCACTTTTCCCGAGGCCGACCGAAACGGTTCCATTGGTTCCGATGGGCAGCGAATTCGTTTCCAACTGCAGGTGATTGATGAATTGGAGTTGCTTCCCGCCGTTCCAGCGAACCTCCAATTGTCTTCGGCTGGCAAAGCGCAGCAACGGCAGGCTCAACAAATGGTGATCTAGGAAGGCCGGCACACGGCGGGTAACCCCGTCGGAATCCACGGTCCGATCGACCGCTCCCAGTGTCACCCCCGAGCTGCGGAACAGCGCGGCAGGAGGTGCTCCCAGTGGACTGGCGAGCACCGCCCGTTGGCTGGCGCGCATTTGCTCGCCAAAGAAGGCGTCGGAGCCGGTGAATTGACCCGGTTCGATTTCCACCGCCGGATGGTCGGGGCGCTCCTCGGTCAGCACAGTGTCGAAGGCTACCAAGCGAACGCCCTCGGCAACCAAGGCGCGCAGAGCTCGCCCAAAAAGGAACCGCGGCAGCAGCAACCCGTAGGGCTCGCCGAAAGGATAGCCATGGCGCAGGCGTTCAATGGTTTCGTCCTGGATTGCAACCAACGCCAAGTCGGAGGAAACCGGCGGGTGGTTGGCCTTGGCCAAGGAAACTCGCCAATCAAAGAGGCTGAGTTCGATCAGTTGCAGCGGATCCAGGTTCGACGTCGCTTCTGCGGATAGGTCCGTCGTGACCGAAACCCGGTCATATTCTGCCCGGGACGAAATCAGCCAAGTGGCCGCCAAAATCCCGACCAAAGGGACAATCAGCCAAGGTCTGCCCGACAATCTGAACTGCCAACCGCGCATCGAAAAAGAAAAACCCGGAACAGCTTGCGCTGCTCCGGGTTTCAAAGCGAGGGCTTAACTTACTTGCGGCCCGCAGCAGCGGCACCTTCACCAGTCGGCTGGGCGCCGGAGCCAGAAGAACCTGTCGGCGAGACAAAGATCACTGGGCCAGCAGCCGGTTGGACCGACTGATTGACCACCAAGATGGAGGGCTGCTCAGTGCCGGGCGGAATGTCCCGGACCTCAACCAACTTCACATCGAAATATTGGCCGGCTGACACAGTATATTTTACTTCGCGCCCCGTCTTCGGATCGCGATAGGTGACATCCACCACGCCAACCCAAACATAGACCGTGCCGTCTTCCCAAACCGTGAACGTCGTTCCCCGGATCGAAGCGGTGGCGGTCTGGGTCTTGACGATGTAGGACGACTGCGAAGAGGTCTTCTTAACATTCCCTTCGATCTTACCCTTGTTGACGGTGAACTTGGTGCTGATCACCGGCTCGGAACCGGCAGTGTCGAACGTCAGATCATCGATGGAAACCGAGCTTAGCTCCAAAACCTTGGCGACCGGGCCATTGACACCCAGATCAAGGGTCACCTCGGAGGCGCCGCCGGTCACGACAACGGAACCGGGTCCGCCCACGCTGCCTTGGGTAGCGGTCTGCCCACCAATTGTCACGTTGCCCTTAACGGAGGTCACCTTGGCCGAACCGGTTTGTGGGGCTGCCGTAGCAAAGGAAGCGGCAACCGCGGCGGCGGCACAAAGGCCGACAAGACGTTGGATACGACCAAACTTGTTCATGATAAAGCCTTTTGGAAATTCGAGTTCTTAACGCGGCGCAGCCTAGGTTTCAGGGTTTCAAAGTCAACGCCTTAATTCCCGACAACCCTGTCGGATCGTGACTCTTGTGTATCCCAGACGGCGTATGTGCGGGTCTTTCTAGCTGCTTTTCGGTTCGGTTCAACTCCGAACTTGTCGGCGGGCGGCAATTCTGCGACTTAGATGTGCGTTCACTCTAATCGCTGACACTAACTCATGTATTTCGGGACCTCCATCATTGAAGACCGCATCATTCGCCTTCCCCGGCGCTGAACGAGTTTTCCCGATGCTGAAAACCCCGTTCCGCCCGCCGGAACGGGGTTTTCAGTTTCTGGGCTGACCAGAAAGCCAACGCAGACACTCCATGAAGTCCAAATCGGTAGAAATATACGACACGACCCTTCGCGATGGCGCGCAGGCCGAAGGCATCAACTTTTCGCTCGCGGACAAGCTGCGGATTGCCGAGCGGCTAGATCAATTTGGCGTCCATTACATTGAGGGTGGCTGGCCGGGATCCAATCCGAAGGACTTGGAGTTCTTTCGCCAGGCGGCGCGGCGCAAGTGGAAGCACGCCCGCATCGCCAGCTTCGGGTTCACGCGGAAGAAGGGCTTGGCGGTCGAGGACGATCCGCAGGTCCGCATGTTGCTGGATGCGGAGACGCCGGTGGTCACCATCGTGGGCAAAACGTGGCTGTTGCACGTGACGGAAGTGCTGCGAGTTCGGCCCGACGAAAATCTCGGGATGATCGCGGACACGATCCGCTTCCTGAAGGACCGAGGCAAAACCGTGGTTTACGACGCGGAGCATAGCTTCGACGGTTTCAAGGACCAGCCGGAATACGCCCTCGACACCTGGTTGGCGGCGGAGAAGGCCGGGGCGGATGTGATCTGCCTGTGCGACACCAATGGCGGTTGCCTGCCGGCCGAAATCGCCCGGATCACTGCCGCGGCCAAGGGTCGGGTGACGATTCCGCTCGGCATCCACACCCACAACGACGCCGGTTTCGGGGTGGCAAACGCCATCGCGTCGCTGGAAGCCGGGGCCAATCACATCCAGGGCACCATCAACGGCTACGGCGAACGCACCGGAAACTGCAACCTCACGAGCATCATCCCGACGATCCATTTCAAGCTGGGCCGCACGGGCGTGCCCGCGAAGTCGCTGCCCAAGCTCAAGGAGTTGTCCGAATTCGTGGATGAAATCGCGAATGTCCGGCACGACCCGCGACAGCCTTGGGTGGGACAGACCGCGTTTGCGCACAAGGGGGGCATCCACGTCCATGCCATCGAACGGGTCGCCCGCAGTTACGAGCACATCGTGCCCGAGTCCGTCGGCAACTTCCGCCGGGTTTTGGTCAGCGACATGTCCGGACGGACGAACATCCTGCTCAAGGCGACCGAATTGGGCTTCAAACTGGCTCCCGACGCCCCGGAAACCCGCGCCATCACGTCGCGGGTGAAGGAACTGGAGGCCCAGGGCTACGAATACGAGGCCGCGGAAGCGTCCCTGGCGCTGCTGATCCGGGGCGTGCTGGACAACAATCCGGAGCTGCTGTTCAGCGTGGACGACTACCACGTTTCCATGCGCGGAAATGCCAAGAGCTCCACCTGCGAAGCGACCGTAAAGGTGCGGGTGGGCAAGAAGGTCCACCACACCGTGGCGGACGGCGAAGGCCCGGTGAATGCCTTGGATGGCGCCCTGCGTTCCGCCTTGGCCAAGTCGTTTCCCAAGCTGAAAAACATCAGCCTCACCGACTACAAGGTCCGCATTTTGGACGGAGTGGCGGGCACTGGGGCCAAAACCCGGGTGCTCATCGCCAGCACCGACGGCAAACGCCAATGGGGCACCGTCGGCGTCAGCGAGAACATCATCACCGCTTCCCTGCAAGCGTTGGTGGATTCCTTGGAATACGCTCTTCTGAAGCGCTGAACGGGCCCCACGTTCCCGCTATCGGGTTCGTCCGAAGTATTTCGGGTGAACGCGCTTTCGGTTGTGCCGGGTTCGCCCCTCAAGTGTGCCACGCGGCTGCCATTTGGCACACTTCTGAGCCCGCGACCTTGAGCGGTCAACTCAACCATCTACCGATTTGCTTGGAAAATCGGCGGTTTCACCAAATCCGTCCCGGCGGCACCAGCCTTGCAGGGAAGTGGGTAACAATTTCAGAGGGAACTCTTATGGCTAAAGTATTGGGCATCGATTTGGGCACGACCAACTCCTGCATGTCGGTCATGGAAGGCGGGGAACCGCTCGTGCTGGAAAATTCCGAGGGCAAACGCACGACCCCGTCGGTGGTCGCCTTCACCAAGAGCGGCGAACGCGTCGTCGGCGATGCGGCCAAGCGCCAAGCGGTGACCAATCCACGCAACACGGTTTACTCCGTGAAGCGCTTCATGGGCCGTAAGTTCGACGAAATCGGCGAGGAGACCAAACGCGTTCCCTATAAGGTTGTGAAGGCAGCCAACGGTGACGCGCACATCCAAGTCGAGGAAGGCGGCCAGACCAAGACCTATAGCCCGCCCGAAATCAGCGCGATGATCCTCGCCAAGCTCAAGGCGGATGCCGAAGCCCGTGTGGGTGAAACTATCACGCAGGCCGTCATTACGGTTCCGGCTTACTTCAACGACTCCCAGCGTCAGGCCACCAAGGACGCCGGCAAGATCGCCGGCCTCGAGGTCCTCCGCATCATCAACGAGCCGACCGCGGCTTCGCTGGCCTACGGCCTCGACAAGAAGAAGGACGAAAAGATCGCCGTTTACGACCTCGGTGGCGGCACTTTCGACATCTCGGTGCTCGAAATCGGCGACGGCGTGTTCGAGGTGAAGGCCACCAATGGTGACACGCATCTCGGCGGCGACGACTGGGACAACGCCATCATCGACTGGATTCTCAATGAATTTCAGCGCGATCAGGGCATCGACCTGCGCAAGCAGCCGGACGCCCTTCAACGGATCAAGGAAGAGGCCGAAAAATCGAAGATCGCGCTTTCCTCCTCGCAACAATACGAGATCAACCTGCCGTTCATCACCGCGGATGCCTCCGGGCCGAAACACATCGCGCTCAAGCTCACCCGCGCCAAGATGGAGCAGCTCTGCGATTCGCTGTTCGAGCGGACGATCACGCCCACCAAGGCGTGCCTCAAGGATGCCGGCCTCACCGCGGACAAGATTGACGAACTCGTGCTTGTCGGCGGCATGACCCGCATGCCCCGCGTCGTGGAGACAGCCCGCGCGCTCGTCAGCAAGCCACCCCACCAGGGCGTGAATCCCGACGAAGTCGTCGCCATCGGCGCCGCCATCCAGGGCGGTGTGCTCAAGGGCGACGTGAAGGACGTCCTCCTGCTCGACGTCACCCCGCTCTCCCTCGGCATCGAGACGATGGGCAGCGTGATGACCAAGCTGATCGAGCGGAACACAACGATCCCGACCCGGAAGTCGGAAATCTTCTCCACTGCCAGTGACAACCAGCCTGGCGTCGAGATTCACGTCCTGCAGGGCGAGCGCCAGTTTGCCCGCGACAACAAGTCGCTCGGCAAGTTCCAGCTCACCGACATTCCCCCGGCGCCGCGCGGTGTGCCGCAGATCGAGGTCACGTTCGACATCGACGCCAACGGCATCTTGAACGTCAGCGCCAAGGATCTCGGCACCGGCAAGACGCAGAAGATTGTCATCACCGCCTCCAGCGGCCTCTCCAAGGACGAAGTGGACAAGATGCGGCGCGATGCCGAAGCCCACGCCGACGAGGACAAGGCCCGTCGCGAAGAAGTCGAGCTGCGTAACGAAGCCGACAACGTCGCTTACCGCGCCGAGAAGTTCGCCAAGGACAACGGCGACAAGCTCGGCGGCGCGAAATCCGGCATTGAAGACGGAGCCAAAGCCATCCGTGAGGCCCTCAAGGGCAGCGATACTGCCGCGATCCGCGGTGCCATCGACAAGCTCAACGAAACGATGCAGGCCGCGAGTGGCGATCTTTACAAGAACGCCCAGGCCAACGCCGAGCAGGCCAAGTCCGCCGGTGCCGCCGGCGGCGACGCCGGTGCGGGAGCCAAGGCCGAAGGCCAGCCGGGCGACGGCCCGATCATCGACGCCGAAGTCGTGGACGAGAAGAAGTCCTGAACTTTCCGCCCCGAAGCCGGCGCCAGCCGGTCCGGGGCACTATTTTGCCCGGCCGCGAGTGCGGCGGGCACCATTAACACAGCAGTAAAACATAACACATCAGCGTAGAACCAAGTATGGCACTCAACGTGAAACCCCTCGGCGACCGCGTTCTCGTGGAACCGCAGGAAGCCCAGGAAGTCAAAAAGGGCGGCATCATCATTCCCGATTCCGCCAAGGAGAAGCCGACTGAAGGCGTGGTCCGCGCCCTCGGGACCGGCAAGAAGAACGAAGACGGCACCCTCCAAGGGTTCGACGTCAAGGTCGGCGACCGCGTGCTCATCTCCAAGTATGGCGGCAGCGAGATCAAGATCGACGGCAAGGAATACAAGCTCCTCAACAGCGACGACCTTCTCGCCATCGTCGGCTAAGCCACCTCCCACAACCATTTAACCAAAGACACAGTTTAGAATATGGCAGCCAAGCAATTGCTCTTCGATGAAGCGGCGCGTCAGGAACTCCTGAAAGGCGTCGAACTCCTCGCCAAGGCCGTCAAGGCCACCCTCGGTCCCAAGGGCCGCAATGTCGTCATCGACAAGAAGTTCGGTTCTCCCACCGTCACCAAGGACGGCGTCTCCGTCGCCAAGGAGATCGAGCTCTCGAACCCCTACCAGAACATGGGCGCCCAGATGGTCCGTGAAGTCGCCAGCAAGACGAGCGACATCGCGGGCGACGGCACCACCACCGCCACCGTGCTCGCCGAGGCGATCTATCGCGAAGGCCTGAAGTTCGTCACCGCCGGTGCGAACCCCGTCAGTCTCCAGCGCGGCATCCAGAAGGCCGTCGAGGCCGCCACCGAGCAGCTCGCCAAGATCTCCAAGAAGGTCAAGGACAAGGAAGAGATCAAGCAGGTCGCCACCGTCTCCGCCAACTGGGACACCAACATCGGCGAGATCATCGCCGACGCCATGGACAAGGTCGGCAAGGACGGCACGATCACGGTCGAAGAGGCCAAGACCATCGAGACCACCCTCGACGTCGTCGAAGGCATGCAGTTCGACAAGGGCTACCTCTCCCCCTACTTCGTGACCAACACGGAGTCCATGCTCGTCAAGATCGACGACGGCTACATCCTCATCTACGAGAAGAAGATCAGCTCCCTCAAGGACCTCCTCCCGGTCCTCGAGAAGGTCGCCAAGACCGGCAAGCCGCTCCTCATCATCGCCGAAGAAGTCGAAGGCGAAGCCCTCGCGACCCTCGTCGTGAACAAGCTCCGCGGCACCATCAACGTCTGCGCCGTCAAGGCGCCCGGCTTCGGTGACCGCCGCAAGGCCATGCTCGAGGACATCGCGATCCTCACCGGTGGCAAGTGCATCACCGAGGACCTCGGCATCAAGCTCGAGAGCCTCGAACTGTCCGACCTCGGCCGCGCCAAGAGCATCGTCGTCGAGAAGGAAAACACCACGATCGTCGAGGGCAACGGCAAGTCCTCCGAGATCCAGGGCCGCGTGAACCAGATCCGCCGCCAGATCGAGGAGACCACCAGCGACTACGACCGCGAGAAGCTCCAGGAGCGCCTTGCCAAGCTGGCCGGCGGCGTGGCCGTCATCCATGTCGGCGCCGCGACCGAGACCGAGATGAAGGAAAAGAAGGCCCGCGTGGAAGACGCGCTGCACGCCACCCGTGCGGCCGTTGAGGAAGGCATCGTCGCCGGCGGCGGCGTGGCTCTCCTGCGCTGCATCCCGGCCATCGACGCCCTCAAGCTCGAGAACGTCGACGAGCAGACCGGTGTCGGCATCGTGAAGCGCGCCGTTGAGGCCCCGCTCCGCGAGCTGTCCCTCAATGCCGGCGTCGAAGGCAGCCTGATCGTGCAGGAAGTCAAGAAGCGCAAGGGTAACGACGGCTACAACGTCGCCACCGGCGAATACGAAGACCTCGTGAAGGCCGGCGTCGTCGATCCGAAGAAGGTGACCCGTTCGGCCCTGCAGAACGCCGCGTCCATCGCGGGCCTCCTCCTCACCACCGAGTGCCTCATCACCGAGATCCCGGAGAAGAAGGAAAAGCCGGCCGGTGACCCGCACGGCGGCCACGGCGGAGGCATGGACTACTAAGTCCGGCCCCTTCGGAGGAAACGAAGAGAACATCCTGGCGGCGCCACCTTGGTGGCGCCGCCTTTTTGCTGCCAGCATGGGGCGCCGCGGGCAACGAGTTTGGGCGGGGTCGCCCAAACTGCGGGCGAGACGAAGCTACTTGCCACCTGGCTGGGCAACGTGGAAGTCCTCGACCTTTCCATTCGGGCCCATCAGCACTTGGAGCTGTTGGACTCGTGCCCGCGCACCGGTCCAGCCGAAGTTGCGCGAATGAATCCAACTCAGCACCAGTTGGCCGCTGGGTTCGAGCGCCTCGACCAGTGGCTCACCGAAAAGGCTCACCAAATCCTCCCGGTCCGTCATGCCCTTGTAGATGAAGCTGAGCTTCTCCGGGCGGACCGAGGTTCCGACCTCGGAATGCCGGGGCGATGCCGTCACCGCTGTGCTCGCCTCATACAGGTGGTGCCGTTCGACTTGGCCATCCGACCGGTAAAGCACGCTCAACGTCCGCAGGCGCAGGCTTCCCTTGGTAGGGAAGGGAGGCGGGTTGGGTGGCGAAGAGGCTGACCGTCTGGCGGGCAAACTCCGCGGCACGGCGGCGGTCTTGAAGTGATAGACCGCAACCCTTTTCCCATTGGAGCCGAGATTTTCGGCCTTGGGCGGACCGAACAATTTCACGACGTCTGCGCGAGTGGTCCGTCCATCGTGGATCTCGGCGACCAAATCGTCGTCCAGCGCAGTCGAAGACGACGCACAACCGGCCAACCATAGCAGGCACAGAATGAATCCAAGGCAGCGCAGCATTTCCTTTAACCGAACCGCAGTTCGCGACCTGGGTGAAGCGAATTCCAGACGGACAAGACGGACGCCGGCAGCGCCCAACAATTTCCACTCGCGGTCGATTCAAAGTCCCCGTGACACCGGTGTGAACCGTTGCCACGTTGCGACCGTGATTCGCCCCTACAGCCTGCTCGCCGGAGTCCTTGGGCCGTGCCTGCTCGCCGCGGCACCCCTGCAACTCAGGGCTCCTTTCCCGCTGGCGGTGGACTTGCCGGCGCCCGCGTCCATCGTGCGGGCCACGACGGCGGACGACGATTGGCTGGAGGTAGCCACTGCCGACCGGGCCGAGACTTGGGAATTCAGCCGCCAGTTGGCGCTGGAAGTCCTGCCCGGCACCGACGCCGGGGCGCTGGCCGCGGGGCTGAATCTGCGTTGGCTGCGGGCGGTGACGCCGACGTTGGCCCTGTTCGAGGCCAGCTCACCGCGGGACGCGCTCCTCGCGGCGGCCGCGCTGGGCCAACGGCCGGAAGTTCGGTCCGCCCTGCCGGTTTGCCGGCGGCCCGCGGGACTCGGCTTCGCCTACGCGCCCGCGCCGAATGACGACTTCTTCCCCCGGCAGGTCGCGAACGTGCAGGGCCAGTGGTATCTCGAAAACCGGGACCCGGTCACCGGGGCGACGCTGGGCGCCGACGTAAATGCCCGGTCCGCCTGGGCGCTCGCGCGCGGTTCCGGCCAGGGCATCGCCATCGGTGACGTGGGCATTGAGCTTACGCATCCGGAGATCGCCGAAGGCCTGCTCGGGATGCCGCACTTCAATTTTGGCAACGGCCAGGCCACCGGCACGCCGGTTGCCACTGGCGCCACCGGCACCCACGGGACTTCCTGCGCCGGGCTGATTGCCGGACTCGCCAACAACACGCTCGGCATGAGTGGCCTCGCCCCGGAGGCGCAGCTGGCCAGTTGGGTCGTGTTCCGCACCAACGGCCGGCTCGCGGCCGACGATGCCCTCGCCGCCATGTATGCGACGTCGCCCGAGCTGA
>JBEISV010000087.1:0-13145 GCA_040375265.1 Verrucomicrobiales bacterium
CGAGCTGAAGGCCCGCCTCGCGAGGCTGAAGCGCGACCTCGGCGACACGGACCAGTTCGCCACCGAATTGCCGCGGGACACCGTGGATTTCCGCCCCAAGCAGCTCGACCGGAAGCACGCCGACTCGCAGCTGTAGGCCGGCCCGAGCCGTTCAGCGCGCCTGGCGGACGCGCACGGTGAACTTCGAGGCCTGGTTGTTCATCGAGGTGAACCGCACGGTTTCCTGGCCGTTCTCGGTCAGGATCACGTTTTCCCACGGCGTCTCGTCGCCCGTGCTGAAGCCGGCGGAGTCCTTGAAGACGCATTGGACCTGGACCTGGATCCGGCGCTCCTCGCGGTTGCGGAGGAGAGCGCCGACTTCCAGCCGGCCGTCGGGCAGCGTGCGCGTTTGCAGGCCGCTGCTGGTGACCGAACGCTGCGCGCCGGAGTCCATGAGCACGAACGTGGCGTTGGTCTCCTGGTTGTATTTCTCGGCGTTCTTCGCCTGGTAGGCGCCGCCGGCACAGCCGGCAAGCAGGGCGGAAACGACACCGAGGGCGAGGACGGGGATGAGCTTCATGCGAGTGGGGAACTAGTTGTTGCGGTCGCTGACGAACAGGACGGTGTCCCGTCCGGCCACGACCTCGAAATTGAGCGAGCGGGTGGTGAGCGGCTGCCCCTGCTGGGTCTGGAACTGCACTTGGAGCGAATGCGGGCCCGGCGGCAGGCGCAGCGAGGCGAAGCCGAGGAAGTTCGGCAAGTTATCCCACGTGCGCGTATCCGCCGCGGGCGTGGTGGCGGCGGAAATGGCCTTGCTGATCAAGCCGGCGGCGAGCAGGCCGAAGCCCACCTCGTCCGCCGCGCCCCGGCTGCCCTGGCCACCCGCGGCCAGGATGGCGCCCGAGATCACCGCGGCGTCGCCGAAGGAATCGGTGCTGCTCTTGAAGATCGCCTTGCCCGCCAGCACGTGATCCATCACGCGGCCGCCGCGGGTCGTCGCCTGGTAGGTCAGGTCATCGTAGGGACCGAAGCGGTTCGTATGCCCGGCAGCGACGAGCTGCACCAAGGAGCCCGGGGCGCTGCCGGCGTGGAAGCGCAGCTGCTCGCCGTATTCGCCGGTCGAGTATTTGGTCGGCCCCGTGCCGCATTCGTAGAAAACCAGCACGTTGGCCTGCAGGTCGTAGTCGGGCGGCGAATTGATGCGGGCGGACTTACGGGCGCGCTGGAGCTGGTCCTTGCCGTCGCCGCGCAGCTTCACGGTCGCGAGGCCGTCGAGGTAATCGAGCAACGTCCAGTCAGCCTCGGTGATGCCGATCTCGGGCGCCATGTCCTGCACGGCGCCGCTGCGGAAACAGGCGCGGGCATTGTCGGGCTCGCCGTCCATCCAGTAAATCAGGCCGCGGTAATAGAAGGCCATCGCCCGCTCGTAGGGTTCGCCGCGGAAGTTTTTCCGGGACTCTTCCTTGAAGTAGTTGCGGGCCTCCTTCGCCGTCTTGTCGCCCACGCTCAGGCCGCCCAGCGTAAGGATGGCGTTGTCGAGCCGCTGGCGAGCCGTGACGAAGTCACCCCCGCGCAACGCCCTGAGGCCAGTCCGGTAGTCGTCGAGCTGGCGATTGCGCTCGGCCTGCTTCTCGGGCGAAAGGCCGGCGCAGCCGGAAAGGGCCAGAGCCAAGCCGAGGAGGCTGACCAAGCGGGCAAAGAGAGCTGGAACAGGAAAAATCATGAATCAACGGGCCGATGAAGCAGACGAACGAAATCTTCGCCACGCTAAGCCGATCAGCAAAAAGACACCAAAGCAGACCGCGATTGGAATGCCGCCCAATCGGATGTCTGCCCACCGATCGCCGCCTTCAGGGTCGAAGACACCAACACACAAAACCCAGATCGCCGGTAACGGAACGGCACCGTGGAGTTCTGGAGCTGGCACGAAGGTGGGCGTTATAAGGCACGCCCCAGCGAAGGAGCGCACGGTGAGCCGCAACCAAGCCGCACGAATTCTCCCAGTGAATTTCCATACAGCGAATGTCAAACCAACGCCCACCACTGGAGCTACGGCCAGAGATAGCCAAAAGATTTCCATGGCTGAATGGCTTGGCGACGGCCCGTTCACTCACCGATACGCCGCGTCCTCCAGCCCCTGCTTCTTCACCTCGGCGGAGTCTTCCCAGAGGATGTCCGAGGTGCGCGAGTCGATGAGCTGGAAGCTGTAGAGGATGTAATCGCTCGTGCCGGCCTTGGTCTTGGTGGTCAGGCCGGAGAGCTTGCCGGTCAGGAAGAAGTCTGCGCCCTTGAATTCCTGCACGTTCGGGTTCGTGGTCGAGGTCAGCGAACCTTCGCGCTTCAGTTGCCGCTCCTTCTCGAGGTCGGCCAGCGCCTCGCGGGCGAGGAACCGCACCTGGCCATTGGCCTTGGAGTTGAGCTGCACCCGGATGCGGGTGAGGAAGATGTCCTTGTTGATGGCAAAGCGGGTCTCGTTGTTCACCGGCAGCAGCACGATGCGCGGCGGGCCGCCGGCGAAGGCCTTGATCTCGGCGGTGTTCAGGACGCTCCGGGCCATCTTGTCGGTCACGGCCACGAGGTCCTGCGACTCGATGCCGGTGCCGGCGACGAAACCCTGTTCGTCGGCCTTCATCACGGTGACGGGCACGCCGGACGGGTTCTTCACGCCGGAGGCGCAGCCGGCGCCCAGGAGGACGGCGGCGGCAAGGGAAAGCAGGGACAACGGTCGCAGGTCGTTCATATGCGGCGGAATCAAGTGGAAGGCGCCCGCCCGGTCAACCGGACTTCGGTCGGCCAACGGACCGGGGCCATCCGCGCTACCAGACGCACGCGGGCCGCGGACATTCATTCCCCGGGGCTGGTCCGCGGAGGGGATCGGCCCCGGGTCGACGGGATTCCGCTTGGCAAGCCGCTGCCGGCCCGGGCGGAATCGCCGCCATGGCGCTCACTTTCCGGCCGTGCGGACCGGAAGACTTGGAGACGGTCCGGCGGCTGGCGGACCGGATCTGGCAGGCCTGTTACCCGGGCATCATCCCGCCGGAACAGATTCGCTACATGCTGGAGTGGATGTATGCCCCGCACAAACTGGCCGGGGAACTGGCCCGTGGCGTCACCTACGAACTGGCCCTGCTGGCTGGTGAACAGGTCGGCTACCTCGCCCACGAACTCCAGGCGGCGGGAACCGTCCTGCACCTGAACAAGCTGTATCTCGTCCCGGAACTCCACGGGCACGGCCACGGGCAGGCGATGTTGCGGCGGGTCTTTGCGGCGGCGCGCGGCAGCGGCGTCCGCGAAATCGAGCTGCGGGTGAACCGTGGGAATTCGCGGGCGGTGCGGGCCTACGAACGGGCCGGCTTCCGGGTGGCGGAATCGGTCTGCCAGGACATCGGCGCCGGCTTCGTGATGGACGACTTCGTGATGCGCCGGCCGGTGGCGGCCAACGACTGAACGCGGCCGGCCGAAAGCTTCGCCTACTTCAGGCTGCGGATCTCGGTGTTGGCGCTGCGCAGGCGCGCCGCCAAGACACTGGCGAGATTCGTGACCAGCTTGTTCTGGAGATGGCCGAGACCGTCGTCTTCCAGGCGGTCAAACGCATCGAAGCCGAGCCGGAGCACCTGGATCGGATCGAGGGCGCGGACCGTGGCGGAACGGGGTTCGCGGTCGACCAGCGCGACTTCGCCGAAACTCATCCCGGGGCCCAGGCGGCTGATAAGCTGTTCGTCGCCGGTCGCGGGTTTCAGGAAGATGCCCACTTCGCCGCGGGTCAGGAAATACATGGCGTCGGCCAGCGAACCGGCGGCAATCACCTCGGCGCCCGCGGTGAGTTCCACGGTGGTGAGGCGGTCGGCCAGGTCCTGCAATTCGCCGGGGCTGAGCCCGCGACACAGTTCCTGCTGCCGGAGCGGGGCGTCGCCGGCTTCCAGCTCGGGCCCGCCATGGCGTCGGAGGATTTCGTTTTCGCAGACTTCGAGCGCCTCGTCGCGGGAAGGATAAGCGCAGATCTGGTCCCAGCCGCCTTCGGCGAGGCGCGAGACGATGTAGTTGCGGAGCGTCAGCTTGTCGTGGGCCCCGGTGACATGCACCCGGACGCCCGACTTGGTCAGTTGGTCCCGGAGGTCGAGCAACAGGCGGCAGGAGGCCCGGTCGAGGTCGGCCACCTGCGCGAGGTCGAGGATCAGGTGGGTGCAGCCAGCGGCTTCGCGCAGGATGGTTCGCATGACGGGCTCGAGCGACGCGAAGATCAGCCGGCCGCGGAGCTGGTAGAGCCGGATGGAATGGCCATGGGCGCGGAGGACCGTGAGTTCCGCCTTCAGGCGCAGGCGTTTGCTGCGGACTTCCGCGGCGGTCTGGACGTGCTTCAACGCGGGCGTGACGACGCGCGGGGTATTGAACAGGTGCAGGCCGAAGTCGTTGGACAGGTCGTTGCACACGCGGATGCCGCGCACGCTGTTGCCCTTGGCGTCCAGCGGCGGCGAGAAAACGCCGATGCCGAGCTGGCCGGGCAAGACGGCCAAGATGCCGCCGGCGACGCCGCTCTTGGCCGGCATGCCGACGTTGTAGATCCATTCGCCGGCGTAGTCATACATGCCGCAGGAACTCATCACGCTGAGCAGGCGCCCGGTGTTCTGCGGCTGGAGCACGCGGCGACGGGTCACGGGATTGACGCCGCCGCTGGCCAAGGTCGCGGCCATCACCGCGAGGTCGCGGCAGGTGACGGAAATGGAGCACTGGCGGAAATAGAGATCGAGCGGGTCCTCGGGATCGCCGGTGAGCACGTCGAAGTTGCGAAGCAGATGCGCGATGGCGCGGTTGCGGTGGCCGGTGTCCCGTTCGGAACGGTAAACCGCATCGTCGAGCGACAGTTCGCGGCCGGCGAATTCACCGATCAGCTCCAACAGCCGGGCCTGGCGTTCCTCGGGGGATTTTCCGGGCACGAGTCCCGTCGTGGCAATGGCCCCGGCGTTGATCATGGGGTTCAGAGGCCGCCCGGTCTTGGGGTCGAGGCTGATGGAATTGAACGCCTCGCCCGAGGGCTCGACGCCGACCTTCGACAGCACCGTCTTCAGTCCGGCGGCCTCCAGCGCGAGGCCATACACCAACGGCTTGGAGATGGACTGGATGGTGAACTCCTGCCGGCTGTCGCCCACCTCGTAGACCTGGCCGTCCACCGTGGCCACGGCGATGCCGAACCAGCCCGGGCGGGCCCGACCCAACTCAGGAATGTAGGTCGCCACCTGCCCGTCCTCGAGGCGCGCGAACTTGTCGTGGAGGTGCTGGAGATATTGCTCGATCGGCGAATGGCTGACAGTCATCGGCATGGGAAAACAAAAGCGGGCGACACCCTCACCGGCGGCGCGTTTCTGTTCCCTTCGTCCGCCGGTGATTCCGGGCAAATCATCCTTGCGACGCGAAGCAAGGCGAGCGCGCGAAGCATGAGAATCTTTCCACGGAAACACTGGCACCCCGAGAATCGCTCATGCCCAGGCTGCCGCGGCCGGTCGGTGAATCCGATTGAATCGGCCCGCTGGTTCGCGTCGTCTTCCGGGCGTTTCCTCACCATGAACTCCTCCCCACTCAATTCCGTGCGGGGTGCGCGGAATGCGCTTCGCCTTCTGCTCGCCCTTGGCGGGGCAGCCGCCTTGGCCCTCCTGCCCCTGGCCGCCGCGCCGACGGACAACGTTTACCGTCTCGGCCCCGATTCCCTGCCCCAGGAAGGCGTGCCCCAGGGCAAGGTCATCGGTCCGCTGACACTGCCGAGCCAGGTTTTCACGAACACGACCCGGCACTATTGGGTTTACGTGCCGGCCCAATACGATCCCAAGACGCCGGCTGCCCTGATGATCTTCCAGGATGGCCACGCGTTCGTGAGCACCAACGGTGACTACCGGATTCCGTTCGTGTTCGACAACCTCATCCACCGCCGCGAGATGCCCGTGACGCTCGGCGTGTTCATCAACCCGGGACACACGCCGGAACAGAAGGAATCGTCCTCCGCCGACTGGGGCGACCGCATCAACAACCGGCCGACCGAATACAACGAGCTCAACGACAATTACGCCAAACTCATCGTCGACGAGCTGCTGCCCGCGCTGAAGAAGGACTACAACCTCTCCAACAACCCCGAGGATCGCGCGATCGCGGGCGCCAGTTCCGGCGCCATCTGCGCCTGGACCGTGGCCTGGCATCGGCCGGACCAGTTCCGGAAGGTCATCAGCACCATCGGCAGCTTCACCAATATCCGCGGCGGCCACCGTTACCCGGAAATGGTTCGGCAGACGGACCGTAAGCCCATCCGCATCTTCCTGCAGGACGGCCTGAATGACAACCGGGGCAAACGCCGGGACGGCAGCTACGACCCACAGTGGGATTGGCATGCCCAGAACCGGCTCATGGTCGAAGCGCTCACCGCCAATGGTTACGACGTGAATTACTGCTGGGGCATCGGCACGCACTCCAACAAGCAGGGCGGCGCAATGATGCCGGAGATGCTGCGCTGGCTCTGGCGCGATTATCCGCGTCCGGACAATCCCCAAGACGAAGGCAACCGCGGCCTGCGGGGACCGGTGACTGCCAGCCCGGCGAAGCCCTAGTCCGAGAGCGGCCGGGGCCTACCTCGGCGGCCATTGGTGGTGCAGGTAACCCACCATTTCGTCGCTCTCATCGTAGAGTTCGAAGCGGTGCCGGACGTCCGCTTGGGCCAGCGCGGCGGAGACCTGCGCCGCCTCCTTCGAAAGGGTGGCGAGGTCGGGACCGTCCGCATCGACAGTAGGGTCGCCGGTCGACCGCCCGAAATCTTGGAACACGAAGTGGGCGCAATCGGTGACGCGCAGGGAATGCTGGCCGACGGTGACCCGGAGTCCGGCGGCACCCAACAGTTCGGCCAAGGCTTCCCGGGACGGCCACGGCGCCAGTTCGCCACACAGACGGATCGTGGTGCTCATGCGAGCCGAGCCTGACGCGACCGGCAGTCCGGGGGCAGGCAAAAAGGTGGCGACAGCCTCCGTGCGATCACGGGAGGCTCATGCACGAAAAGTGGGATCGCCCGGTGGTTGTCCCGTTTCCGCCGGGCGGCGGGGACTACCCAATGAAACCGTCTCGCTGACATGGAAGACCATCAATTACTCGCCGACTACGCCCGCACCGGCTCGGAGGCCGCGTTCGCCCAACTGGTCGAACGTCACCTCGGGCTCGTCCACTCCGCCGCCCGCCGGCAGGTGCAGGACGACGCCCTGGCCGCCGACGTGGCGCAGGCCGTGTTCCTCCTGCTGGCCCGCAAGGCCGGCACGTTCGGACCGAAGTCGGTGCTCGCCGGCTGGCTCTTCCGCACCACCCGGTTCGTCGCGGCCCGCGCCCAGCGGGCCGAAGGCCGGCGGCAGCGACGCGAACAGGAAGCCCTCGCCATGCAAGAACTCCACGCGCCCGATCCCCACTGGAACCGCCTCACCCCCGAACTCGATGAAGCCCTCGCCGGCCTCGCCGAACCGGACCGCAACGCCCTGCTGCTGCGCTTCGCCGAAGGCCGTAACCACCGCGAAGTCGGCGTCGCCCTCGGCCTGACGGAGGAGGCGGCGAAGAAGCGGGTCAACCGCGCCCTCGACAAGCTTCGTGGCGTCTTGGCGACCAAAGGCGTCACCTTGACGGTCGCCCTGCTCGCCGGATTGCTCACGGACCGGCTCGTAGCCACACCGCCGGCGGGACTCGCGACGACGATCACAGGTAGCGTTGTCTCCGGGGCCGCTCACGCGGGTGCTGCGGGCAGCCTCGCGGAGCAGGTTGCGGCCGCTTGGCGTTGGACCCGAGTCAAGTTCGCCGCCGCCTTCGTGGGGGCGGCCGCGCTGCTGACGGTCTTGGTCGTGACCTCGACCCAACCGGGCGCGCGCCCGGCCCTTTCGCCGGAACCCGTCTCAACCGCGAAAGCGCCCGCCGAGTCGGTCTCGCATACGCCGGGAGTCGCCCCGCGGTTGAATGGCAACGAAATCTTCCGCCTCCAGGTCGTCGCGGCCGATTCGGGTGATCCGCTGCCGGGCGCCCGGGTGCCGTTGAACTTCGTCGCCAACGGCGAGTGGCTGACCCCGGATGATCTCGTCACGGATGCCGCCGGCGTGTGCCTAGTCCCGCTTCCGCGCGGCGCGCTCCAGCGAATGGACGCAGGTGCCCATGTGCCCGGTTTCGAGAACCGTTTCTTCACCTGGCGTGCTGACTGGCAGCATCCGCGACCCGAAGGTTACACGCTTCGGCTTGGCCGTGCGGAAACCGTCGGCGGGCAGGTGGTGGACGAACAGCGTCGCCCCCTCGCCGGCGTATCGGTCTGGCTGACCTATCACCTCAGTGACACGTCGTGGCGCGAGCCCGACGAGGATCGCGAACGGTTGGGCTTCATGCGGCGGATCCGGCTCGGGGCCACCGACGCGCAGGGCCGCTGGCTGTGTGCGACGATTCCGCCCGTGCGGGAACGGTTTGCCTTCGAGTTCGAGCATCCGGATTACGTGAAGGAAGATTCGCTGTCCGTTAGCCGCGACGATAGTTCGGAGGTCGGCCGAGAAGTCTTTGCCAACCTCCGCGCCCGCAAGGCGGTAACCGTCCTTCGTGCCGGGTTGGTGGCGTTCGGGCGGGTAGTCGATGCCGCCGGTGAACCGGTGGGCGGGGCGAAGATTGCGCCAGCCTGGCATGAGGAAGGGGTGTTAACCGACACTGACGGGCAATTCACGGTCCGACGCTTGCCGCCAGGGGAAGTGCAGCTCGTGGCGATGGCCGAGGGCTTCGCCCCGAATCGGTTCAATGCCGTCGGTGGCGGCGAAGCCGTCCGTGTGCAATTGGATCCCGGCGGTCTGCTGCGGGCCCGGATCATCGACACCAACGGCGAACCCATCGTCGGCGCCACCCTGCTGCTCGACGAGGGCATGGGCGCGGGTGCACTGGGCTGGGATGACACGTCGGATGCCGACGGCTGGGTCACCTGGCGGAGCGCGCCGCGCAACGAGACGCGGACTTTCACCGCCCACGCACCCGGCTACCGGATGGCGCGCGGTTTCCCGCTTCGCACCGACGGTTCGGAGCAGACGGTGACCCTGCTTCCGGTCCTGACCGTTGTCGGTGCGGTCGTGGACGCTCAGACCGGAGCGCCGGTGGCGCGGTTCAAGGCGATTCCCGGCGAGGGCTACGACCAGCCCAACTTTGACCGGAGCGAACTGCATTACGGAACGAATGGCGCCTACCGTTTGAAGTTCAACGAGGCGGGAGTCATGGCGATCCGCGTGGAAGCCCAAGGCTATACGACCGAAATCGGGCGGCCGGTGCCAGGTCCAAACGGTGAACCGCGCTGTGACTTCAGGCTGCGCCGCGAAGATCCGAACGGCGGAATCCACGGGGTCGTGCTGAACGCCAACGGTTCTCCCGCGGCCGGCGCTGAGGTGGCGCTTTGCACCCTGGAACACAGCGTGGCGTTGCTCCGCGGTAAGTTCCGCCGGGACGACTTTTCAATCGTCACGAACGCTGACAGCGCCGGTCGCTTCCGGTTTCCGCCGGTGCGCGTGCCGCACACGGTGGTGGCTGTTTCGTCCGCCGGCTTTGGCCGACTGCGGGCGCGGAGCGGCGCAGCTCTGGAAGTCCGTCTGGAACCGTTTGGCGCGATCGAAGGTGTGGTCAGCCGGGCCGGTCAGCCGGTCGCGGACCAGATGGTCAATCTGCTGGACCCGAGCTTCGGATACTATTCCGGCGCCGTTTCACTTGATGTGTTGACCTTCCAAATCCGCAGTGATGCGCAGGGACATTTCCGGATCACTGGAATTCCCGCGAGTGATTTGAGGCTCTACCTGACGCAAGGCAATGGCGTGCCGTTTACGGATGAAACCCGGATTACGGTCCACGCTGGGGAAACGGCCTCCGTGGTCGTCGGCGAACCCGACCCGGCCGGCGGCGCTGTCACCGGCCGGCTGAAGTCCTCCGAGCCCGGGCTCGTGACCGACTGGCGGCGCCATCTGACCGGGCACAGCTTGGGTCGGCACCTGCCTTCAGTAACTCCGCCCGCCGGCCTGTCCGACGAGGAGGGCAAACTGTGGCGGGTGGAATGGCATCAGTCCGATGCGGGCCGCGCGCTGAACCGGCAGCGGATCAGCTACACGGTCGACGTTGCGGCCGACGGGACGTTCGCGGTCCGCGGAGTGCCGCCCGGCGAGTATCAGTTGAGCCTCACGGCCTTGCCGGCGGACCGGGTCCGGCAGGACCTGTGGCAGCAGCAGGCAGCCGAATGGCGGGGCTACGCGATCCAGACGGTCACCATTCCGGAGGCGAATCCCGAAGCGCCGTTCGACCTCGGCGAGGTGGAAATGAAGATCCAGCGCCGACAGAAATGAAAAAGACGGCGTCGCCGAAGCGACGCCGTCCGCAAAAGAACCATTTGAAATCACATCACCGGCGACGACGCCATTGCCAGAGGGCAAACCCACCGACGACTGCGCCGGCAGCGTAGGTTTCGGCTTCGGGAACGTCGGCAACCAGCAGTTGGCCGCCCTCGAACTGTTCTCCGGCCACGGCGTAGTGGGCCTGATCCACAAACATGATTTTGCCCGGCCCAAGGATTCCCGACAGGTCAATCACGCCGGACGCCTCCTCATCCTGCGTGAGGAAACCGCCCCCTCCCGTGATGAAGCGGTTGGAATCATGGGTGAACAGCGCGATCAACGAGTCGGTCGTCGGATTGTATTTCCAAGTCTTGCCGAGGTGGGCGTTGCTGCCGACATCTTCCTGCAACAGAAGTTCGCCGGTGCTCAGGACCGTGATGTTGTCGAACATCTGGCCGGCATCGTCGCCAGTCAGCAGCAGGTCGATCGTGCCGCCGGTTTCCGGATTCGCGAGGTCGTCGTAGGAAAGACGCCAAAGACGGCTTTTCCCTTGGGTCAAACCAGTGCCGGCCTCCACGTTCGAAAACCGGTCGGTGGTCACGAAGTAGAATTCACTCGGATTGAGCGGATTCCAGGCGCCGTCCTCCGGCCGGAGAAATTCGGTCACGCCGGCGGTGGCGCTGTCCGTTTGGAGCTGCGCACCCGTCTTGGCGGAAACATCACCGAGGGGGGCGAGGGTAAACGTCTTGGAGTCGTCGTTGCCTGCCGTCCCATCGATGCCGTTGGTGCGGTCCTCGGCGGTGACGCCGCTCACCTTGATTCCATAGAGGTTGCCGCCGGTCAGGCCAGCCTGCTGCACTTCGTTGCCGCCGGCCTGTTTGTTGCCGACATACATGTAAACCTGACCGGGCGTGCTGTCGTCGGTGCCCATGACGATGGTCTTGGTCTGGGCGAAGGGATTCGCGACGGCGTTCTCCCAAGAGAAATTGCCCAGCGACGGCAGCTCGTAGCTGACGCCCTTGTTCGGCCCCGTGGCGACGTGGGCAAAGGCCCGGCCTTCGGCGCCGGATTCCTCGCCGTTCAGGAAGAGCCGCTCGGACGTGCCCACCACGCCGTTGTAGAAGGCGGACGGCGCAGGGAGGTCCGCCGAGCAGAAGCGGTTGAAGGCGGTGGTGCCCGACGTGATGTTTACAGTGGTGATCAGGTCACGGCCGCTGACGACGGACAGGTCCGCCTTGTTGATCACCCATTCCGAAACGAAGGCCCCGGTGGCGCCGTGCGCCCGCACTGCGCCGGAGTTTGCCGGAATTTCATGGTTCATGAGCACCGTGAAGGTGCCATTCCCATTGTCGTAGGCGCCGAGACCATCGGGAATGCCTACCATCTTGTAGCCATCGACGACATCGCCGGCGGTCAGGATGGAAGTGGTGGAACCGATGCTGCCGGCCGGCAGCACATAGGGTGACTGCGAGCTGCTGGGCCCGGTGAACTGGGCGTGGGCGGCCGTGGTGGCCAGCGCGGCGAGAATCGCACCGCGCGTCAGATGGTTTATGGAAGAGTGCATGTTCAAATTTGTGCCGGTGGCGCCCGCAATTGCGGGCTGAGGCAAGCAATTGTGGCGGGCGAGGTTATACGCGCATGACCTTCTGGAGACAAACCACCAAAGGTTCCGCGACGGACCAAAGGGCAGGAGGGCGAGTTCGTGGCGCGGAACTCAACTTTCAGCCCGAACGAATCGAGCACCATTGAAGTCCGGCCGCGGCCCCAGCCGCACGTTGTCCAGATGCTCCCAATCCCGGATTGCCGCTTGCTGGCCGATGGCCGGATTCGGTTTGCTTGCCGCCGCTTGCCCGCCATGAACGTCGCCCCGATTCGCCGGTGCCGGAACTGCTTCGCGAAGCTGGCGGGAGCGGTCTGCCTGGCGTTGGTCGTCGCGGCTCGGGGCGCTGACGCCAACCCGCCCCTGCCTCCACACTGGGCCTTCAGGCCGTCGGCGCCGATTGATCCTCCGTCCGTGCGGAACTCGGATTGGGTTCGCTCGCCGGTAGATCGCTTCATCGCCCCAAGGCTGGAAGCCCAGGGGCTTCAAACTGCTCCCGAGGCCGACCGGCGAACCCTGATTCGCCGGTTGAGCTTCGACCTGCGCGGGATTCCTCCGTCGCCGGCGGAGGTCACCGCGTTCGTGGGCGACTCCCGCCCGGAGGCGTGGCGACAGCTCGTGGAACAGTTCCTCGCCTCGCCGCAGTATGGCGAACGCTGGGGCCGCCACTGGCTCGACATCGCGGGTTACGCGGATTCCAACGGCTACTTCAACGCTGACTCCGACCGGCCGCTTGCCTGGCAGTATCGCGACTACGTGGTGCGCGCCTTCAACGCCGACCGGCCGTTCGACCGCTTCCTGCTCGAACAGGTCGCCGGCGATGAACTCGTCGGCTACTCGACCGACGGCGACGTGACGCCCGACATGCTGGAAGCGCTGACCGCGACGCACTTCTTCCGCAATCCGCCCGACGGTTCCGGCGAGAGCGACGGCAATCCGCTGGAGGTGAAGGTGGACAAATACGCGGTGCTTGAAGGCAACGTGCAGCTCATCGGCCACGCGTTCCTCGGGCTCACGCTGCAATGCGCGCGGTGCCACGACCACAAGTTCGAGCCGGTCACGCAGGCCGAATACTACGGACTCCAGGCGATCCTCCGGCCGGCGTTCGATCCTGACCGCTGGCTCAAGCCGAACGAGCGCGTCATCACGGTCGGCACCCGCGCGGAACGCGCCGAACACCAGCGCCGCACCGAGTCCGCCGAGCGGGAGCTGAAGACGTTGCGGGC
>JBEISV010000215.1:0-7553 GCA_040375265.1 Verrucomicrobiales bacterium
CGTGCCGATCACCGTGACGGGACTCGACGAGTTTGTCCTCGCACTCGGTCAGTCGGTCACGATCCCCGCGCAACCGGTGACGAACCGCGCCACGTTCTCGCGGATCGAGATCGCGGCCGGGGCCCGCCTTGAAAGCCTTGCCCGCGTCCTGGCGTGGCAGGCGACCGATTCGTTGGAACTCCGCGGCACGGTCACCGCCGCCGGACCCGCGGGACCGGCCGCGCAGGTCGCCCAACCCGGCGTAATGCCGGAGCCCGACCGTTCGCGCACCGGGGCAGGGGACGGTCGCCCGCCGGAATCCGGGAGCCTTCGGCCCGGAATTCGCCCGGACGGCCAACCGCTGCGCACGGTCAACCTCAACGAATACCTGCCCGGTGCCTTCGGCCGGATCTTCGGCCTCTCGGGCGTCAATGGCTCGGAAAGCGGGAACGAAGCCGGCGAGCTCGAGGCTTACGGCGAAGGGATGTATGGGATCTTCGGCGGGCAACTGAGCGCCCTCCGGGCGCATTCGTCGCCGGGCGTTTATGACCTGGGTCGCGATTTGGCGGAGGACTTGGTCTCGGATCACCCTGAGGGACGGAAAGGGCACCAAGGCGTGCCGGGCGGCCTGGTGATTCGCGCGCCCCGCTCCGGCTTTTTCGCCGGCCAACGGCAGATTGCGCCCGGCGGCGGCGGTGGTGGTGGCGGCGGTTCGTTCCGGGTCGGTGACCTCGACCGGAACCGCGAATTCATCGTCGGGCTCGGCGGCGGTGCGGGCGGTGGCGGCGGCGGTGCGATCAGCCTGGTGGCCGGCGAAGCGGTGACCGTCGGAACCAACGCCGTGGTGGATACCTCCGGCGGCAACGGCGGGAACGGTGGTCAACCCGTAGGGCATAACTACACCGAGAACCCTGGCATCCCCCGCAGTCGCGGCGGCGGCGGGGGACCGGGCGGCGCAGGGACCATCCACATCTTGGCCGGTGAACGACTGGTGGCTGAGCCCGGCGCCTGGCCGCTCCGGCATCGCGCTGGAGAATGGGGCGAGGGCGGGTTCCTGATGACGGTGCAGTCGCATGACCTGGCGACCCCGCCGTCGTGGCGGGCGCCGATCCCAGAATTGCCGTCGTCGGCCCAAGGTGAACTGGCCGGACCGGACTTCTCGGCCATCAACCTTGGCTTGCGCACCGGCATCCAGTTGAACCGCGGGGGTGAAGCCCGGGCGTTGAACCCGCGCGAACAGGAAGTGTCGGTGCGCATCTTCAACCGCCTGGGCATCCGCACCAACTTCGTGCGGGGCGTCAGCGCGGGCAGCCGGACAGTCCGGTTCGTGCTCGCGCCCGGCACCAATCAGGTGGTCATCACGTCGCTCGCGGACCACGGCGTGCTGAACCGGGAGATCGTGGTCCTGGATTCCCCGAACGCGGACGGCGACTGCCTGACCGATGCCGAAGAGGCGGTGCTGGGCTTCAATCCGAATGCCCGCGATACGGACGGTGACGGCATTGATGACTGCGACGAATTCCTGGCCGGTGGCAGCGCGGTGCCGGGCGACGAGGACCATGACGGCGTGCCCACCGTGACGGAGTTGGCCGAGGGGTCCGACCCGAATGACATCTCCAGCACGCCCTGGAACGCCAATCTCGGCACCGGCGCGCGCCGGGGAATCATCGTGGCGACTCCCCACACTCCCCGCGTCATCCGGCCGCAGTTTACTGGCGCCCAGGCCGTCGGGACCGCTGTCACCGGCTCGTTGCCGCAGGATGTACGGGTGATCCGGCCGGGATTTGGCACCACCGCGGGGTTGCTCCCCGTGCCCGTCGCGAACCCGCACATGCCGCGGGTCATCCGACCGGGCTTCGGCACCGGCAGCGGATCGCCGGTGGCCGTGGCGACTCCTCCCCGGTTGTCGGTGGTCCGACCGGCCTTTGGCCTCGCAGCCGGAGTTCCCCCCGGGCCGATGGTCGCCGATCCCCAGACAATCTTCGTCGGGCGCCAATGAGTGCGCCGGCGTTCCCTTTCCGTAACCTCAATCATTCATCCATGAAGCTGTTCCCTCTGCTCGTTGTCCTGCTCTCCGCCAGCGTGGCCAGTCTCGCCGTGCGGGCCCAAAACCAGTTCTTCCAATCCGGCAGCACCGGCGCGGACAGAGAGTTTGCCCCAACGAACAATACCACCCTCGCCCTGCCGCCCGACGGACGCCTGAATTTCACCTCCGTAAACATTCCCAGCGGTGTCACTGTGCGGTTCATCCGCAACGCCGCCAACACGCCGGTCTACTTGTTGGCGACCGGCCCGATTAACATTACGGGAGTCATCCGGGTGGACGCCGAAAGTGGCACCGCGACGACGGGGGGGCGGGGCGGTCCGGGAGGCTTCGATGGCGGGATGCCGGGCATCGCCGGGAGCCTTCCCGGTGATGGATTGGGGCCGGGTGCCGGCAGGGGTGCCTTGCTAACCACGAATTCGGGCCGCGGAGTCTATGGTGTTAGCATCAGCACCAATCATTTCAACGTCCCCCAGCGCTTTCGGCCAGGTTCAGATGGCAGCCTTTATGGCAGCCAATTGTTGATGCCCCTGGTGGGCGGTTCGGGCGGCGGTGGCCTTCCCGGCTCGGGTGGTGGTGGCGGCGGCGGCGCGATCCTCATCGCCTCCTCCATGGCCATCACCAATGCTGGAACTGTGTCCGCCAGCGGTGCGGGATCGCGGGACCAATGTGGTTCGGGCGGCGCGATCCGAATGGTGGCCCCCCTGATTGCGGGAACCGGCAGCCTTGATGTCAGCGGCGGAACCACCTTTGAGAATGCCGGCCGGATCCGGTGTGACCTGATCGAGCGCCAGCGGTTTGCCCTGAATTTTTCCCCACAGAACGCACCCGTCACCGCGAGCGAAGCCTTCATGGTCACCTTCCCGCCGAACATTCCGAGCCTGCGCCTGATCAGCGTGGCCGGCGTGCTGGTGCCGCCCGATGCACCGGCCGGCTTCACCGTGACTCTGCCGTTCAACGCGCCGGCCGTGCAGCCCATCGTGCTGGAAGCGTCCGACTTCGGGGTGGAAGTGCCCGTGTCCGTGCGCCTGACTCCGGCGAGTGGCAACGCCCCGCCCCCAATTCCCGCGACCATCAACAACGTGGCCGCGGGTTCGGCCCAGATCACCGTCAATGCGACGTTCCCGCCCAATGTCCCGGTCTTTGTCGAGGCTTGGACCCGCTGAACCCCGGTTGCCCACCCCCATCTCTTTTCCCATGAAAAACCTCCCTCTTGGCGCGGCCTTGGTGGCCGGCCTTTCCCTGGTCCAACCCGTGTCGGGCGCCCTGCTTATCGTCAACAACCCGAGTTTCGAGACGCCGGCCATCGCCGCCGGCACGTTCGACACCTCGGCGCCGCCCGTGGGTTGGTCCACCTACGGTTATGTGGATGTTTTCGCCGGCCGCGATGTCGGGGTGCTGGATCCGGCGACGACGACGCTTTACTCGGACCCGGTTCCCGACGGGGACAACGTCGCGGTCGTGTTCCTGCTCACGGGTGGTCCCACCGAAACCGGCCTGCAGCAGACGCTGGCCGACACGTTGCAAACCGGGATGGCCTACACGCTCAACGTGCATGTCGGGAACATTTCCCCCGCCAACGCCCCGTTCAATTTCAGCGGCTTCCCGGGCTACCGAGTGGACCTGATGGCGGGCGGCCAGGTCGTCGCCTCTGACAACAACACGCTCGCGCCCGGCGAAGGCCGATTCTTGGAATCCACCGTGGCGATCACCATTGGGGCGGCGCATCCGCTGGCGGGCGAACCGCTCGGCATCCGGTTGGTGAGCCTCGACGGTCCGGCCGGCATTGAGGTCAATTTCGACCATGTCCGTCTCGACGCCGTGGCCGTGCCGGAACCGGCCAACGTAGGCGGCGTGGTCGGGGCAGGTCTTCTGGCGTTGGCGCTCCGGCGCCGGTTTGCCCGCCAAACGTCGGCCAACCACCAAAGCTAAGCCCAATGGCATGACTGCCGACTCGGACACCCAGACGCTGGTCTTTCGCAAGACCGCCGGCGAGGTCGCGCCGGCGGGTCGCTTTCCGGAAGACCTGCGCGAATGGCAGCCGGCAGTCGTGCTGGCGCGACGGGTGCGGCAGGCGCTCGACTTGCCGCCGGACTTGAAGTCCCCGTCGGCCCCCGAGGCGTTGGCGGCCGTGCTGCTCTGGTGCCTGGCCACCGGCCGTTACGGTTCGACCGACATCGCGGCACTGTTTGCCGAGGAACCCATGTGTCGCCACTTAGGTGGCGGCCATGAGTTTACATGGGGCGAGGTGCAACGGTTCCGCCGCGAGCGGCGAGCCGAACTGGCTAGCTGGCTGGCGCGCCTGCTGGTCTTTTCCTGGCCCGGTTCGCCGGACGACTGTGCGCCCGGGTATGCCGCAGAAGCCGAGCGGCGGCTGGAGCTGGCGGCGCAAATCGATCATCGCGACTTGGAGGACTGAGGCGGTGCTCCTCGTCCGCGGGCGTGGTGAAGCGCCTCGCCCGCGGTGAATTGGCTGCGTGATTCGGCGCTTTCACCCCGGTCAAATGCGGTTAGGCTCCCGCCATGCCGCTTTACGAATACGAACTGTGCGACGGAAACTGTGCCGCGTGCGGCGGCAAGTTCACGCTCCGGCGCCCGGTGACCGCGCCCGAGCTCACGGCGTGCCCGGCTTGCCGCAAACCGGTGCGCAAGCTGATCTCGGCCTTCAATACCCCTTCGCTCATGAAGCCCCTGTCGATCACGGACGCCAAGAAGGCCGGCTTCACCGTCCTCAAGCGGGTGAACAAAGGCGAATACGAACGCCAGTGAACGAATCCCGGAATCCGCTTTCCAAGCCCTGAACCGCCGAACCAGTTTCCTGCCATGGACGCCCTGACCACCATCCAGCACGCCGCCCGCCGGACGGCTGCCCGTCAACGTTGGCTCCGCGGCTGGCTCGGCCTGTGGCGTGGAGCCTGGGGCGGCGCGGTGATTTTCGTGGTGGCGTTGGGTGTCTGGAAGCTGGCGCCTGTTCCCTACGCGGTGGTCACCGCGGCCGGGTTGCTGGGGCTGCTGGCGCCGGCGGTGGGCTTCCTGATCGCCTTCTGGCCGCGCCTGACTGACGAGCAGGCGTGCCGGTGGCTGGACCAGAAGCAGGGTTTGCAGGAACGCCTTTCCACCGCCTTGGAAGTCGCCGTCAAACCGGGTGGCGGCCGTTGGCAGGAATTGATCTTGGGCGACGCCCAGGCCGCCGCCGCGCAGGTGGACCCCAGGAAACTGCTGCCGGTCGGTTTGCCGCGGATCGCGCGATGGGTGGTAGCCGCGTTGGCCTTGATTGTCGTGCTGGGATTGCTGCCGGAATACCGGTCCCAAGCCCACGTCCAGAAGAAGAGGGACGCCGAGGTGATCAAGGAAGCCGGCCAGCAATTGGCCAACCTCACCAAGAGGAGCATGGAACAGCGCAAGCCGGCGTTGGAGACGACCCGCAAGAGCCTCGACGACGTGAAGGAACTGGGCGAACGCCTTCAGACCGCGAAGCTTACCCGCGACGACGCCCTGAAGGATCTGGCCAAGGCGACGGACCAGCTCAAGCAGCAGAGCAGCGAACTGGCGAAGAACCCGACGCTGAAAAAGATGGAGAAGGCTGCCCGCACGCCCGGCGGCACCGCGCCGCAGAAAACGCCCGAGGCGTTGCAGAAGCAGATTGAGCAGGCGCAGAAGCAACTAGGGGACAAGGCCGGCAAGGAAGACGAAATGGAGAAGCTGCAGAAGGATCTCCAGAAGTTGCAGGAAGCCGCCAAGGGGCTGGCCGACAACAATCCCGGTGTTGCCCAGGCCGCGAAGGAAGCCCTCGCGAAAATGGCCAGCGAGCTGGCCCGCAAGGCGGAGTCCATGGGCATGCCTTTGCCGAGCCTGGACGAGGCCGTGGCCGCCTTGCAGAACGCCCAGGTCGAGCAGTTCCTGAAGGATCTGGAGGTCGCGGAACACGATTTGGAAAAGCTGGCCGACATGGCGAAGACCCTGGCGCAGCTCCAACAGCAGGCCGAAAAACTGGGCAAGGATCTCGGCGAACAGCTCAAGAACGGCCAGGCGGAAGCCGCCATCGAGTCGCTCCAGAAGATGATCGACCAGTTGCAGAAAGGCGGCCTGACGCCCGAGCAGCTGGCGAAGCTGGCCGAGGAAATCCAGAAAGGCGTCAAACCCGGCGAGCAATACGGCAAGACTGGCGAGCACCTGCAAAAGGCGCTGTCCGCGATGAAAAAGCAGGGCGCCGCCAGCGGCGAATGCAAGCAGGGCCTGGCCGATGCCCAGGGTGAGCTCAAGAAGCTGCTGGAACAGATGAATGACGCGCAGGCGATGATGTCCGCGCTCGCCAACCTTCAGAAGGCGCAGGCCTGCGTCGGCAATTGCCAGGGCTGGGGCACCAAGCCGGGCAGCAACCCCGGCTTCAGCCAGAAATCCGGCAAGGGCGGCAAGGGCGTGGGCACGTGGTCGGACTCCAGCGCGTGGTCCATGCCCAGTCAAATCGACGACTTCTGGGACAACTCGAGCGTCAACCGGCCCGACATGGCGGCCAAGGGTCACACTGAGCGTGACGCGGGCACGCCCGACAACCTGGCGCCGACCAAGGTGCGCGGCCAGATCCAGCCCGGCGGCCCGATGCCCTCGATCACGCTCAAGGGCGTCAGCATCAAGGGCGAGAGCAAGGTGGCCTACACCGAGGCGGTCACCACCGCGCAGAGCGATGCCCAGGCGGCGCTCAACCAGGAACAGGTCCCCAAGGCCTACCGCAACGCCGTCCGCGACTACTTCGACGACCTCCCGAAGTGAGGCGGTTCCCAGAAGATTTCGACCGGCTTCGGTGAAGTGACGTCGGCACGGCCCACTTCCCGCTTTTCCCGGCGCGGTTCCGCGTTAGCGTCGGCCCACACGATGAGCACGACGACCGCGCCCGCCACTCCGCCGCAATTCGCCTCGCCCGCCATGCCCGACGATCAGGGCCGGTTCGGGCAGTTCGGCGGCCGCTACGTGCCGGAGACGCTTTGGTATCCGCTCCAGCAGTTGGAGGCCGAATACTTCCGCGCGCAGCAGGACCCGGAGTTCCAGCGCGAGCTCAGCTACTACCTGCGCGAGTTTGTCGGGCGGCCCACGCCGCTCTACTTCGCCGAACGCCTGACGAAGGAGCTCGGCGGCGCGAAGATCTACCTGAAGCGCGAAGACCTGCTGCACACCGGCGCGCACAAGATCAACAACGCCCTCGGCCAGGCCCTGATTGCCAAGCGCATGGGCAAGACCCGCGTGATCGCCGAGACCGGCGCGGGCCAGCACGGCGTCGCCACCGCCACGGTCGCGGCGATGTTCGGCCTCAAGTGCGTGATCTACATGGGCGCGGTGGACTGTGAACGCCAGGCCCTGAATGTCTATCGCATGAAGATGCTCGGCGCCGACGTGGTGCCGGTGCATGCCGGCCAGAAGACGCTGAAGGAAGCCGTCAACGAGGCCATGCGCGACTGGGTGACCAATGTCCGCAGCACCCACTACATTCTCGGCACGGCCTACGGCGCGCATCCGTATCCGGTCATGGTCCGCA